>NZ_JBWHYQ010000014.1:0-173281 GCF_056322905.1 Lysinibacillus sp. G1-3
TTTTGCCTCCAGCTTCCTTCAGATTCCGCGTCGCCACGGACACCCTTGCTCTTGGCTAACCTCTACTTCTGTCTTCGGGGTTCGGGACTTACACCCTATAGTTCATATGCATGCCGGGCGCACATATGAAATGCGTAGCAATATGTCATTGCTACGCATCGAATGAATTTACAGATTTTTAATTAATTATACGTCCCAAGATGTCAGGATTTTTTTCAGTTGTTGCTCTGTTTGTTCTAATTTTTCATTGTTGTAAATAACCGCATGAGCACCTTTTTCTTTGACTGACATTGGTAACTGAGAATGCATTCGGGCTAGTGCATCCTCCTTTGATAAGTTGTTACGCTCCATTAATCGACGTAGCTGTACTTCTTCACTAACCGATACCACAATAATGCGCTCAACAAAATGCTGTAATTTATTTTCAAATAAAAGTGGAATATCCATCACAACATGCTTTTCTCCGTCCTCTATATACGCATCACGCTGGCGTAACATTTCCTTACGAATAGCAGGATGCATAATATCATTTAACATTTTACGCTTAACAGGCTCGTGAAAAATAATATCGCCCAGCTTAGCACGATTTAAACTCCCGTCTTCTAGCAATATATCTTGTCCAAAATTTTCAACAATTAGCTTTAAAGTCTCCGTTCCTGGTTCAACAACATCACGCGCTACAATATCTGCATCGACAATTGGTAAACCAAGTGCTGTCATCATTTTTACTACTGTACTTTTTCCGCTCGCTATACTTCCTGTTAGTCCGATAATCATAGTTAAATCCCCTTTAATGTTGACAATTTGGGCAAAAGACTGATGTGCGCCCACCTATCGTCATTTGGCTCGTTGCAGTTCCACACGTTGGACACATCTTCTTCCCATACATTTGCAGTCGATTCTGCATACTTCCTGCCTCACCATTTATATTACGATAATCTGAAATTGTTGAACCTCCTGCCTCAATGCTTTGGCGTAAAATAGCGACAATCGCCTCGAACAATTCACGTTTACGCTTTTCACTAATGCGGTTCATTGTACGGGCCGGATGAATTTTTTGCGCAAATAATGCTTCTGTTGCGTAAATATTACCACAGCCCGAAATGACTTGCCCATCCATAATTACATCTTTAACGGCCTTTTTCTCATATTTCGGCAAATTTGATTTCGCAATAAAATAATCACATGCTATTTCATCGAATGGCTCTGGTGCCATTTTTGTTAATGGTGCATGATCCTCAATTTTTGTTAAAAAACGTAGTTCACCAAAGCGGCGTATATCTGAATAAATTAAATAGCCACCATCTACCATTTGAAATGTAGCATGGATATGCTTTTTAAATTTCACCTCTTGGATTTCCTCAGGCGAATTTACCACAAACCAAGCACCCGTCATCCCTAAATGGCTAACAAGCACATAAGGGACATCTTCCTTCAGTAAATGAAAGAAGATGTATTTAGCTCTTCGTTCAATTGTTGTAATCGTCATTTGAGACAACGTTATTTCAAATGCATCAGGCTCAGCTTGCTTCACGATACATTGCTTTCCTTCCCCAAAGGAAAAACGAATAATTTCAGATAGTTGAACTTGTTGAATTGTCCGCCCTTCAATTTTAGGTTTTAATGCCTGGACGACACCTTCAACCTCTGGTAATTCAGGCATTTTAACCTCTCCTTATTTTGCTTCGTACCAAGTTGCACCGTAGTTAAAATCTACTTTTAATGGTACTGAAAGCTCGATTGCGTTCTCCATAACTTCTGGTACTATTTTTTCAAGCAATGCAATCTCCTCTTTAGGTGCTTCAAATATTAATTCATCATGCACTTGTAAAAGGATTTTTGCCTGCATATTTTCTTTTTTCAAACGAGCATCCATATCAATCATTGCTTTTTTAATAATATCAGCTGCGCTTCCCTGAATTGGTGTATTCATCGCAGTACGCTCTGCAAAGCTTCGTAGATTGAAATTCGAGCTCGTAATGTCAGGTAAATATCGACGTCTATTTAAAATCGTTGTCACATAACCATTAAACTTCGCATCTTGGACGATATCATCCATGTATTGTTTTACACCTGGGAAACTTGCAAAATATTTCTCAATAAATGTAGCAGCTTCCTTACGAGTAATATCCAAGTTTTGCGATAAGCCATAATCACTAATCCCATAAACAATACCAAAGTTCACCGCTTTTGCAGCGCGACGCATATTACTATCGACCTCATCTGCTGAAACATGGAATACATCCATTGCTGTACGTGTATGAACATCCATACCTTCACGGAAAGCTTCGACTAAATTTTTATCATTCGACATATGGGCTAATACACGCAATTCGATTTGCGAATAATCGGCAGAAAATAATATCCAATCTTCTTTCGATGGCACAAATGCCTGACGAATTTTTCGCCCTTCTTCTAAACGAATCGGGATGTTCTGTAAATTCGGATCCGTAGAGCTTAAACGCCCTGTAGCTGTTAATGCTTGCTGGAATCGCGTATGCACCTTTCCATCCTCTTTATGGATTTCCTTTAATAAGCCTTCGATATAAGTTGACTGTAATTTCCCTAGCTGGCGATATAAAAGAATATGCTCAATAATCGCATGCTCTGGTTTTAATTTTTCCAATACATCCGCTGCAGTGGAATAACCTGTTTTCGTCTTTTTAATAACAGGGAGACCAAGCTTATCAAAGAGGATAACGCCTAATTGCTTTGGTGAATTAATATTGAAGGTTTCTCCAGCTTCAGCATAAATTGCCTGTTCAATAACAATTAGTTTGTCATTTAATTCCTGACCCATTTTCTCTAATGTGGCACGATTGACCGTAATCCCTTCACTTTCCATTTCTCCTAAAATAGAAGCAAGCGGAAGTTCTAAGTTCTTATAGAGCTCGAACTGTTCATTTTCCTTTAACAATGTCTCAAGCTTTGGCTGTAAAGACCACACAGCAAAGGCTTTGCGGCTAGCATGCTCAGAAAGTGTATCTATTGCTGGTATAGCTCGTTTTACCCCTTTACCATAAACGGCCTCATTTGCCTGCACATTACGATAGCCTAGTTCTTTTGCAAGAGTTGCCACATCATCTCCACTTAGGGCAGGGTTATTAATATAAGAAGCAAGCAATAAGTCAAATTCCACACCAGCTAAACGTATTCCCGCACGTTTTAATGCAGCTTGAGATGCTTTTGAATCAGACATATACTTTATTTTAGTAGCATCTTCTAACCAGAGACGAAGAACATCTGATTTAGCCGCAAGATCAAATGGCACGTACATTGTTTTCGCTCCATCTGTTAATGCAATACCTAGTTGCTGGCAAGTATGATAATGCTCGTCCTCTAACTCCAAGTGCACTGCCATTACATCTTTTAAATGCTCTTGCTTTACTTCTTCCAAAATTTCATAGTCAAAAGGTGCCTGTTCCTCTTCTTGGACAGTAAAATCACTTTTTTCTAGTAGTGATTTAAAACCAAGCTCTTGCCACACACTAATTAATTCTTCCTCATTCGGACCATTGTAAGCAAGATCAGAAAGTGTTATATCAATCGGCGCTTTTGTAAAAATAGTAGCTAGCTTTTTACTCATTAGTGCCTGTTCTTCATTGGCAACTAATTTTTCTTTCATTTTAGAAGCCTTCACTGTATCCATTGCCGCATAAAGCGACTCTACTGAACCATGCTCTTTAAGTAATTTAACAGCCGTTTTTTCACCGACACCTGGTACACCAGGGATATTATCTGAAGAATCCCCCATTAAACCTTTCATATCAATAATTTGTTGCGGCGTTAAGCCATATTTTTCTGCAATAAAAGCAGGTGTATTTTTTTCAATTTCAGTAATACCTTTTTTCGTAATGTATACTGTTACTTGCTCAGTCGCGAGCTGTGTTAAGTCACGATCTCCTGATACAACGATGACATCCATATCCTGAGTCGAAGCTTCATTGGCAAGTGTCCCTATAATGTCGTCCGCTTCGTACATTTCAAGCTCATATCGCTTAATACCATAAGCATCGATAAGCTTACGTATATAAGGGAACTGCTCAGATAATTCTGATGGAGTCTTTTGTCGACCACCCTTATATTCCGTATATGTTTCATGACGGAAGGTTGTCTTACCCGCATCAAAGGCAACCAAAATTTTCGTTGGTTGCTCTTCCTCCAATATTCTTTGTAGCATCGTTGTAAAGCCGTACACTGCATTCGTATGAATTCCACTTTCATTCGTCAATAATGGTAACGCAAAAAAAGCGCGATATGCTAAACTATTGCCGTCCAATAATAGCAATTTTTCCTTTGTCATGATTTTATCCTCCTGCGTTTTCGTCTTCTTAATTGTAAAACGAAAACGTATGTTTGAAAATGCCTCTTCCTTTTACTTTATCGAGAAAACGGTTATTTTACCAATCATAACGTTGTAAATCACCAAATTTTCTACAGCAATAGATAAACGTATGTTTGACTACACAAAAAAAGCCAATCACTTATTGTAATTGACTTCCCCGTCGTTATTTACCAACTTTATTTGTTTTTTCTTTACGATAGAAAATTTCTTCATATATGACAGTCAAAATAAAGGCATTCATAAAGGCAAACACTAAAAACATTGGCATACCGCCCAGCTTTGGATGTGTAAGCTCTGTATCGAAAACCATTACAGCGCTGATTTGTGCTAAAAAGAAAATGAAGCCAATCCCTACTTGCCAAATAGGACGCTTAACTTTTCGCTTTTCATACAAAAATATTTTTTTAAATATTTTTCGTACATCCTCAGCAATGACTAAACTTAATAAAAACAAAATAACAAAAAATACTGGTATATGATAAACACTTTTTGTGATCCATGCAAAATCTGATAGACGGAAGAAAAGTGTAAATAACGATGCAATACTACAAGCTATTCCTAAATTTTGGAGCCACTTACTAATTTGCAACTTCACAACTATTACCCCCATTTATTATTTTTCAACATTATCATTCTATCAGATAATAGTCATATACGAAACATAAAATTATAAATTTCTATCATTTTCATAACATACCATCGATAAATGATAGATATTTACAAAATATACGATACAAAATTCAAAACCTCAAAACCAGATCATAACTGCCTATCACCGTAAAGTCGGGTTGAATTCCGTTCCGCCTGGGCGCTTTACCGATGTTGGTCACGAAGGCGTTATCACAGGATATGATGCTTTTAGCCTTCGTTCCTCGATTGCTGATCCCCAAAGAGTCGCTCAGTCTCCACTTCAATCAACTTATATTAAAATTGCCATTCATTAAATAATCCTTGTAAAAACTCGTAACCAGTATTTAAAAATATCATACAAAATGTATTGCTAGTTTTATGTAAGGAGTAAAAAAGCCGTCTCAAAAAATTGAGACGACTTCATATACTTATCCCTGCAAGGATAATAATAGTATTATTTTATCCCGCATTAACGGGCAGTAATTTATCTATACCAAAAGCGAAGCGTCAGGTACAAGACTCCCACCTCAAAATTCACGAAAGCAAAGAAGTTAAGCGGGAGATTAACTGCCCGTAAAAGCCCGATTGATGAAGACTAATAATCAGTGGGGGTGAAGAAACTACCCCACTGATTAAAGTTTCACTTTATATAGCCAGATAATATTTTTGCATACGGTGAAGTGGATGGCAAAATAATGACCGTATCTTCACCTATAGTTTTCTTATATGATTCTAATGTCCGGTACAATGAATAGAATTCAGGGTCTTGAGAGAATGATTTATTGTAAATTTTCGCAGCTTCTGCTTCACCTTCCGCTTGAATTAATGCTCCATCCTTTTTCGCTGTTGCGAGCATTTCTTGAACCTGCTGATCTGTTTGAGCTTCAACACGACGTTTCTCAGCGTCACCTTCAGATAAATATTTCTGTGCGATTGATTCACGATCCGAAATCATATTCGTAAACACGGATTGCTCATTCTCAGTGGGCAAGTCAATACGACGAATACGAACATCTACTACTTCTATTCCATATTTATCATTTGAAAGTAACTCATTGACACGTGCAGTTACCTGATCATTGATACTCCCACGTGAAGAACCTTCATCATTAATAATCGCCTTATATTCTATTCGACCAAGCTCTGAACGAATAACTGAATAAATAAACTCTTCCATACGTGATTCAACTTTTTCTATTGTTCCTGCATTTGAGATTAATTGCTTTGGATCAGTTATATGCCAAACTGCATAATTATCAATAATAATTCGTTTTTTATCCTTTGTATTAATTTCTTCTTCAGAAACTTCATATGTCATTTGGTTTTTTGGTAGCCTCGTTACGCTTTGAATAAACGGAACCTTTATTTTCAAGCCGGGCTCACTCTGAAATTTCACTACTTCTCCAAACTGTCTAACAACTGCGTATTCAGATTCTTTAACTATATAAACATTAGCAAATAATATAATGGCAATAGCAATAACGGATGTTAATGTTACAGCAAGAGAAATATATTTTTTCGGATTCATCGGGCCTTTTTTCGACATTTTGACCACATTATCTATAGTATCCCCTTCTTTTGGAGCAGTATTTTTGGATTTACCCGATAAAAAATTCAGGAATTTTTCAAGATCCTTATTTTTTTGATCCATTAGTTACCGCTCCCTTCTTTTTTCTCTTTTGATGTTTCTTGTGTCGCAGGTGTTTCTTGTGTTGCAGGTGTCTCCTGTTTTGCAGGTTGCAATGCTTGAAGAGGCAAGTATTTCATTGTATTACCATCATCATTCATAATATAAATTTGTGCTTTAGGTAATACATTTTCAAGTGTTTCCAAAATTAAACGTTCGCGAGTAATTTGTTGATTACCTTTATATTGCTCATACATTTTATTAAAGACAGCAACATCCCCTTGAGCCTGCTCAATACGTGCTGTTTTTTCACCTTGAGCCTTCGACATAATTGCATCCTTCTCACCTTCAGCCTCGCTAAGTCGCTGATTCTTATACTTTTCTGCTTGATTAATTTTTGTATTTTTCATTTCACGTGCGTCTGTAACAGCTGTAAAGGCTGCTCGCACATCTGCATTCGGTAACTCAACATCCTGTAGTTTTACCCCTAAAACACTTATACCAATATCGTATTTTTCAACAAGAGAAACGAGTAAATCTCGTGATTTGGCTTCTATGTCCGCTTTCCCTTCAGTTAACGCAGCGTCGATGTTGGAACTTCCGATAATGGATCGAATCGCACTCGACGTAGCGCTATGTAATATTTTTTCTGGATCTTGTGAGCTGAATAAATACTTTTTCGGTTCTGTAATTTTCCATTGAACAACAAGGTCTGTTAATACAATATGTTCATCCCCTGTAATCATTTTCGTTTCAGCATCATAAGTTTCCAATTCCCCATCTTCATTTTGCTTATAGCCAAACTTTAAACTAAATGTTTCCTTCGATAAAACCTGAACCGATTGCACGGGCCAAGGTAATTTAAAATGTAAACCTGGTTCTGTAACTGTATTATCAGCACGACCGAACGTAATGACAACGGCTTGTTCTGATTCATCAACCGTGTACCACGATGTAAATACCGCAATAATTGCAACAATGCCGAAAATGCCAAGTCCCACCATCATTAGTGACCTTTTCACACTCATGTCTAATCCTCCCTTAAACTTAGTACTATTGTATACGGGACACTTACTTAAAAGTTTCAAAATATTTTAATAAACTACTTTTTTATTTTAGGCAGTTTTACATAAGGAACAATGTAAATATCATCCATTTTTTGCACAGTCTCTATCTTTAATCCGCAAAAAAAATATCCCGTTACCATTTAAGGTAACAGGATATTGACAACTAGATGTTCAAACGCTGGGAAAAAGGTTGTCGATAATACAATGCTAATTAATGCAGCTACAATCATGGCCAGACTTGCAAAAGTACCTTCCAACTCACCAAGTTCAAATGCTTTAGAAGTACCTGTGCCATGCGCCCCCATTCCTAACATTAGACCTCTAGAGGATGGTCGATGGAAACGACATACTTTAATCACTAACGGTGCTATTAGACTCCCTAAAATACCAGTTACCATAACGAAAACAGCGGTAAGTGTAGGAGAGCCACCAATCATGTTGGAAATGTCCATTGCTATTGGTGTCGTAACTGAACGTGGAACTAAGCTATGCACAAGTTCATTATTTAAACCAATTACTACAGCAATGATAAATGAAGATGTAATGGCAACGGCTGAGCCTACTGCAATACTTAGAAAAATTTCAAAAGCATGTTTCTTTAATAGATTAAAATTTTTATAAATTGGTACCGCAAATGCAACTGTTGCTGGTCCAAGTAAATTTGATAAAATACCGGCTCCTGCAGTATAGGATTTATAAGATGTATCCGTTAGTAACAAAATGATAATGACCACTAACGGTGTAATCAATATAGGTGATAACCATTCCTTCTGATACTTTTTATAAAACATTTTACAAATATAAAAAACTGCGATAGTACCTAGTAGACTTACTATAGCGGTTAAAAAGCTCATGCAGTATCACCTTTCTTTCGTTGCCCTAACAATTGTGCTGTGAAACCTGTTGCAAACATAACAACGATGGCACTCAATACAATTACAAGCACAGCTTTCACACCTTGCACACCGAATAATGCAGTATAATCGATTACTCCGATAGCAGATGGAATGAAAAATAGTAATAGTTCACTAAGTAATAAACCTGCACCTAGCTCAATCCATTCAAGCTTAATAAAATGAAACTGCAATAGTAAAAACAATAAGACTAGTCCAATTATGCTCCCTGGAATCGGCAAGTGAAGTAGGCGTGCAATACTATTCCCAACAAATAAAATTACATAAAGATAGCCGATTTGCACGATACTTTTGACGATTTTCATGGTCATCCTTCTTTCAATTTTTTATCTTGCTATAACGCTCACTAATATAGATTACATCTAGATAAAGTGTGCTAATTAGCTGACCGTACAAGCCCGATTGGTTCAACTAAAAAGACACTTCTTATTAGTTGAACATTATGCTACTATACTTTACACCTATTTGTGTTACGTGTAAAACAGAAAAAGAATCTATTACCAAAAAGTTTGGCAATAAATTCTTACTATTGTGGCGATAATTAAGCAACAAATAAAAAATCTAATTTATATATAAATAAAGATTTTTTGGCTATTTTATAGTCTTAACAATTTTATAAGGGGGGTTTCTACTAACAAGTATAAGACCCCATTGTGAATCTAAAATTATGCTATTGTAAAGAATTCGTTAATTTTTCGGAATCATAACAATCATTTTTGTTCCTACACCAACTTCACTTTCTACCTGAATGCGACCATGGTGCGCCTCTACTAAGTGCTTCACAATAGCAAGTCCTAAACCGGTTCCCCCAGAATTCCTGCTTCGCGCACGATCCACACGGTAAAAGCGTTCAAAGACACGAGCAATTTCATGTTTTTCAATTCCTATACCTTGATCTTCTATTTCAAGAATGCCGTACGTTTCATTTTCCTTTAAACGAATCGTAACGGTTGTATTTTCTGGAGAGTACGTAATAGCATTGGTAATTAAATTAGTGATAATTTGAATAATGCGATTGGCATCACCCATAACTTGAACATCACGCTCTATATCAACATAAAAGCTCATATTTTTTTCATCCAGACGAGGACCTGTCAGCTCTGCCCCACGTATAAGCACATCTTGCAAGCCCATCGGCATAATATTAACGGTAAAACCATGCTGTTCAATTTTCGATAACTCTAGTAAATCCTGTATAAGCATCTGCAGACGGTTACTTTCTTTATAAATGATCTCTAAAAAAGATAGGAGCATTTTTTCATCCTTATACGCACCATCCAGTAATGTTTCAGAAAAGCCTTTAATAGATGTAATAGGTGTACGCAATTCATGAGATACGTTTGCTACAAAGTCCTTACGAATTTGCTCTAAACGAACAAGCTCCGTAATATCATGCATAACGATAACGACACCAAGCCAACGACCATGATCCCCTATAACAGGTGCTCCGTACACTTCCTTATTATACAGCTCCTGTTGGACCTCCATTTTAATTTGTTGTCGATAAGGCATTTCCGTTAGAAACACATGATCAATAAATTGCTCTAGTGATTTTGGTAAACCAATTGTACGAAAAACTTTCCCTTGTACATCGTCAATTTGCATACCGAAACGCTCTAAAAATACACGGTTCACAATGGATATATTTCCTTCACGTCCTATCATCATGAGGGAGCTTCCCATGTTTTCAATTAACGTTTTAAGCCGTTCCTCTTCTACCTCACGAATCGTCGTAATATCCTGTAAATTACGGGCTAAAATATTGATGGAGTGACTAAGCGGCATCATGCGTTGATGCTCATTTTCATGGGCACGAGCACGATAATTTCCTTTCGCCAGCTCAAGTGCAGTATCTGTCACGTTATCAATAGGAGCAGTGAAATTTCGAATCATATAGCGACTTACAATAGCCATTAACATCAGTGCTATGATAAAAAGAATCGCTAGCACTACATACAGTCGCGCATGAACAGTCGATAATAAAGAATCTTTTACCTCAATGTTTTGCGCAGTATATAGTGCCTCTTTATCTTCCTTAGATAGTTCAATCATTCGTTCGTCTAATACTCGGTTAATAGATTCTTGCATCTCTACATTAGCCTGTTCGTTGTACTGTTCTATATAAACAGGAAAAAGCTGACCTATTACAATCATTAGGACAGCTAATATCGTTCCAAGCAATAGCATGAATGTCAAGAATAAGCGATTGCTCATTGATTTCATGTCGTTTTCGGCTCCTCGAATTTATAGCCAAGGCCGCGAATTGTTTTGATGAATATCGGCTTACGGCTATTTTCCTCGATTTTATCGCGAAGGTGGCTTATATGCACATCTACAATTCGAGTATCGCCAGCAAAGTCATACTTCCATACAGCACTTAATAGCTGATCACGTGTTAAAACACGGTTTTTATTTTCAAGTAAATAAATGAGTAGTTCAAATTCTTTTGGTGTAAATTCCAGTGCTTCATCCTGTAAAAACACTTCAAAACGCTCTGGAAAAACACGTAATTGTCCAAATTCATACATTTTCTCTTGTGACCCATTCTTATCTTCAGCCACTACATTTTGTGTAAAACGTCTTAAAACAGCCTTTACCCGCGCTAATACTTCGCGTGGACTAAAGGGTTTCGTCATATAATCATCTGCTCCTAGCTCTAGACCAAGTACTTTATCGAACTCGTCATCCTTTGCTGTTAGCATAATAATAGGTGTATTCATACGTTGTTGACGAATTTGTTTACAAACCTCCATACCATCAAGTCTTGGAAGCATCAAATCTAATAAAATTAAATCTGGCTGTAAGTCAATTGCCTTATCAAGACCCTCTTGGCCATCTGCAGCTGTTTCGACAACATATCCAGCCTGCTCTAAATTATATTTCAATAATGTCGCAATAGAAAATTCATCTTCTACAACTAAAATCGTTTTTGTCATGTGTAATGCCTCCGTTAGTGATTTGAAACCCCCATTTCAAATCTCAAGACGTTTATAAAGTAAATGGTGGTGTTACTAGTAAAGTACCTTCAATCACAAGTTCCTTTTGCTCATTATATGAGTGTACAGATACTGTAATCGTATTTTGTAATTTATTTACTTCTGTTACTTCTAAAAGAGTATCAAATAATTCATAATGATAGAGCGGTCCTAAATATTTTATATGTTGCTCAATAATTCGTGCACCTGGTCCAGGAATATACTTTGACACAGCTGAAGTAATAATGCCATTTAACATGATTGTTGGTACGATTGGCTTTTGAAAAGGTGTCATTGCAGCATAATCATGTTGAATATAAAGTGGATTATTATCATTCGTAAGTCCTAAATAAAGCAATAAATCCTTATCTTCTATCTTTTCGGTTATATGAATCTTCTCGCCAACTGTAATTTCATCAATAGAGAGACCAAGCTTACTGTTTTTTTGAAGCAAAAATACGCCAACCCCTTTTCTATCATATACCTTCATAGTATCAATTTTATTCCAAAAGTACAACGAAAAGCAGAGTAACCATTTTATCTTCATTCAGCAATGTTTTCTGTGCGAAAGCGAAGCGGCAGCAACAACAAATGTTTTCTGTGCGAAAGCGAAGCGGCAGCAACAACAAATGTTTTCTGTGCGAAAGCGAAGCGGCAGCAACATTGTTTATCGGTCCTTTGTCTTTAATCGAGAATTGTGTTGCCATTCTTTTTAATATTTAGCTGATGAATGTTGAACGACCAGATTCTCCAAAGCGTAGCTGAAAAAAATACAAAGGACATCTCCTCTTCATATTTACGGATTTCAACAATTCCTAAATTAGAGAATCGCCGAATGAACTAAAAATTAACGAACTTCATAATTAACATAATTACGAAGTTCAGACTAAAGTTGTAAATACTTTTCTAGATGACGTTGGTAATATATGGTGTGTAATGAATTGAGGTCAAGGATTTTAAAGGAGGAGTAATTTTGAATTACTATATTTGTGAAACATGTGGGGCGCAGTATAAAAAATCAATGGAAGAGCCGAAGCAATGTACTATTTGTTCAGAAGAAAGACAATATGTCAGTGTAAATGGGCAAACTTGGACAACTTTGGACAAAATGATTTCTTCTGAAATCTATAAAAATAACTTCAATCTTGAAGAAGATGGATTATTCAGTATTACAACTAGCCCGACATTTGGAATTGGACAAACAACTTATTTAATTCAAGAACAGGGTTTTAATTTGTTATGGGATTGTATTTCATATATTGATCAAGAAACTATTGATAAAATTGAGAGATTAGGGGGAATTGATGCCATCGCATTATCTCATCCTCATTATTATTCAAGTCAAGTGGAGTGGGCAGAAACTTTTAACGCACCTATTTATATTCATGAGGATGATAAAAAATGGGTTACAAGGACTAGTGACAAGATTATTTTTTGGTCTGGTGAATCCCTTACATTACAGAATGGGTTAACTCTTTATCGTATGGGTGGTCATTTTAAAGGAGCCACTGTACTAGAATGGAAAAATGGTTATCAACAAAAAGGCATATTACTAGTTGGAGATATCATTCGTGTAGTGGCTGATCGCAATTGGGTAACATTTATGTATAGTTTCCCTAATTTCATTCCACTTCCTGTTGAAACAGTGGAAAGAATCTTAAGTCAAGTAGAGAATTTACATTTTGAACGGATATATGATGCTTTTCTCCGTATTGTGAAAAAAGATGCAAAACAATCTGTTCATAACTCTGCTGTAAGGTATATAAATGCTATAGAGGGTAAGCTTTTCACTACTTAAGTTAATTCCACTTTATTGGAAGTATTCTGTTAATATTTCCAAAGTTGTTGCCTCCAATTTTTGCGGAATCAAAAAGCGTCCTGCTATCGTATTTCATTACGATGCAAGACGCTAATATCTAAAATTTTCATATAAAACAATACGTAAGCTGCTATATTTTTCGCTGTGAGACGCTTCGAATCATTTTGCCTGGTAAACTATTATGTCAGACAATATATTTTTGGGTAAAATAAGTGTATGAAATGGATACATCATTCAAGCTTTTCAACATTCGTCGCTCGTTTGTTGAATATTTTTAATATCTAAAATACAAGAGATTACTGTTCTTCGTTTTCCAGAAAAATAAAACCACAGTCAATAAGATCCTGTAAATACTCATCAAAGCTGTTCGCTATCACTTCATATTCATCAGGGTCGTGCAAAAAGCGAATTATTTGACCGCATACACCTTCATCTGATGGGTTAAAATCAATATAGAGTCTCGATGATCCACCATTATTCATACAGTCTGAAAAATGGATATACATACCTGGGAGAAGTCCCTCCGGATTTATCTTAGAGTCAACAGCCTCCTCGTCATATTCTAAAAGATAAGTGACGTCTTCTTCTTCTTTTGAACTTTCGAGCATCTGCTGTGTAGACAGCAAATAATAAGGATATTTACCTTCTTCAACATCTGAACCTAAAATACAAACCGCAATTTCGCTTTCTCCATATTTCTGCCAATATGTACCATCAATATTATCAAGTAGACAGATTAGTGATTCTGGACAATTTGGATATTCTGACTTTAGCGTTTCAATATCTTCTTTTGTAGCACCACTAGCTGTATTTAGTTCCTCTAGCTCCTCTGTTGATAATGCCCCTCTCAAGCCGTTTAAAAATTGATTTACTATATCCATTATTTCGTCCTCCCAATAATAAAATATAAAAATTTATATGTTAGGTTATACGCCTGCCAGTACAGAAGGTTTTTTCATTTTTCTCAAAAACTTTATTTTGTCTCTTTGTTCAAACAAATGTAGGCAGATAAACCTCGATGTACTTATTGATAGGATAATTTTAGCATATTTCTACTCTTGCACATATGTCCGTACATTTTTACTCTACTTTTTGATACCTAAATACTTAAAAAAAATCGAGTAGGAATGAATCCTACTCGATTTCATAAACTTTTATTAAGCTAAAACTTTCATAACATCGCGGACTGCTTCTGCCGATTTATCTAAAGCTGCTTTTTCATTGTCTGTTAATTCAAGTTCAAAGATTTTTTCTACACCATTTGCACCTAATAATGTCGGAACACCTAGGTATAAATCATTGTAGCCATATTCGCCTTCTAAGTATGCAATAGATGGAAGTATACGTTTTTGGTCTTTAATGATAGCTTCCGCCATTTCAATAAGCGCCGCTGAAGGAGCATAATATGCAGAACCGTTTCCAAGAAGGTTAACGATTTCAGCGCCACCTTTTCGTGTACGGTCAACAATCTCTTCAAGACGCTCTGCTGGGATTAATGATTCTAATGGAATACCACCAGCGAATGAGTAGCGAGTTAGTGGCACCATTGTATCACCATGCCCACCTAAAACAAAACCTGTGATGTCTTTTACGGAGATATTAAGTTCTTCAGCTACAAACGCACAGAAACGAGCCGTATCGAGTACACCTGATTGACCTATTACACGATTTTTAGGGAAACCAGTTTCTTTGAATACTGTGTAAGTCATTGCATCAACTGGGTTTGTAAGAACAAGGATTGTTGCATTTGGTGAGTACTTAGCAATTTCTTTGGAAACAGCTTTCATTACATCTTGGTTAATTTGAACAAGATCGTCACGGCTCATACCTGGTTTACGAGCAACACCAGCAGTGATAATTACTACATCAGAATCTGCAGTATCCGCATAATTAGAAGTACCTTTAACATAAGAATCATAGCCTTGCACTGGTGCAGCTTCCCACATATCTAGAGCTTTACCTTTTGTTGGGTTTTCAGCTTGAGGGATATCCACTAACACTACATCACCAAGTTCTTTTTGAGCTGCTAAAAATGCTGCAGTAGCGCCAGTAAAACCGCTACCGATTACTGAGATTTTTTTTCGTTTCAGAGACATTCGAATACGCTCCTTTAAAATTAGGTTATATAATCAATTATGCCTCGGCATAATTGCGTCAGGAATCAGCTTTGTGCAAGCACAAAGAACTCCTTTCTGATTCCGTGACATCCGCCGGAGGCTTCATTCAGCGGGTGTTTAAACACCCGCTGAATGAATTTAAAAAAGGGAGGAGAATAAATTCTCCTCCCTCGATTAAACAAGTTCATCGTAAATATTTTATTAAGCTAAGTTCAATAGAAATTTACATTTCACCCTAATTATATCGGCAGAATAACATCCGCTTTAACTATAATTTCTATTTAAAATAGAAAATTAAAGGTTTTTGATTAATTCTGTAGCGAATTCTGAACATTTTACTTCTTTAGCGCCGTCCATTAAACGAGCAAAGTCGTAAGTTACAACTTTAGAAGAGATTGTTTTCTCTACAGATTTAGTAACCATGTCAGCTGCTTCTTGCCATCCTAAGTGCTCAAGCATTAATACGCCTGAAAGTAATACTGAAGATGGGTTTACTTTATCTTGACCAGCATATTTTGGAGCTGTACCGTGAGTAGCTTCGAAGATCGCGTGTCCAGTTACATAGTTAATGTTTGCACCTGGAGCGATACCGATACCACCAACTTGTGCAGCTAATGCATCAGAGATATAGTCACCGTTTAAGTTCATTGTAGCAACTACGTCGAACTCATTTGGACGAGTTAAGATTTGTTGTAAGAAGATATCAGCGATAGAATCTTTAACTAGGATTTTACCAGCTGCTAAAGCGTCAGCTTGTGCTTTGTTTGCTGCTTCTTCACCTTGTTCAGCTTTAATAGCATCATATTGGTTCCAAGTGAAAGTTTGATCAGCAAATTCTTTTTCAGCTAATTCATAACCCCATTTTTTGAATCCACCTTCAGTGAATTTCATGATGTTACCTTTGTGTACTAAAGTAACAGATGGGCGTTTATGATTAATAGCATATTCGATAGCAGAACGTACTAAACGCTCAGTACCTTCTTTAGATACAGGTTTTACACCGATACCAGAAGTTTCTGGGAAGCGGATTTTGTTAACACCAAATTCAGTTTGTAAGAAGTTGATGATTTTTTGTGCTTGTTCAGAACCAGATTCGAATTCAATACCAGCATAGATGTCTTCTGTGTTTTCGCGGAAGATAACCATATCAACGTCTTCTGGACGTTTAACTGGAGAAGGTACTCCATCAAAGTGACGTACTGGACGTAAGCATACATATAGGTCAAGTTGTTGACGTAATGCTACGTTTAGAGAGCGGATACCACCACCGATTGGAGTAGTAAGAGGACCTTTGATTGCGATTAGGTATTCGTTAATTTTGTCTAAAGTTTCTTGTGGTAACCATTCACCAGTTTGGTTGAATGCTTTTTCACCAGCTAAAACTTCTAACCATTCGATTTTCTTTTCACCGTTGTAAGCTTTTTCTACTGCTGCGTCGATTACGCGTGATGCTGCAGCCCAAATATCAGGACCGATTCCGTCACCTTCGATGAATGGAATCACTGGATTGTTTGGTACATTAAGTACGCCATTTTCAACTACAATTTTGTTTGACATTGATGTTGCCTCCTAAATTCATAATCATAGGACTGTGTTATAGCTAACACAGTCCCAAATATTCTAGCATATTTTCCAAATTAGCGCTCGCTGATTGGAACATATTTTTGCATACCTGGTCCAACATACTCTGCACGTGGACGGATTAGGCGGTTGTTAGCATATTGCTCAAGAATATGAGCTACCCAACCAGAAGTACGTGATACTGCGAAAATTGGTGTGAATAGGTCATGATCAATACCTAAAGAATCATACACTGACGCAGAGAAGAAGTCTACGTTTGCAGGTAATTTCTTTTGTTCTACGATCATGTCATGGATTTTAACTGACATTTCATAAAGCTCTGGTTTACCAGTTAGCTCAGTTAATTTTTGTGACATTACACGTAAGTGTGGTGCACGTGGGTCGCCTTTGCGGTATACGCGGTGACCGAAGCCCATGATTTTTTCTTTGTTATCTAATTTATTTTGAATATAAGATTCAACGTTTTCAAGTGAGCCGATTTCAGTTAACATTTTCATAACTTGCTCATTTGCACCACCATGAAGTGGTCCTTTTAATGCACCGATTGCTGAAGTTACACCAGAATAAACATCTGATAATGTAGCTACACATACACGTGCAGTGAAAGTAGATGCATTTAATTCGTGGTCAGCATGTAATACTAACGCTTTGTCGAATGCTTCAACTTCGATTGCTGCTGGTTCTTCACCTTTAAGCATGTATAAGAAGTTTGCAGCATATCCTAATTCTGGTTTTGGAGCAACTGGCTCTAAACCTTTACGAACACGCGCAAATGCAGTAACTACTGTTGCAATTTTAGCTTGTAAACGGATAGCTTTACGATAGTTAGCTTCTGTATCCATAACATCCGCTTCTTCATCGAATACACCAAGTAAAGATACTGCAGTACGTAGTGCAGCCATTGGATGTACAGTTGAAAGTGGGTATGTTTTGAATTGGTCTACAATTGCTTGCGGAATAGACATGTTGTCTGCCAATTGTTGTTTTAATTCAGCTAGCTCGTCTGCTTTTGGTAAACGAGTATGCCATAATAAATAAATTACCTCTTCGAATGACGCGTTCACTGCTAAATCATCAATGTTGTAACCAACATATGTAAGTGTGTCATCGATAATTGAACTGATTTTAGATTCCGCTGCTACGATACCTTCTAAACCTTTAGTTGCTGACATAAATTATCGCTCCCTCATATTTATATTTTTTAGTTGTAAATGCAGTTATTAGGTCGCATTTACGTTTTTTGCTCATATGAACCATTAAGTAAATCGCTTACAATTGCTATTATAATCATTTTTGACAGCTTTGTGAATGAAAAACCTCCGAATAAAGAAAAAGGTGCATGAGCGATTATATATACGCCTGAAAGAGATTCTTTTTTGCATTTTGACATTAATTTATCAATTGAAACGGGGTGAATTTGTAAAAATGAGGAATATTAAATATTTTTCATACGAAAGAACTATAAGTGTTTTGTTTTTTATACTCTACTTAACAATATTATGGTTCGTATTACCTGTATCTCTCGCGATTTTTTTGTCTTTTTCTACGTATCCTATCATAAAATTCCTTCATTCTTATTGTAGGATTGCCTATTGGCTAGCAGCAATTATCGTGGAAGCACTTATTCTAACTTGCATTTTCCTTCTCGTTATCATTTCTATAAACAGCATTATTCTTATCTTCCCTGAAATTCGAGATACACTACAAAATTTCCCACTTTTCAACGAATATGAATCAATGTTTATCCAAGTTTTAAAGGAAAAATCGCTTTCAATTTTCGATTCAATCTTTTTATACATGGCTAATATTTTCCAACTATTAATGAAACATGTAATTGAAGTATTTATATTCCTTGTCGCTTACTATTTTGCCCTATTGGAAACTCGCAAATCCCGATATTGGTTTTTTCAATATGTGCCAAAAAAATTTCGCAATGAGTGGCAGTCGCATTTTTCTAAAATGATGCAGCTATTTCATTACTTTTTGTATGTGGAGTTTCAATTGTTCACAATTACTCTACTCATCCTTTGTGCGGGCTTCATGATTCTTCAATTTGAACAAGCCATCATCAAAGCTTTTATAGTTGCATTTGCAGATGTACTTCCGTTCTTTGGGATTGGCGTATTTCTTGTACCCATGAGCATTTATTTTTACTTAAAAGGCAATACCTTTTTATGTGTAGCTATTTTACTTTTATATCTCTTCGTTCAATTAACAAGGCAGCTAGCTGATTCCATGCTTTGGTCAAACACATTACAATTACGGACTTTCCACACCTTTTTCATCAGTGCTGCCTCTATTTTATTATTTGGTTTTTACGGCATTTTACTTAGCCCCGTATTTTTATTTTTGGCTGTTAAACTAAAGGAAAATGCTATTTTTGAACGATGATAAATTGACCCTTTTTCATTTTTTTCCGCATCCAATAATAAAAGATTGGTTGGAACATTTTGCGAGAAAAAGGCAGTAACAATAATAAACCAACAAGATCTGTTATAAAACCTGGTAATACTAGAAGTACACCACCACTGAAATTTAAAACTGTGTTAACTAGTGCTGGCCCTGGAGCCTCTCCTCGTGCTATCGTATTTTTAACCTTTTGCACAGAATTCATACCTTTATTTTTCACTACATAAATACCTATAATGCTCGTAGCGACTATAAGCAGTAATGTATTTAAAATACCAATATTTTGACCAACTACTATTAATAACGCCAACTCGGCTAATGCATAGACAATGAAACCAAGAAAAATTTTTCTCATATTTTTCTCCTTTCTAGCTGAAAACACTATACCTTATATACGTTATTATAGCCCATTAAGTTTCATAAAAAAACAAAGGTACTATTTAAAGACAAGCCGAAGCTACTCTTTTTATAGTTAAAACTAAGCAAAATTAGCTCACAAAATGCTATTTTCTTCTTTAATATAAGAAAAGCTCCAGTACAACTATGTTGCACTAGAGCTTTTTATTATAGATTCAATTTTGTCTCGGCATCATTTTGCGTTCACAATCGACCGGAGATTTAATTTCTTTCGGGGACAACCACTGAAAGAAATTAAAGAACACTTGCATGCCCTTTGTAAATAACTCCCGTTTCAGCATCCATTGTAATTTCTTGACCGTGACGAATCAGTGTAGTAGCTTCTTTTACTCCAACGATAACAGGGATGCCAAGGCTTAGTCCTACAACTGCTGCATGACTTGTAAGCCCGCCCTCTTCCGTAATCAGACCGATACAATTTTCAAGTGCTGGCATCATGTCACGATCTGAACCAACCGTTACTATAATGCATCCGTCTGTATCATAAGCTAGTGCCTCTGCTGCATTTTTAGCAACAACTGTTTTACCTACTACTGAAGCTTTACCGATTCCTTGACCACGAGCTAATAAATCTCCGATGATGTGTACCTTCATTAAGTTAGTAGTACCTGCTTCACCTACTGGTACACCTGCTGTAATAACAACTGCATCACCATGCGTTACAAAGCCATGTTTCAAGCTTTCATCAACAGCTAGCTCTAAAATTTCATCTGTTGTCGTAACACGTTGGCAAACAACTGGGAATACCCCCCAAACTAGTGTTAATGCGTGAGCTGTATTGGTAGAACCCGTTACCGCGACAATTTGTACACCTGGGCGATATTTTGCAATCATTCTAGCTGTATTACCACTTTCTGTTGGTGCAAGTACGGCCTTTACACCTAAGTTAATCGAAGTGTAAGCTACTGCCTGGGAAATTGCCTCCGTCATATTTGCTTCTTTTTCACGACTACGAGTAGAGACGATTGCCTTATAGTCTAATGAATTTTCTGTACGCTGTGCGATTTTATTCATTGTTTGTACAGATTCTATTGGATATAGTCCTGCTGCAGTTTCACCAGAAAGCATAATTGCATCTGTACCATCGATAATTGCGTTTGCTACGTCACTAGCCTCTGCTCTTGTCGGACGTGGATTACGTTGCATCGAATCTAGCATTTGTGTAGCTGTAATAACTGGTTTACCTACTTGATTACATTTTAAAATTAATTTCTTTTGTACAAGCGGTACTTCTTCTGCCGGGATTTCTACACCAAGATCACCACGCGCTACCATTAATCCATCTGAGACTAAGATGATTTCATCGATATTATCGACACCCTCTTGATTCTCGATTTTCGGGATAATTTGAATGTGGTTACCGCCATTTTGTTCAAGTAATTCTCGAATTTCAAGTACATCCTTTGCTCGACGAACGAACGAGGCTGCAATAAAATCAACACCTTGCTTAATACCGAATAAAATGTCCTGTGCATCTTTTTCTGTAATTCCAGGAAGTTGTACAGAAACGCCCGGCACGTTAACACCCTTTTTATTTTTTAAAACACCTGCATTTTCAACAATCGTATGAATAAGACCTTTTTCCATATCTTTTGCTAATACACGTAGTTGAATAAGTCCATCATCTAATAAAATAATGGCGTTTTGCTCAACATCCTCGATTAAACGTTCGTACGTTACAGAGAAGCTAGTTTCTGTTCCTTCAACTTCCGTCATCGAAATATCAATAACTTGCCCAGCTGCTAAATGCAATTCTCCGTTTTTCATATTATGCGTACGAATTTCAGGACCTTTTGTGTCCAGCAAAATTCCAACTGGTTTCCCTAATTTTTGTGCTACTTCGCGAATTAAATTAATGCGTACTTCGTGTTCTTCATGAGAACCATGCGAAAAGTTTAAGCGGGCTACATTCATACCTGCTTCAATTAGTTTCTCTAAAACTTCTGGTGACTCACTTGCTGGACCAATTGTACATACGATTTTTGTTTTTCTCATTTTCTGCCCACTCCGTTTTTATATCAAATTATATGGATAGTTCTTTCATTAAAGTATATAAGCTTACATCTGCCTCATGATTTTTTTCGAAAGCCTCAGGCATATCATAGTCAATCACTTGATGATTACGAATACCTACCGCCCTGCCAGACTTTCCTTCCATTAGCAATTCAACTGCATGTGCACCGAATTGACTCGCTAGAACACGATCACGCGCAGTAGGTGAACCACCGCGTTGGATATGTCCAAGAACAGAAACACGTGTCTCTTTTCCTGTTTTTTCATATAATAGCTTTGCCAACTCACTACCTGACATAACGCCTTCAGCGACAATAATAATGCTATGCTTTTTCCCACGCGCTGCACCACGGTCTAAGCGTGCCACAATATCATCCAAATTATAATCTTCTTCTGGAATTAAAACTGTTTCAGCACCGGCTGCAAGACCTGCCCATAAAGCAATGTCTCCTGCATCTCGCCCCATTACCTCAACGATAAAGGAATTTTCATGAGAAGTTGCTGTATCACGGATTTTATCAATGGATTCCACGACCGTATTTAGCGCAGTATCAAATCCTATCGTATACTCGGTTCCTGGTACGTCATTATCAATAGTTCCTGGAACGCCCACAACAGGAAAGCCTTTTTTCACTAAATCCATAGCTCCACGGTATGAACCGTCTCCGCCAATCACGACTAGTCCTTCAATGCCAGCTTCACGCATATTGTCTATACCTCGTTGCTGAACAGCGGCTTCTTTAAATTCAGGACATCTTGCTGAATTTAAATGTGTACCACCTCGTTGAATAATACCACCTACTGAACCTAAATCAAGATTTTCCATACTTCCTTTTATTAAGCCATCATAGCCGTGCTTAATTCCGACAACATCAATTCCATGATATGCTGCCTTACGAACGACCGCACGAATAGCTGCATTCATTCCTGGTGCATCTCCACCACTTGTTAATACGGCAATTTTTTTCATTGTCGAACCTCCTGCAGATACTATTATTATTCACATTAACATGAAAAAACAAACTATGTAAGTGTTCTGAGGCTACAAAAACATAACTTTTACATAAAAAATAAAAAGAATGCGCTTTCACACACTCTTTCTATTCAAAAACATCCTAAATTTAACAATTTTATAAAGTGTTTGGTAATTTCCATCAATAGGTTATTTATTTTTTAAAGAAACAATTTTTAACTCTTTACGAGCAAATTTATATGTCCAAAAACCTAAAAATGGATTTAAGCTTCTGTATATTGTCCAATCTTTCTGAATTTCTCATAACGGTCTTCAATTAACTGTTCGCCATTTAAAGAATTCAATGTTTTTAGTGTGTCGCTTAAACATTCTTTTAGATAAAGTGCTTGCTTTGCTACATTGCGATGAGCTCCACCTGTTATTTCAGGGATAATTCCATCAATAACGTTAAGCTCTTTTAAGTCAGGTGCTGTTATACGCATTGCTTCTGCCGCTTGCTTTGCAAGGCTACCATCACGCCATAAAATCGACGCTGCCCCTTCTGGCGAGATTACAGAGTACGTTGAGTTTTCTAGCATAAAGACACGATTTGCCACACCTAATGCAAGTGCACCACCGCTTCCGCCTTCCCCAATAACGATTGAAATAACTGGTACTGTTAAGCCTGCCATTTCGACGAGATTTCTGGCAATCGCTTCACTTTGACCACGTTCCTCCGCTGCCTTACCGGGATAAGCACCTTTCGTATCAATAAAACAAATAATTGGTCGTTTAAATTTCTCCGCCTGCTTCATTAAACGTAATGCCTTACGATATCCTTCAGGGTGTGGCATACCAAAATTCCGACGAATGTTTTCTTTCGTTGATTTTCCTCGTTGGTGTCCAACAATTGTTACTGGTTGACCTTCAAAAAGAGCAATCCCTCCAAGAATAGCCGCATCATCACCAAACGTACGATCTCCATGTAACTCAATAAAGTTTTCACACATAGCTTCTATATATTGTAAAGTTGTTGGTCGTTCTGGATGTCTAGCAACCTGTACACGATCCCATGGCTTCATATTTGCATAAATAGATTGTTCTAGCTGTGTTAGACGTGTTTCAAGCTTTTCAATTTCGCCTGTCATATCTACATCTGCCTCGGTAGCAATCGTTTTTAATTCATCAATTTTTTCACGTAATTGTACTACTGGTTCTTCAAAAGCTAAATTTTTAGACATGTTGCACGCCTCCTTTTGTATGCATTTTTACAAGCAACGCTACTTGGTTTCGTAAATCTTTTCGATGGAAGATTGCATCAAGCTGCCCATGTGCTAATAAAAACTCTGCTGTTTGGAAATCATTTGGTAGTTTTTCTCTTACTGTTTCTTCGATTACTCGACGACCAGCAAAGCCAATCAATGCTTGTGGCTCCGCAATATTAATATCTCCAACAGAGGCAAAGCTTGCAGAAACGCCACCTGTTGTAGGATGAGTTAGTATTGAAATAAACAATAGTCCATGATCACTATGACGTTTTAATGCCACACTCGTTTTCGCCATTTGCATTAATGATAGTACGCCTTCTTGCATGCGCGCCCCACCACTTGCAGTAAAGATAATAAACGGCACTCGTAATTCCGTAGCTTTTTCTACGGCACTTGTGATTTTTTCTCCAACGACTGAACCCATTGAACCCATACGGAAATGAGAATCCATAATTGCTACAACAATTTCTTCTCCATCAAGGGTGCCCACACCTGTCAGTACGGCTTCGTTTAATCCCGTTTTTTGTTGGTCCGCTGAAATTTTTTCAACATAAGCTGGGAAATTAAGCGGATTACTTGTTTGTAAATGATCGTCCATTGAAACAAATGAACCTTCATCTAAAAAACATGCTACGCGCTCCTGTGCAGTCATTTTGAAATGATGGTCACATTTGGTACATACTTTGTTATTTTTTTCTAATTCTTTCGTTAATTGAATGTGACGGCATTCTGGACATTTTGTCATAAGTCCTTCCGGAAATCCCTTTTCTTGTCCGTCTTCTTTCTTTTTACTAAATATGCTGCGAATTGCCATGTTTGACTCCCCCTTTGTTGTCTAATTACTTCGTAAAGTCTTCATCCACTGCTCGTAAGCTTTTAATGCTTCTTTTTCATAGCCAAGCTGCATCGATTTCAACATAGTTTGAATGATTAATTTTTCTTCTTCTGTTGAGTTTCGATTTAAACGGTCACCATCATAAGCTGCTAACTGAAACCAGACTTTTAGTGAAAGACGATTTCCCGCCGTGATGATTATTTCTCGTAATACATCTCGACAATTAATCGTATCCTCTATCTCTAGCTTTACAAAAAAACTGTCCCACACCGGTAGTGTTCGCAGAGTCCCTGTACAACTTATTACGCGAATGGCTTCCTTTTCATGAATTTGTCGTGTTAATTCGACATCTTTTTTCGATTTTTCATCTTCTAATATAAACATCGACAGTATTTCTACGAGCTGATGCTTATGTGTGGAAGCTAGGAACGTACCTCCCCCATGTTTCGTTTCAATAAGACCTAACAATTCTAAGCTTCGCAATGCCTCTCTCACAGAGGATCGCCCGACACCTAGACGCTCTGAAAGGACTCGTTCAGAAGGTAGTTTTTCTCCAGCCTGTATTTCTTCCATTTTAATAAGTTGTCGTAATTGTTGGACGATATCCAAAAACACTTTCTTTTGTTCGGTTTTTTTATCCATACGATCAACTCCTCTTATCAATTCCGCCTTGGCCTAATTGTTTCTGTAGCTACATAAACACATCGAAAGTGGTCTGGCCACTTTTGAACATTGACTCTAGCTTACAAAATAACTGTTAAAAAGTAAAGAAAAAACTGCATAAAAAATTTATGCAGTTTCTAATATTTTCTTCAATTTCATATTCTTTTCGTCGCTTGCGCATGTTTTACTTTCACTTGAGGTTTACCAAAGCGTCTTTCAAGTGTCCCCTCAATGTAAAGCAATTCATCTTCAAGTAACAGCTCTTGAACAAGATGAAAAACCTGAGGGAATAAGGTTACAGATACTGTTCCAAACTCATCTTGAAGCTGAACAAAGGCCATTTGCTCACCTTTTTTTGTGCGTATTTTTTTTACTTCTTCTATCATGCCAATCATTTTGACATACGTTCCATCACGCGCTTGTTTTAACTCTCTGCACGTACTATTTACTTCATTCCAAAAAGCTCTTTCCTCTGTAACCGGATGGGCTGATATATAAAATCCAAGACTTTCCTTTTCGTGTAGCAATTTTTCCTTTTGTGGCATCGCTTCCGCTTCCATATACTTTGGCTTACCAAAGCTAAAGGTAGTAGTCGATTCAATATCAATATCCTCAGTTGGTCTTAGCAGTTCTGCATGCTTCAAAGCTGCCTCCAATGTCGCTATCAGTACCGCACGATCTTTATCTAAATAATCGAGAGCCCCTGCAAAAATTAAAGACTCCATTACTTTTGGTTTAAAATGCTGTGCGCTTAATGCAACTGCCATGTCAAAAATATTATCCAATGCTTCTGGCTTCGCCTGGCGTAAGGCGTATACTTTTTCTATAAATGTATAGGGAACACCCTTTATTCCGGATAAGCTGTAGCGAATTCCATCCTTCTCAACAGTAAAGAATTTTGTACTTTGTTTTAATGATGGCGGGTAAAACGAAATTCCTTTCTCTTTTGCTTCATTCTCAAGTTGCAGAATTTTTTCCACATTTCCTGTTGCGTTTGATAATAACGCAGAATAAAAACTTTGCGGGAAATGTGCCTTTAAATAGGCCATTTGGTAGGAAATAACGCTATATGCGACAGCATGGCTTTTAGGGAAACCGTAGTCTGCAAAGCGTACAATTAATGCATACACTTCTTCTGCCACATGAACGTCAAAGCCTTGCTTCATTGCTCCATCTACAAATGCGGTACGTTGCTCTTCTAATACTTGACGATTTTTCTTACTTACCGCTCGACGCAATAAATCCGCTTGTCCCATCGTAAATCCAGCCATCACCGAGGCAATTTGCAATAGTGATAGGTAAGCCTTTGATATTATCTCCAGCTTTTCCCCCACTCCACACCGTACATGAGACTTTCACCTCATACGGCGTTCCATCATATCAAAATTGAATTTATTATCTAACAGAATTTCCAATGCTTTTCTTTAGACTTTAAAATTTATTAAATCGTTTCTAATTTACATTTTCGGCGTAATGTGTTTACTTTCTTAATCATGTCATCGTTGAGATTTAACTTTGTAACTAATCGTTCAATCACTTCGTTTTTCACCACGTGTATTAATTGGTGTACTTTTTCATGAACGATTATCAAGTTACTATATTTGTCATCCCCACCTAGGTGTCTAGGTATTTGGTGATGACAATGCACTTCATTTTAACCTCTAATTCCATTTTCGTTACTGCACATTTACCTTTTTGGGCTGAGAAACGAGAGAGACGATTATCGTTATATTCAACGGTTTCACCCATGACTGGATTTCTCATTAATAGTGTAATTTTAAATTCAATATTGGAATTCAACTTTTTGTGTATAAGTTGTCTGCCACTTTCACTATAACTAGAAATTTCTTGGGTGAATTGCATTGGGGCTTTATGTGAAATCTTTGCTAATGGAATTATTGCCATTTTACAAAGATAATGAATCCCTTTGCTATCGCCATATTTCTCTTCAATGAATTTACTTATTGTACCCGTTTTTGTTTTTAAATCCTTGAAACGATTTTTCCTAATTTTTATTGTAAGGTAATCCACTTTATGAAAGTCTTTACTAATGTGTGTGGCTGTATCGTAATAATTATGGAGCCCAGCGATTGTTGCGTTGTAAATACCGATATTTTTCGGCAATTCGTTGGGTTTACCATGTTGAATTTGTTTGACAGCGGTTTTGATTTTGTTTACAGTTTGGTCAAATGCTTTTTGGTTCATATGTGACCTAACTGTAAATTTATCTTTACAACTTGCTTTGTGTGCGCTCCATTTAATCCCTTTGCGAACAACTTTCATTTTAAATCCTAGGAAGTCGGAATACTTTTTCTTTAAATTAACGATTTTAGACTTCTCTTCACTCACTTCAAGATGTAAACGTTCTTGAAGCCATTGAGTAACAGCGATTTTAATGTTTTTTGCTTCTTTAAGTGTTCGACAAAATATTTTAAAATCATCTGCATATCGGACAATATGCATTTCTTTTAATTTGGTTGATTTGAGCGCACGATTCACACTAATACCTTCACTGTATTTGTGTCGCGTTTTCATCCCATTCCATTGTGAGTGAATCCACCAATCTAATTCGTTTAGTACAACGTTTGATAGGAGAGGAGATAATATCCCTCCTTGAGGTGTTCCTTTAGTTGGAATTCCTTCCCCGATAATTTCAGCTTTTAACATCTTAGATATTAGCTTTAATAATGTCTTATCTCTAATCCCAAGGTGCCATAATTGTTTCATTAACTTTCCATGGTTGACGTTATCAAAAAAGCCTTTAATATCAATATCTACAACGAAGTGTAGGTTATTGCGTTGCATTAGGTGATAACATCTTGCCATAGCGTGTGTCGTACTCCGATTAGGTCGGAATCCAAACGAATAGTCATAAAACTTCGCTTCACATATCGGTTCTAGAACTTGTCTAATACATTGTTGTACTAATCTATCTTCAATTGTTGGAATGCCTAAAGGTCTTAGTTTTCCATTTGCTTTAGGTATCATTACTCGTTCAACTTTGTGTGGATGATAGTTGGCTAATCTTTTTCTGACTTGCAACACTAACTCATCAGGTGTTAGTTTTTCCAAATCATTTATTGTGTGTTTGTTATGTCCCGCTGTGAGACTGCCATTATTAGTTTTAATCTTTCTGTAAGCTACAAGAATATTTTCCTTGTGCAAAATTTTATCCATCAAATTGGAGAATTTACCTCCGCTTTTTGCGTGGCTGTATAATTCATCATACAAATTTTGCACATCATAGTATTCGTTGTAACGAAGTGAATCATTTTTCAAAGTCTTATTGCTTTGCATTGTCAAAGTCGGCTCCCTCCTTTGCAGAAGTGGATTACCTCTTTTAGACATACTCGAACCTTTGAATATCCTGTTATAACTTTTCCTTTTAATTGATATGACTTGTGCCTATCCCTCCACCATTTATTATCATGGTTTCATTGGTACTGTGGCACTACTTTCACTTGGATAAAATATAAGTTATATCAAATGAGACTTTCCTTATTAACGCTTCATTGGAATTAGGCTTCCTCAACGTTCCAAGCTTACCACGTTCCTATAATCCTATCTGTACATATACCTTTAGGTGCTTCCTTTATGCCTGCTAGCTGGATGATGCCTATAACATCATAAGGTATTTCATAAAATCAACTCTTACTTTACCTCACTAGCCCCACCTTTATATGGGAATAGCCTTTCGACTACTTAGAACTCTAGACACTTACATTCAGAAGTTCGTCAGTTATATAAACATTCTCACCATGGGTATTTTATAGACTTCCGGCATATCATTTTTCCATATCTTTATTCCAATCTTTTCAAACAGGTAGGCTCTAGCCTTTTTGTACCAACCTTACTTTAATTGTTTCGAGACTTAGGCTAACTTCTGCCGACTTCCCCAAGCTTCATATCAATAAGGCTCCTAAACCTTATTCACATGTTGGAGTATTAAAGGGTTTGTTTCCGGGCGTTACTCCTTCATTCCAAACCTCAGATTATAAGTTCTCTACCTCACATGAGAGGCATGCTGCTTTTCGGATATTACGTATCCTTATGCAGAACGTGTCACACTGATTTGTTCTTGATAAACTATGACACCAAATGTCTCTCGTAAAATGGGCTCTAATGCCGGATGAGGCATAGTAACCGATTCCCTTCCCGCTTTCCGTCTAGCATACATCGGAATAAAATCCATTGGACCAGGGCGATACAACGCATTGACTGCTACTATATCTAAAAAATGGGTTGGTTGAATATCACGTAAAGCTTGCTTCATACCTTCCGATTCTAATTGGAAAATCCCTAATGTATCTCCCATTTGAAGAAGTTGAAATGTTTTTTCATCTTGCATCGGTATAAGCTCAAACTCTATCCAAGGACCACCAGCTTTATAAATTGACCAACGCACTTGCTCTAAAATTGTTAGGTTGCGCAACCCTAAAAAATCCATTTTGACAAGTCCACAAGCTTCTACATCTCCCATTGGCCATTGCGTACAATAAATTCCATCATGCCCTTCTTCAATCGGTATCGTATTAACTAATGGTGAAGGTGACAGCACAATTCCTGCCGCATGAGTGGAAGAATTTCTTGGCACGCCTTCAAGTTTTAACGCCACCTCTAACCAGCGACGATGTTTTTCATCCTCAGCTAACCAGCCTTGTAAGCCTTGTGATTCGGCCACTGCTTTTTGCAATGTTATTCCTGGTTTATTTGGAATCATTTTCGAGATTTTCTCTAACGTTTCAGCGTCAAAACCAAAAACACGCGCCACATCTCTAGCTACTGCCTTTGCAGATAAAGTGCCAAACGTAATAATTTGCGCCACATTTGCCTTGCCATATTTCTGAGCGACATAATGGATTACTTTTTGTCTTTTACTGTCGACAAAGTCGATATCGATATCAGGCAGTGTAACACGTTCCGGGTTTAAAAATCGTTCGAATAATAAGCCGTAAACTAATGGATCTACTTGCGTAATAGATAAGCTATAAGCTACAAGAGAACTTGCTGATGAACCACGACCAGGGCCTGTTAAAATACGATTTTCTTTAGCAAAGTGCATAAAGTCTGCAACAATTAAAAAATAATCTGCAAAGCCCATTGAACAAATAATCTCAAGCTCGTATTGAAGTCGCTCCTGATAAACTTTAGGAATCTCTTCTTGCTTTAATCGTTCTGCCAATCCTACAAAAGTCTCTTTTACAAGCAAGCTTTCGGCTGTTTCACCTGTAGGAACAGGAAACTTAGGCATTTGTACGTGCATTTCAGGAATTTCCGCCGTACAGCTCGCTAGCATCGTTGCACTAGATGCAAGCCATTCTGGATGATCAGCAAACCAGCTTCGCCATTCCTCTTCTGTCGGAGCGAAATATCCTTGTAAATGAGCTGATCGCATTGCGTCTGTAAGCTTTTCACCTGAATCTATCGCTCTTGCAACCTCAAAGGCGAAATGATCTTCTGGTCGTAAAAAATAACAGCTGTGAGAGGCAACTAGCGTTATATTCATAGTTTCACACCACGTCACAAACGTTTCTTCTTTTTCGGCTTTCATTCCTGCTGGTCTTGCGATCCCCATAAATAAATGATTGCCAAATACCTTGTTTAAAGCACTTGCTACTTCTGTCCAATCCTCAGTTTCTACTAAATCATCCGAAGAAAGTAATGCCACACAGCCCGCCGCATATCCTTCAAGCCATTTCCACGGAAGCATATTATCCTCTCTTATCGAAACTGCACTACTAATCTTTAAAAGATGCTGGTAGCCTTCTTGCGTCTGAGCATACAGCACAAGTGGAACTTTTCTATCTTGCCACTGTACGTTTATCGAGAGCCCTAATACAGCATGAATATTCGCTTGCTGCAATGCTTTACAAAAAGGCAAAAGCCCGTACAATTTTGAATTGACGATTGCACAGGCCTGAGTATTTTGCTCTTGTAAAAAAGGGATCAATTGTTCAAGCCGAATCGTACTTTGCAATAAATCCGCACTCGTATGCATTTTCGTATATACATGTGTCAAATGAATCCCTTCCTTTCTAGGTATTTAAAAATGTTAATTTCAAAGCTTTATTATTATGGCAGAAGCACACTCTATAAATAATTACCAAATATCGTATGTTCATAATGAGTGGTTGATTTCTGTTCCGGCTGGCGCTTTGTTGCTGACGCTTCGCTTTCGCACAGAGCAGAGCTTCCTAGGGGCGTCCAATGAGCCGCTTGGGACAACAGATGTTTTTTGCGCGAAAGCGTAGTGCTAACGTAGCGACAGCAGAGGGTTATGGTTTTGTTTGTGCGAAAGCGCAGCGACAGCATGATGTTGGTCACGAAGGCGTTATCACAGGATGTGATGGTTTTAGCCTTCGTTCCTCAATATCGCTGATCCCCAAGGAGTCGCCCAGTCGTAACGAAGATCAACTAACTTATATATGGCATACATTTAACAAATGTCATCCACAACATTTAGCGATTGAGCTCAATTTTCATGTTTATTGATATGATTTACAAATTTCCTGTAATCTCGTTATAACACGCTCTGCTTCTTCCCATGAATAGGCTGTAGCTCCTGAAGCGAGCGGATGTCCACCACCATTAAATTCCTTCGCCAAAGTGTTAATAATAGGGCCTTTTGAGCGTAAACGCACACGAATTTGATCGACCTCTTCAATGAAGACCACCCATGCACAAATACCTTTCACACTTCCAAGACAGCCAACTAACAGGGACGCCTCTGACGGTACAACATTGAATTCTGCTAACAATTCCTTTGTCAGCTTGATATGTGCTGCTCCGTACTCATCCATTTTGAAATTTTGATAAATATAGCCCTGTAAATTTAATAGCTTTTGCTCCATTTCATACATTCCATCGAAAATTTGATTTCGATCAAAATCATATGCAATAAGCTCCCCTGCAATTTTAAACGTTTTTGCGGTCGTGCTAGGGAATTGGAAACGTCCTGTATCTCCTACAATACCAGCAAATAATAATCTTGCGGAGGCATCTGGTAGAATCCAGTCGGCTACTTGTTTTCCTTCCTCAAAAAGCTCATAAATCATTTCACTACAAGAACTCGCATTCGTATCTACCCATAATAAATCACCATACGCATCGTCATTAGGATGATGGTCTATTTTAATAATCATTTTACCTTTTATATAGCGTTGATCGTCCACACGTTCTGTATTTGCCGTATCTGTCACAATAACTAAGGCATTATCGTATTTTTCATCTGTAATGTCATCGGGATTTGCTAAAAATGATAATGATTCATCATGCTCACCTACAGCAAAAACTTTCTTTTCCGGATAATTTGCTAAAATAAGCTCTTTTAAGCCTTGCTGAGATCCATAAGCGTCTGGATCTGGTCGTACATGGCGATGAATAATGATTGTTTCATATGAAGCAATTGTGTCGATGATTTGTCTTTTCAAATTTATTTCCCCCAACTTGATAGTAATAACCGTTAGCATTTTTCTTCAATAATCGTTACAATAATGACTAGTTATGCTAGGAGGTTTACTATGCTCAATTTAATATTTGTGTTTACAATAATCATATCATTTGTGTTTTATTTTTATTTTAAAACAAAACAGTTTCGTTCTACATTACCAATTGCCAAAAATTGGTATAAGAGTAAAGCCAATGTAAGTTTCGGTGCATTTATTCTTTTGTTTGGTTTTAACCAAGCATATTTATTCCCAGGGTTATTTACATTTATTATTGTAGCAATTCTTGTCGTTTTAGGCATCTTTGTTATTGTCGAAAATACTAAAAAGGTTCGTCACTACGGTCAATTTGTTGAAGAAGAGTACCGTATTAACCAATAATCAATTATACCTCGGCATAATTTTGTCTGGAATCGGCTTTGTGCTCAGGCCTGCGTGAAGTCCGACACGATGTTGGTCATTTCGGTAATGCCACAGGACGTGGCGTTCTTAGACTGAGTTCCACTATTTCGGCAGGTGATGGACACCAGCAGAAAGAAGTGAAAGGGATGGTCTAGCATTTATCCTAGACCATCCCTTTTTCTGTTTTCTTAACGCTCCAGTAGTTGGAACATCATCATTGCCTTCCCAACAAGCATTTGTTGATTAAACACTTCGAAGTCCATTTTCACAAACTTACGACTCATGTCTAATATTCGAGGCTTTACAGTAAGTGTGCTTTCCATTTGCACAGGCTTGATGAAATAAATCGTCATGTTTTCGGCAACTGCATCCCCACGTTTACGACGCTTTAATGAGAATGAACCAACTTCCGCTAACAAAGTTGTAAATGCTCCATAAGAAATTGCCCCGTATTGGTTTGTCATTTGAGGAGTTACTTTAAATTCTACGATTAATTCTTCATCGCCAAGCACCTTCATCTCATTTTTCACTAAATCATCAATCGTTTCACCATGCTGTGGTTGTCTTTGAGCAAGCTGAAGCGCCTTTAATACATCTTGTCGACTAATTACACCTTGCAAAATATTATCATCATCGACAATTGGTAACAGGTCAATCCCTTCCCAAATCATACGATGTCCTGCAGAAGCAACACTCATTTTCATCGATCCAGCAATCGGATTTTTCGTCATAACCTTTTCAATAAACTCGTTTTCTTCGCGACCGATAACGTCTTTTACTGTAATCATCCCAACAAGCTTATTGTTTGCTGTCACAACAGGAAATGCACCATGAGTTGTTCGTTCATTTAGCTTGTGGAAATGTTGAATTGTTTCATCATTTCGAAGAACAGAAGTATCAGTCATCGGCACAAAAATATCTTCAATAAATAAAATATCTTTTTTAATTAATTGGTCATAAATTGCGCGGTTAATCATTGTTGCCACAGTAAAGGTATCATAGCTTGTTGAAATGATCGGTAAGTCCAAAGAATCTGCAAGTAATTTGTTTTCCTCAGTTGTATCAAAGCCCCCTGTGATTAAAACAGCTGCACCAGCTCGAAGTGCATTTTCATGTGCTTTAAAACGGTTACCAACGATAAGCAAGCTTCCTGCATCTGTATAACGCATCATATCTTCTAATTGCATGGCACCAATAACAAATTTCGTTAACGTTTTATGTAGACCTGTTTTTCCACCTAAAACTTGGCCATCTACAATATTTACGATTTCTGCGAAGGTTAATCGCTCAATATTTTCTTTCTTTTTCTTCTCAATACGAATTGTTCCAACACGTTCAATAGAGCTTACTAAACGACGATTTTCCGCTTCTTTAATAGCACGGTATGCCGTTCCTTCACTCACCTGCATTTCCTTTGCAATTTGACGTACTGAAATTTTATCACCAACGGGTAATGATTCGATGTATTGTAAAATTCTCTCATGTTTTGTAGACAAAATATCACCTATTTCTCAATCATCAATTCTGCTCTTAGTGTACCATATTTTTTATAAAAATATTTAATATAAAGTGATGAATTTGTTATACTTTTCCCACCGTTTCAACTACGCACGCGGTGCCAACTCATATAGTACAGCGGTGCCACTGATTAGGAACAGTTTACTTTTTCACCCGCTTTTAAAATTTGAACCTCTGCATTTTGCACTAAATCTGCAAAAATTTGTGGATCCTGCTCGATTGGAGGGAATGTATTGTAATGAACTGGTACGACAATTTTCGGCTTCAAAAATGACACTGCACAAGCTGCGTCTTCTGGACCCATCGTAAAATTATCACCAATTGGTAAAAATGCAATGTCAATAGGATGGCGTTCTCCTATTAGTTTCATATCACTAAACAAAGCTGTATCCCCTGCATGATAAATTGTTAATCCTTCGATAAACAGTAAAATTCCAGCAGGCATTCCCATATAAATAATTTCGTTATTTTCAGTTACATATGACGAGCCGTGGAAAGCTTGCGTAAACTTCACTTTACCAAAATCAAATTCCTTGGCTCCCCCTATATGCATCGGGTGCACTTTCACTCCTTGCCAAGAAATCCAATTGGCTAACTCATTTGGCGCAATGACAAGTGCATCTTTTTTCTTTGCAAGCTCCACTGTATCACCAACATGATCATTATGGCCATGTGTAAGTAAGATTATATCCGGTGCTTCCTCAGCAACCTTTAAATCTGTTTGCCCATTCCCGTTAATGAATGGATCTATCAAGATTGTTTTCCCATTTGATTGAATTTTGACAACAGAATGTCCATGATAACTAATTTCCATTTACGTTTCCTCCCTGCGGTACATATTGTTCTACACCATTTTTATTCGCTATCCATGCGATTTTTCCCTTTTTTTGATATGCTTGTACAGAGAATAATAGATTCTTTCCCAACAAAGTATAACTTGTAGGGAGACAATTATTCATTCGTACAAAAATGAAGCATCGAATTAGAGTTATAAATCGCTCAAAAGTCGAAGCCTCATCCCGGTTAGGCTATTAGTTTAGCCAAGCACATGGAAATTTTTCAGTGCAACAAGAGGAGGAACTGTTTATGTCAAAGGTTAAAGAAATTCAAAGTTATTTACAACAAAACCAAATTGATGCCGCTTTCGTAACGACACCAGACAATGTTTTTTACGTTTCAGGCTTTAAAAGTGATCCACATGAGAGATTGCTAGGTGTGATGATTTTTAAAGAGGCAGAACCTTTTTTAATTTGTCCAAAAATGGAGATCCCAGATGCGAAGGATGCGGGTTGGTCTTATGAAGTCATCGGCCACCAAGATACTGAAAATTCAATGGAAGTTCTTGCACAAGCGATAAAAGCTCGTAATGTTAATCCACAAAAGTTTGCTATTGAAAAAGGTCAACTTATTGTAGAGCGTTTAGAAGCCCTACAACAATCATTTCCACAGGCAAGTTTCGTCCGCCTTGATGAAAAAATCAATGCTATGCGCGTAATTAAAGAGGAAAATGAATTAGAAAAATTACGTAAAGCCGCTGCACTAGCTGACTATGCTATCGAAATCGGCTGTAAAGAAATTGCTGAAGGTAAAACAGAAATGGAAATCTTAACAGCAATAGAAAGTGCTATTCAGGAGAAAGGCTGCAAGATGTCCTTTGAGACAATGGTGTTGAGTGGTCCAAAAACAGCCTCTCCACATGGTAAACCAGGTGCTCGAAAAATAGAAAAAGGCGATATGATCTTATTCGACCTTGGCGTAATTTACGATGGTTATTGTTCTGACATTACACGTACAGTTGCCTTTGGTGAACCTAGTGAAGCACAAAAGGAAGTATACAACACAGTACTAGCTGCTAACACAAATGCTATTGCAGCCGTGAAGCCAGGTGTTCGCGCAATGGATTTAGATAAAATTGCTCGTGATACTATTACTGAAGCAGGCTATGGCGAATACTTCACACACCGACTTGGTCATGGGCTCGGCATTTCTGTACATGAATTCCCATCTGTTACAGGTGCAAATGAAATGACTATGGAAGAAGGCATGGTCTTCACAATTGAGCCAGGCATCTATAAGTCTGATGTGACAGGTGTCCGTATTGAAGATGATGTTGTAGTAACAAAAGACGGGGTAGAAATACTTACAAAATTCCCGAAAGACTTGATTGTACTGTAAGTTTATTCAAGAAAAAGGAAGCAACCATAAACACGGTGCTTCCTTTTGTTATTTTACTTATTGGATTAATTCATCAACATTTACATATGGCAAACCTTGAGAATCTGCAACAGCCTTGTAAACAAGATGTCCATCAATAGTATTAACACCCAATTTTAATGCTGCGTTTTCAACACATGCTTGTCTATAACCCTTATTAGCAATTTGAAGTGCATAAGGAATTGTATTATTTGTTAAAGCAATTGTTGATGTACGTGGTACAGCTCCTGGCATATTTGCTACTGCATAATGCACAACTCCATGTTTTACATAAGTTGGATTATCATGTGTCGTCACTCGATCAGATGTCTCAAAAATACCGCCTTGGTCAATAGCAATATCGACTACTACTGAGCCTGGTTGCATTGACTGAATCATTTCCTCAGAAACTAGCTTTGGTGCTTTCGCTCCAGGAATTAAAACGGCTCCAACTACTAAATCTGAGTTTTTCACTGATTCTGCAATATTATATGGATTGGACATCAATGTTTGTACATCACGGCCAAATAAATCTTCTAATTGACGTAAACGCTCTGGGCTTAAATCAATTACCGTTACATCAGCACCCATTCCGACAGCTATTTTCGCCGCGTTTGTTCCAGCTATACCGCCACCGATCACTGTAACTTTACCACGTGGCACACCTGATACGCCGCCTAGTAAAATACCTTTACCTTCATGGTTTTTTTCTAAGAATTGAGCACCAATTTGCGTTGCCATTTTACCAGCAACTTCACTCATTGGTGTTAAAAGCGGTAAAGAACCATTTGTTAATTGCACTGTTTCATAAGCAATACCTACAACTTTTTTATTTAAAAGTGCCTGCGTTAATTCAAGCTCTGGCGCTAAATGTAAATAAGTAAATAAGATTTGACCTTCATAGAAGTAATCGTATTCTGACGCTACAGGTTCTTTTACTTTCATTATCATTTCTTGCGCCCATGCTTCTTTTGCCGTATCCACAATTTGAGCGCCTGCAGCAACGTAGTCTGCATCTGTAAAGCTTGAGCCTAAACCTGCTCCAGTTTCAATGTACACTTCATGACCTGAATTTGTTAATGTAACAACCCCTGCTGGTGTCATGGCTACGCGATTTTCATTGTTTTTAATCTCTTTTGGAATACCAATCTTCATCTTCCCTATCCCCTTCCATTACCTAAAAAATAAGCACATTTTGTTACATACTCTTCGATGTATTGATGCACCCCTTGCATTTCCATATTACCAAACATAAACAAAAAATGCTTTAATTAAAATAACAATAGAAAAAATTAATAATATTTTTATAATATTAAATTTTCAAACTATAAGGTGGTGATTTTCCAACACTTATCTTTCTTCCAGTATGACATTTATTAAAATATATACCTTTTATTAGTTGATAGGAGTGAAGGTTGTACAGCTCCTTGGAGTTCACAGCGCCTTAGAGGAATGTGAATCCCCTATGTTATGATGATAAACAGAACAACTGTAAACGCCTTCATTTTTTCACATTTTTTCTTCCGGAAAGTATTTCCTTTAGAAAATCATTTGGTATAATCAACATATACAAATCAGGGAGGTAATACAAATGGCTAATAAATATAAAAGCATTGTAGTTGCAGTAGACGGTTCGAAGGAAGCTGAGTACGCTTTCCGTAAATCAATTGACGTAGCAAAACGTAACGATGGTGCTGTATTAAATTTAGTAAATGTTATTGATACACGTTCTTTTGCTGCTATTGAAGCATATGACCGTTCGATTGCAGAGCGTGCTCAAGCATTCTCTGAAGAGCTACTAAATGGTTACAAAAAACAAGCTGAAGAAGAAGGCTTAACAAATATTAACCTTGTAATTGAATATGGCTCACCAAAAAATATCATTACAAAAGAGCTTTCTAAAATTGTAGACGCAGACTTAATCATCTGTGGTGCAACTGGTCTAAATGCAGTAGAACGCTTCCTAATCGGTTCAGTATCTGAAGCGATTGTACGCTCAGCTAAATGTGACGTACTTGTTATCCGCACACCTGAAAATTAATTTTGTATTACATAAAAGGTATCCAATATTGGATACCTTTTTCTTGTTGTTGAAAAACTATTATGTGAATGGGATTAAAGAGTCGTAAGGCTAAAATCAATGGTTCCACCCCACGGAGTGAGTCGACAATCTAAATCCAAAATAATCAAATACCCAAAAGATTCTTCGATAGTTTTGATTATTTTTTGTATAAGGCAATTCGAAAGTTTTGACGTTCCTTTAAAGTGTTACATGGCAGTGTCTCATATAGTTTTTTAACACTTCGCTTTTGTACTTAAAACATTCTATAGTGCATACCAAAAGATACACCCTATGTGGATTGGTTGATCTTCGTTACGACTGGGCGACTCCTCGGGGTTCAGCGATATAGAGGAGCGAAGGCCAAAAGCATCACGTCCTGTGATAACGCCTTCGTGACCAACATCGGTGCCGCCGCTTCGTTAGCACTACGCTTTCGCGCAAAAAACATCTATTGGCCCAAGCGGCTCATTGGACGCCCCCAGGAAGCTCTGCTCTGTGCGAAAGCAAAGCGGCAGCAACAAATGTTTTAACTGTGCGAAAGCAAAGCGGCAGCAACAAATGTTTTCTGTAGCGAAAGCGTAGCTGCAGCAACAAATGTTTTAACTGTGCGAAAGCAAAGCGACAGCAACAAAGCGTCCAGTCGAAACGGAAATCAACCCTCTCGTTTTTGCGGCGACTCGATGTGAAACCAACAATTATATTGATACTCATTATTTTATATTTATTTTTTTCAACAAACAAAAAGGTATCCAATTTCGGATACCTTTTTTTACTTATTTCCCTTCTTGCCACATCTTTACTTTTTCAAAGAACATAGCTAGAGCTTGTTTATTTTGCATATTTGGTACTTTTGCTAATAGCACCTCTTTTGGAGCTTTGAAATCCTTACCTTGCTTTTGTAAAATGACAATGCTCTTTTCTAGTGCTTTATTGGCGAACATTGTATCTGGCAATTGAATAATTGCTTGAATCCAAGCGTGCTTTTGAATGTATTTATGCAGTTGTTTCGATTGCTCAGATTCAAAGAGATGCGTTGGTGCAAGGAAAAATAAATAGCCTCCATCCTTCGTGTAGTTAATGGATTGCTCAATAAATAAATGATGCGCATAGCTCAACCCTTCTGAAGGGCACAGCTCATAGTCTAATGCGATATCTTCATTCGGATAATATCCTACGGGTAAATCACAAACAATAGCATCTGCAGGACTTACTAATAAATCTTGTAACGCATCTTGACGGTATAAGGAAACAGGCTGCTCTGTCAAATCAGCTGTTGCAGCAGCTATACGAATAAGTAGTTCATCAACCTCTACACCTGTTGCCTCTATTTTCTCGTCTAATAAGTTCATAACTGTTAGGAGTAAATTCCCTGTACCTACTGCTGGATCTATAATCGAAATTTTTTCGGTTTTTAGACGTTCTACAAATAGTTGCTCCACAAAATAACCAACTAATAACCCAAGAGTATCTGGTGTCATCTGATGATTCGGCTGAGAGCCTTTTCGCATTCCCTTTAAAACAGCAATTTGAATTGCTTTGCGCACATCTTCCTTTGTAGCACCTTCTTGTGAAAAATCAACTTCCCCATCTAGCCATGCCTCTAAGCCATCTAGAATACCCTCTAGCAATGTAATATTATGTTCTTTTTCTATCTTTTCAGCATGTTCATTTAGCATACCAAACAACTTCTCGATATTTTCCATACACAACTTCCTTTCAAGCAGAAAAGAGCCGTGACAAAAACTTGTCACAGCTCCTTTGTCTAGTAATATCTTAGCCTAAAATCAATAAATTATGCTAGTGCTTTGACAGCCGCAATTGCCGCTTCATAGTTTGGATGATCTGTTGCTTCAGGAACATATTCCACATATGTCACTTTGTCATTTGCATCCACAACAAATACTGCGCGTGTTAGAAGACGTAACTCTTGAATATAGACACCATATGCTTCACCAAATGATAGGTCACGGTGATCTGAAACTGTTTGAACTGCATCAATACCCGCTGCACCACACCAACGTTTTTGAGCGAATGGAAGGTCAACAGATACTGTATAAATTACTATATTATCACCTAAGTCAGCTGCTGCTTCATTAAAACGACGTGTTTGTGCATCGCATACACCAGTATCTAATGATGGTACAACGCTAAATAAACGAATTTTACCCTCTGAATCTTTTAATGTAACAGGTGACAGGTCATTCGCTAATATAGTGAAATCTGGTGCTTGATCTCCAACCTTTACTTCGTTCCCAACAAGTGTTACTGGACCATTTTTAAATGTTACTTGTGCCATGTAAACGCCTCCTAATCATCATATGTACTTAATATTACTAAATGGAGGGAATTAATTGCAACTGAGACAGCTTATCAAAAATAGTTTTGAAAAATCTTTCACACCTATTCAGCCATATTTACTTAACGTTGCACCTTTTTCCAAGTTCATCACCATAATGTAGGGTTGATTTCCCAACTAACTAATGATGAATCAACCAAATTAAAGAGCTGCCTCTGCAATGAGACAGCTCTAACCATTATTCTTCGTTTTTTTCTTCTAGCTTTTCAAGTTCTGATTTTTCCTCTAAAGATACTGGTTCAGTCTTTTCCTCTTTGATTGGCAAAGGAGGTTCCACAATATTTTTTTCTATATATATTTTTTCATGAACAACTGTTGTATCTGCGAAGTAATCGTGTAAACCTTGATTGTTCGGTAAGATGCCTACAAGAATATAAAGTGGCATAAAAACGGTGTTGATGATGCGCCCGATCCAATCACGGAATAATACATCTGACCAAGTCAGATTCTCATGTTTTAATGAAATAACACGTAATCCAAATATCATTTTCCCTAATGTTTGCCCAAAAAATCTCGTCATTAATACGAAATAACTGTAATAGAGAATAGCGGATATAATCGAAATTGGTGTATACCACACTGTTTCAGATAATGACCAATCCATTAAATAAAAAATTGGGTTAACGAGAATCCCACCTACTGCTGAAATTATTAATCCATCTATTAAAAATGCCCAAAAACGTATCCAAAAGCCTGCCGTTTTTAATGCATAAATCTTATTCGTAATTGGCTCATCCATTAGGTTAGCATTCTCCATAGAGGGTGACCCTTGCATAACAATCTCATTGTTTGTCATTGTACTCCCTCCTTAGTATTCGCCATATAAGTACATCATTTTAGGTGCTTTATAGTCCGCCATAATTTTCATCAGCATTTTTTCCTCTGCTGATGGACCAAATATGGATCCAATTTTCATCCCAACATATGATTGCCAGCCACCCACATCATATGTATACTCGAATAATTCTGCGTCCTCTAAACCAAAGTCTTTACGCAATGCAGTAATTGTTGCTTCCTCATCACCAATCTCATCAACTAACCCTGCTTCAAGGGCCTTCTTACCACTAAGAATTCGACCATCGGCCACTTTTTTCACATCTGGTTCAGACATATTACGTCCATTTGCAACAATACTAACGAATTCTTGATACGTTTCATTAATCATGTCTTGCATCATAGCACGCTCTTCCGGTGTCACTTCACGCATTGGACTAAGCATATCCTTATGTTCACCAGATTTAAACGTTTCATATTTCACACCAACTTTTTCTGCTAACGCCTGATAATTAATAGATTGCATAATGACACCAATCGAACCTGTAATTGTATCGCGTTGCGCAAAAATTTTATCTGCAGGTGCTGAAATGTAATAACCACCTGAAGCTGCCATCGAATCCATAGATACATAGATTGGAATTTGTCGCTCTTCTTTAATTTTCAATAGCTTTTTATATATTTCTGCTGATTCCTTGACACCGCCACCTGGTGTATTAACACTTAAGACGATACCTTCCACAGTCTCATCATATAAAATATTATCTAATTGATTTAAGAAAAATTGATGATCATAAGAAATTGGTTGCCATAATGTGCTTGATCCAACATCTTGAATCGTACCATCAACCTTTAAGTATGCAATACGTTTATCCATATTGCCGCTTTCTTTTACCTCTTCTAATACCGTCAAGTCGTCTCCAGCAACCAAGCTATCAAAACTGCTAAAGAAATCTGATTTAAATATTGCAAAAATAGTGTTCATTCCTAATGAAAATACTAAAAGCACACCTGCAATTATTAAAGCAGCCCACCTTTTACCATTCATATTTTTCTGCCTCCTCATGAATATCCTAATTTGTTTCATACTTATTGCAATAATATGGCTTATCGCCTTAACACGAATTTGATCTCCAACACTTTGCAAAAGCTTTAACTTATTCAACCTATAATACATTACCTAATATTATAAAAAAAATCAAAGTTCATAAAAAAGCAGGAACTTTGATTTTCGACATTATTTCCTAGGAAATTAATGATGAGTGATAGAATGGATTTTTTCTTGCTCTCGTAATTCGACACGACGAATTTTGCCTGATGAAGTCTTTGGCAGCTCAGTAACAAATTCAATTGCACGAGGATATTTATATGGGGCTGTTAAAGTTTTTACATGGCTTTGCAGTTTTTTTATAAGTGTTTCATTACCAACTTCTCCTTCACAGAGCACAACAAACGCCTTCACGATATTTCCACGAATCTTATCTGGACTTGCAACAACGGCAGTTTCTTTCACAGCCGGATGCTTTAACAACGCATCTTCTACCTCAAATGGGCCAATCGTATACCCAGAAGAAATAATGACATCATCCCCACGTCCTTCAAACCAAAAATAACCGTCATTATCTTTGTATGCACGATCTCCGGTAATATACCAATCGCCTCTAAATTGTAAATTTGTTCGCTCTGGATCGTTTAAATATTTTTTAAATAACGCGGGCGTTTCGCAGTGTACAGCAATATCTCCAACTTCCCCAACCGCAACAGGATTTCCAATATCATTTATAATTTCAACAGTATTACCCGGAGTAGGTTTGCCCATTGATCCCATTCTAGACTCCATCCCTACCATTGTACCAACAAGTAATGTATTCTCTGTTTGTCCATAGCCATCTCGTACTTGTAAATTATAAACTTCGGAAAATACTTTTATCACTTCACTATTTAAAGGTTCACCTGCTGACACAGCCTGATGTATTGTACTTACATTAAAATCTTGTAAATTTTCTAGACTCGCCATAAATCGATATTCGGTTGGTGTACAACATAGAATATTAATATTGAATTTTTCAATCAGTGCAAAGTAAGTTGCCGCATCAAAGTGACCTTTGTATACAAATGCTGTTGCACCACTTCCTAAAGTAGCGAGGAACGGACTCCAAATCCATTTTTGCCAGCCTGGAGCTGCTGTTGCCCAAACAATGTCACCCTCTTGAACACCTAACCAATTTGGCGCAGTAGTTCGCAAGTGTGCGTAACCCCAGCTATGTGTATGTACCGCTGCCTTTGGATTTCCTGTTGTACCACTTGTATATGCTAAAAATGCAATGTCTGTACTCTTAGTTGGAGTAGAGCTTATATAAGATGTTGGTTGGCCTTGCATTTTTTCAAGCAACGGCTGCCAAGGCTCATGTGCATGACCAATGACAAATTGCTTTATTGCTTGTAAATTTCCCACATTATCAAATTGTTCAATATAAGGCTCAAATGCAACAACTCCTTTTGCATCGGCATGATTGATTCGATATTCAATATCTTTAGTTCTCAGCATTTCTGAACTAGGAATAATCGTTAACCCTACCTTCAAAGCTGCAATATATACGATATACGCTTCCACTGATCTCGGTACCATGACTAAAATAACATCGCCTTTTTTTAAACCTTGGGAGGTAAATACATGTGCTGCCTGATTCGCCTTTTCAAGTAAAGTTATATATGATACGTACTGAATTTCCTCGTCTTCGCTATAAATTAATAATGCATTTTTGGTAGGATCCTGTGCATACTTTTCAATTTCCTCTGAAATGTTATACCATTCTGGTGCGATTAAATCTTCTCGTTTCATGGCAATTGCCCCCTTTTGTTATGCCCATTATAAAACTCAATTTTTATCATTTTCAATGGAATTCACTCTAATTCATTAAAGTCGTGACAACTATCATGCCCCGCTATATGGCATCAGTCACGTATTGCTTCTATCCATTTCAACTTGGCGTAATCGTCGCTTTCGCACAGAATTGCTGAATGAAAATAAAAAACTCCCTATTGAACGCGAATGAATAATATGGTACATTTTGGTCAACTAAAAGCATAATTGCAGGGGGACTCATTTAGAGTTGAGAAGGTAAAACCTGACCCTTTGAACCTGTTAGTTAATACTGACGTAGGGAGCAATTCACATCGACTTACTGATGAAAGGCTCTTTTACGTGTTTTTTGCACGAAAAGAGCCTTTTTTGCACGCTTACGTCCATCCAACGAGGAGGACTTAAATTGATATTCCAAACGATTCGTAAACAAAATCCACTTATTCATTGCATGACCAATTATGTTGTTGCTAATTTCCAAGCAAATGGCTTATTAGCAATAGGCGCTTCACCAGTCATGGCTGAAGACGGTCATGAAGTTGAAGAAATGGTCACAATCGCCTCAGGCTTATTGATCAATATCGGGACCCTTAATGAGCGAATGAAAGAATCCATGTTACTTGCAGGAAAAAAAGCAAATGTTCTTGGCATTCCGGTTGTTTTAGATCCTGTTGCAGCAGGTGCAACGACTTACCGGAAACAAACAGTACAGCAATTATTGGAGGAAATTAAATTTGCGGCAATTCGATGTAATATCGGAGAACTTGCAGCAATTGCCAATGTAGACTGGCAACAAAAAGGAGTAGATAGTGGTAGTGGTTCAATTTCTATAGAACTAGAGGCACAGAAAATAGCCCAACTTTACAATTGTATTGTTATTGTGACCGGTGAAAAGGATTTTATTACTGATGGCAAACATCAGCAATGGGTTACGGGTGGAAATTCGCAAATGACAGAAGTTACTGGAACTGGTTGCTTATTGAGTGCACTATGTTGTGCCTCCTTCACCGCAGGAGCTCAACCGTTTGACCAATTACTAGAAACATTATCGCTTTATAAAAAATTAGCAGAAAAAGCCGCTTCTTCTACTCGATTCATTGGCGATTTTCAAATTGCTGTATTGAATGAACTACATCGCCTTTCAAAGGAAGGTGAAGAATAATGCATATTGTAACGACAATTGCCGGTTCAGATAGTGGCGGCGGTGCAGGTATACAAGCTGATTTAAAAACATTCCAGGAATTAAAAGTATTCGGAACGTCTGTCATTACAGCTTTAACGGCCCAGAATACTTTGGGTGTATCGGATGTTTTACCAATTGAAGTGAGTTTTGTTGAAAAACAACTGAAAGCGCTAATCGAGGATTTTTCAATTAGTGCTATTAAAACAGGAATGTTGTTTTCCTCCGAAATCATCCAATCAATTGCACATATTTTAGCCGAAGTAAATATTCCACTTATTGTAGATCCTGTTATGATCGCAAAAGGTGGCGAGAGTTTATTACAGCAAGAAGCAATTGAGGCATTACGAAATTATTTGCTACCTTTAGCAACTATTGTAACGCCAAACATTCCTGAGGCCGAAACCCTTTCCGGAAGAAAAATTAATTCTATAGCAGATATTAACGAAGTAGCCCAAATCTTATTACAGACTGGCGTTCAATGCGTCGTTATGAAGGGCGGTCATTTAGAGGATAAATGTTATGCTACTGATTATGTATTTTTTCAAGATGGTCGATCATTTTCTATGCAATCTACTCGTATTGCAACAAAAAACACGCATGGTACAGGCTGTACATTTTCCGCTGCATTAACTGCTTTTCTTGGTCTTGGGCTACCTATAGAAATGGCAATTGAGGAAGCTAAAAAATTTATTCAATTAGCAATAACTCATGATTTATCTATTGGGAATGGCCATGGTCCAACAAATCATTTTGCTTATCAACAGTATAAGGATTCCTGTGAGGTGATCATTCATGAAACGTGACGATTTACAGCTATATTTTATTATGGGTACAGGTAATGTTTTCAATCAGGAGCCACTAACCGTATTAGAGAAAGCTCTCCAATCCGGAATTACTATGTTTCAATACCGTGAAAAAGGGACAAATCCCCTTACTGGACAAGCCTATGAAAATTTTGCTCGTAAATGTCAAATGCTCTGTCAACAGTATCATGTTCCGTTTATTATTAATGATGATGTAGAGCTCGCTTTAAAACTTAGAGCAGATGGCGTTCATATTGGCCAAGAAGATTTTCCTGTGTCAATGGTACGTGAAAAAATTGGCAACATGATACTAGGTGTTTCTGTTCATTCTCAAGCGGAATTAAAAACTGCTTTACAATATGGTGCTGACTATGTAGGTATTGGTCCTATTTTTTCAACTACTTCTAAAAGTGATGCCAAACCGCCTAGTGGAACTGAATTTTTACAACAAGTTCGCAGACAATATCCAGAGCTGCCTATCGTTGCAATTGGAGGCATAAACTGCTCGAATGCACATACGGTATTTAAAGCAGGTGCAGATGGAATAGCAGTTATTTCCGCAATTTGCGAAAGTGAGGATATTCCGAATACAGTCTCTACATTTAAAGCATTTGTAGGATAAAGTGAAACTTTAATCAGTGGGTGTCTTTCAATCCGGTTTTTTAATTACGCCCCTTTAATACGGGATAAAAAATAAACATTTTAAACAAACTAAAACCAGTGCCTTTTACGGTCACTGGTTTTAATTTTAATAATTGCTAATTAAGCAATTATTGGTTGTTCGGCATACCTTTTAATTGAGATTCTGCCATTTGTACAAGACGTTTAGTGATTTCACCGCCAACGGAACCGTTAGCACGAGCTGAAGCGTCAGCTCCTAATTGAACACCAAATTCTTGTGCAATTTCGTATTTCATTTGATCAAGTGCGCGCTCTACACCAGGTACAGCAAGTTGATTTGAACTGCGGTTGTTGTTGTTTGCCATGTGTTTCTCACCTCCTTGTGAATATAGAATGTGCGATTTTAGATTTTTAATACAAAAATATTTCAGGTAAATTGTACCTCAGAAGGAAATAGACTAAAAAAACCGACTCAAAATGTACTTTTGAGTCGGCTCTTATGAAATTGCAAGTTTCTTCTATAGAAGATCCGCAAATTTATCGGCTTCTTGTTCTTTTTTCGGGAAAATGTAAACTTCACGGTTTTTCACTGCTCGTTCGATGAGCTCATCAAAATCCGAAAAGCTTTCGTAATGCTCAACCTTTTCAAGCTTTGGCTTTGTTTTTGGACTTGCAGGAGTAAAAATTGTACAGCAGTCTTCAAATGGCTGAATAGACGTTTCGTATGTGCCAATCTTCTCTGCAATATCGATAATTTCTAATTTATCTGATGAGATTAATGGACGTAAAATCGGTGTGTTCGTTACTGCATTAATAGCTGTAAGGCTTTCAAGAGTTTGACTCGCTACTTGCCCAAGACTTTCACCTGTAACAATAGCTAGTGCACCAATGTCTTCACGTACTTTGTCAGCCACTTTTAACATCATACGACGAGTAGTTGTCATCGATACATTAGATGGTACTTTTTCTTTAATAAGAACTTGAATTTCAGTGAACGGAATAACGTGTAAACGTATACTCGCTCCGAATTTCGTTAATTCATTAGCAAGTACCTTTACTTTTTCCAATGAGTTTTGGCTTGTGTATGGTGGGCTAAAGAAGTGAATCGCTTCTAAGCGCACTCCTCGTTTCATCATTAAATAACCGGCAACTGGACTATCGATACCACCTGAAAGCATTAATAAAGATTTACCATTCGAGCCTACAGGCATTCCACCTGCACCCGGAATAACTTGTGCCATCATATATGTTGCATCATGACGCACCTCTACACGAAGTTCGATATCAGGCTTCTTCACCTTTACAGATAAATTTTGATATTGTGGTAATACATAACCACCAATTTCGCGTTGAATGGCATGTGATTCTAACGGGAATGTTTTATCTGTGCGCTTTACTTCTACTTTAAATGTAAGCTGTTCATTTTTAAATGTATCCATAATTGTTATGGCTAGTTTTTTCATGGCTTCGATATCTTTTTCACATGCAGCCACGGGACTAAATGATTGAATACCAAAAATTTTAGGTAATCCTTTTAATAGTACGTCCATTTGTGCTTCATCTTGAATGGCTATAAACATTCGATCACGCTCTGTGCGAATGTGTAAATGTCCTAAATCCGCAAACGCATGACGAATGTTCTCTCTTAAACGACGAATAAAATCCATCTTGTTGCGGCCTTTTGTAGAAAGCTCTCCATATCGAATTAAAATTTCTTTCCAAATCATTTTTAAAATTCTCCTTTAAGTTCCGTCAATACTTCATCTAATACTTGTTTAAACTTTACAATATCTTCATCTGTTACATGCGCGCCAAAGCTTATACGAATAACACCATTTTTAAAATGCTCATCGATATTTAGAGCTTCAACAACATGACTTGTTTTTGTCTGTTTCGATGAACATGCACTCGATGTCGATACAATTACATTGCGTTTTTGCAATGCATTGATAATGACTTCACCTTTTAAGTCGCGAATACTAAAAGATAAAATATGTGCTGCTCCTTTTGGTGTTGATAAAATATGCACTTCATCTCCATATCCACGTAATTGAGTGCATATTTCTTCATACCATTGACGATATTTTTTTGCACGATCATTCATCGTCTCTATCGCTATCCGGGCTGCTTTTGATAATGCTACAGCTTGCGGTACAGCTACTGTTCCGCTACGCAAACCAAATTCCTGCCCTCCGCCAAGTGCATACGGTTGCCATTTCATTTTTTTACGGAATGCGAGTACACCCGAACCTTTAAAGCCATGAATTTTATGACCAGAAATTGAAATACAGTCTGGACCATCGTCATCGTTAAATGATATCGGTAACTTCCCGAAGCTTTGAATAGCGTCTACGTGAAAAGCTGCACGACTCGATTCATGAATAATTTTTGCAGCTTCAAAAATCGGTTGAATTGCACCCATTTCATTATTTACATGCATCATACTTACTAAAATGGTATCCTTCCGCACTTTTGTGCGAAGCTCCTCTAAAGAAATAACTCCGTTTTCATCTACTTGCAAGTATTCCACATCAAAACCGTCTTGCTCAAGCTGCTTCACAGATTCTAGGACAGATGGATGTTCAATTTCAGTTGTTAGAATATGATTTCCTTTATGTGTGTTGCTACGTGCTAAACCAAATATAGCCGTGTTATTGGATTCAGTACCACCTGATGTAAATAGCACATTTTTTGCTTCTGTATGCAAAATATCTGCTACTTGCTCACGTGCACGCATTAATAATTCGTTTGATTCAACACCCATTGCATGAATGGAAGCAGGATTAGCATAATACTGCTCATTCACTACCATAAATGCTTGCATAACCTCTTTTATAGGTTTTGTTGTTGCACTGTTGTCTAAATAGATTGTATTAACTTCCATTATTATCACACACTTTCAAAACGTTGATTTAACGGTATTTATCATAACGCAATCTTCAGCGATTGACTACTAACTTTAACAATTATCCTAATTTAATCACTTATTTGTTTGCTTTTAATGTGAAAAACCACCCTTTATAGAGTGGCATCTTAAAGACTTGCTATGATCGTTTCCTTAGTATAAAAAATGACTAGGATTTATTATGATAAAATCCTGCTTCAATACGATAATGTATCATACAAGTGATTTCACAGTTTTGGATGACATATTATTTGAAAAATATGTAATTTGAATAGTGGAGATTGGGAGACTCCTTGGGGGGTAGCGATATAGAGGAACGAAGGCTAAAAACATCACATCCTGTGATAACGCCTTCGTGACCAACATCCTAATGGCCCGAGACCCTGGAGAGAAGTGGCTCATCGGACGCCCCCAGGAAGCTTTGCTCTGTGCGAAAGCGAAGCGACAGCAACAAAGCCCCCAATCGGAGCGGAAATCAACTCCACGCTATAATAGAGCCCAACAATGCAAAAGTCCAACCCGCTTATTTTTAACCTTTCCTCATTGTTATAAATTCAGTTGAAGCTGTGAAATCCATGACTTTTTTAAAGCCTAATTTTTCATATAGGTGAATGGCTCTTGTATTAAAGGTAGCTACTGTTAAACGAAGAGGACAATTTTTTTCTTGTTGTAGATTTTGTAGATGATTTAAAACAAATAAAAAAAACTCTGCACCATAACCTTTTCCTGTTAACTCGGGCTTCATTCCTATTCCAACATCAATACATTCATCTATATATACACCATAGTCATGTCCTTTTGGTACTTGTGCAGATGTTCCTGTACAGAAGTAACCGACTAGCTCTTCTTGATCATTGACAATAGAATAATACGGACTTTCAAGAAATTCTTTTAGAGATTCGTCGCAAAGTTCATTGTTGTAAAAATCATATGGTTCTTCATATTTCCAATTTAATATTTCAGTCGCATACATTTCATTCATTTTCCGACTATAAAATTGCATGTTTAACACCTCTATTTTTCATCATTTCTAATCAAAAATAATTAAAGTTTCCTCCTCATTTGATGTTCCATCTTTAGCTTTTATATCTACGACGAGGGGTTGATTTCCATTCCGGCAGGGCGCTTACTTCGCACCTTAATAAAAGCTGTCTAAAAAGTAATACTATACCTTTTAGACAGCTGCTGTAATTTCTTATTATACTTGACTATTTTGACATTGTTTCTTCTGCCACAAGTTCTTGAATTCGCTTTAAAGCACCAGGCTCCATTTCTTCAACTGCTGTTCCAGCCTCTTCTAATGCTTTGGAATAACGGAATTGATTGAAAGATCCTTCTGCTTCTTTTAAACGAGAATTCAATTTTGGATTTGTTGCACGATGACGATTACCGTACTGAATAATGCGCTCAATCAGCATTACATTTTCAATTAATTCATGCGACTTCGCTTTTACATCTTCTACACAAAGTGTTGCGGCATTTAAATTATTATGAACTGTTCCCATGTTGAGAGGCACCTCTTGCAGGCTTTGCATAACTAAATAAATATGCTCTGCTGCCTCATCGAGACGGGCATCCATCTCTTCAGGGATACCTGGAATATTAGCCTTATTCAAAAGACGATCTGTTTCTTGTAATGTTTTCTTTAAACTTTCTACTTGTGTGCGAGCCTTGTTTTCATCAATTCGTAGCTTCTTCATCGTATTCGACAAATGACCTTGCTCCTCATGAATCCGTTCTAGCTCATCACTTATTTCAATCAATTCTTCCTGCAAACTTGAATATGCAGATTTTTCCTCTCTAACACGCATCGCCAATAAGTCATAACGACGTTGTAAAGCTTCTAATTGCTTTAATGCAGCTTTTGGAATTTCAGCATCTTTTTCATTTAAGCGATAACTTTGCTGCACAAAGGTTGCTTCATCACTTACTAATCTTGTTGAACTAATAACATTGGTGATTGAGCTTAGTAAACGATCACAATTTTGGTCAACATAATTTTTAGCAATAACCTCTTTTTCAAGAAGATCATAAAAATGATCAATTTCTTCATTTATATCCGTAACACGTGGTTTAACAACATTTAAGTTAAGCTCTGCTAATTCACTTTTTAATGTTACAAATTCTTCTTCAAATTTATTAAGCTCTTCAGTTAGCTCTAAATGTTGTAAATAATAAGATTGATCTTCCATTTCACGCTGGCCACTTCGTAATTCCTGTACCGCTCCTGGAAGCTTCACTTGCAATTCAGTCAAAATTGATGGGACATCATTGATATATTCAAATGTTTGTTGTGATTCTTGGTTTAAACCAATAACAATTTCCCGCGCCTGCAAATAATTCCCTTCACTCGTTAACACATCGAATTCCTCAAACTTTTGAACAAACGTCTCCAGTTTTTTCTCCAGAGCTGGTAATGCTACCCCAAATGAATGTTGGTGCGCTAACAATGTTTTACGTGCAGAGCGATAGTATTCTTTTAATTGTTCAATTTCAATACGATTTTTTTCTTCGCTGCCAATTAATTCATTTAGTTCTTCTAAAATTTTATCTTTATCTTGCTCACATTTTTTAATGTAATCTTCTATCTCACGTTCAATTAATGTTGCTTTATTAAAACGAAGTCTATTGATTTGATCCTCTGCATCAAATAAAAGTGAATCAATTTTTGTCATATGTACATCGATGACTTCATCCCAACTATTACGCCATCGTTCAAACATTTCTTCCGTTTCACCGTTCATGTTTAAAGATTTAACTTTTGAAATTTCCTCATTTATGGGATTGTTTTGTATTTGTGATTTTTCATTTTCAAGTTTAGCAATGATTGTGGTATGTTTTCGTCGCATCATAAATCCTACTATCGCTAAAATTAATAGTAGGATAACTGGAATGATGATATACTCCATCGTAAGCCTCCTATTCTACAATAAACGAATTGGCTAGTTGTATTTATTATATACTATGTTATCGCCTTTTGTACTAAAATTTGAGTGTTTTTTATGTAATTAAGCCTTTTAAGAATAACAATAACTTATTTTTTGAACAATATGCACAAATATAGGTGTATTATCCAAAAATATAAAGGAGTGGTATTTATGAAATGGGACGGCCATGTTCATAGCCCATATTGTCCACATGGTACCTCTGATTCATTTAAGCAGTATATAGAAAAAGCAATCTCTCATGATTTCACAGATCTTAGCTTTACAGAACATGCACCATTACCATTGAATTTTGTAGACCCTACACCACAGCAAGACAGTGGTATGAATCCAGAATTTTTAATGCCTTATTTTGAAGAATTACAATGCCTTCAAAAAGAGTACGCACAAGACATTCGCATTCATATAGGTCTAGAGGTCGACTATATTCAAGGCTTTGAACAAGAAACTCGTCAATTTCTTGATACATACGGACACTTTTTAGATGACTCTATTTTATCAGTTCATTTTTTACAATGGGACAATACCTTTGAATGCATAGACTTTTCTCCAGAAAGTTTCATGGCTTTTTCAAAGAAAATCGGCTCTATTGAACAAGTGTATAATTTATATTACGATACCGTCCTACAATCCATTAAAGCAGATTTAGGACAATACAAGCCTAAGCGCATTGGGCATCCTTCACTTATTCACAAATTCCAATTAGCACATACGGTGAAGATTGATGATTCTGCGCAGATTCGAAAAGTTTTAGATGTAATGAAGGAAGAAGGTTATGAGCTAGATTTAAATAGCGCTGGATTAAGTAAAACACATTGTCAGGAAACTTATCCACCATTTTCCTTCATAAATTATAGTAAATCTATTGGGCTTCCAGTTGTTTTCGGTTCAGATGCTCATACTGTTGCTGATTTGCATCAACATTATAATGTTATATATCCCAAAAAATAATTTTCAAACGAGGTGCTTTTATGTTTTCTCAAATCAATTATGAAGGGCCAATTGCCGAGCAATATAATACGTTGGCCAAACAATTAGATGCCCTACTTACAGGAGAAAGTGATCGCATTGCTAATTTAAGTAACGCTTCTGCATTACTAAATCAGTTTCTGCCGAACATTAACTGGGTTGGTTTTTATGTATTACAAGGAGAACAACTTGTATTAGGGCCATTCCAAGGCTTACCTGCATGCGTCAGAATACCAATTGGACGTGGTGTATGTGGAACAGCAGTAAGTAAAGAAGAAACAATGGTCGTAAAAGACGTACACGACTTCCCTGGCCATATTGCCTGCGACGCCGCTTCTCAATCCGAAATCGTGATTCCCTTGAAAAAAGAAGGAGAGGTCATCGGTGTTCTTGATATCGATAGTCCAATCTTTAATCGCTTTTCTAAGGAAGATCAAGATGGATTAGAGTTATTCGTAGAAACCTTACTCTCCCATTTATAAAAAAAATACCCTGAAATGATTTATTATCATTTCAGGGTATTTCATTATAAAAAGATGACTAACGTTTTATTTCGTGAAGTCGATTTTCATTCTGAGCACTTTCCTTGTGGCGTCCGATGAGCCACAATTCCGAAAGAGTTGTCCACCCTCCACCGAGATGTCATCCCTAATTTTAGGAGCGAGTTATTAATTTATTTGATACGGTCGATCATGCATACAAAATCGATTTTTACCACTATTTTTCGCTTCATAGAGCGCTGTATCTGCATGTAGGAAAACAGATTGGAACGCTGGACGATACAGTTCATCCCACGTTATGAGACCTGCTGAAATTGTCACCCGAGGATCTGTTGTATTTGGAATTACTGCAACAATTTCTTCAGCCAATTCGATTGCTTCTTTCTCATCAATATTCGGAACATACACAGACATTTCCTCTCCACCCCAGCGTGCACAAATACCACGAGCCCCAATCATTTCTTTTAACTGCACCGCAATTTGCATAAGAATCTTATCACCAATTTGATGACCATACGTATCATTCACACGTTTGAAATTATCAATATCAATGAGTAGGAACATCCCTGATTGATCATTAATAAGTGACTTTTCTACATACTTGTCTAAATAACTTCTTGCATACAATTTTGTTAAATGATCTAAATCTACCATTTCCTGGAGTTGGTGTCGTAATATTGAGTTTGCAATTGCTAAAGAAGAGTGATGAATTAATGATTGCATTAACTTAAAGCTATCAAACGAAAAGAAATATGGCTCCTTGTGTAACACAATACTAAAGCCATTAATTTTTTCTTCCATTAAAATCGGGATTGCCATAATTGAACGATATTCAATATGAGTAGGGGTTAAACGGCTGAAATCTGCAATAAATAGTGGATCGTTGGTACTTTTAAAATGTTGTTCAACATGTTTTATAAATGTTTGACCCTTTTCTGTATTAAATAAGGCCGTACTAGCATCCGTCACTTCAAATGTGTCATTATGCTTAAAAGCGAAACAAACTTCCATTGGTTGAAATGATTTCATTAACTGCTTTTGAAGGAAAAGTAACATTTCATTAATGCCTATCCTCATATTTAAACGATGTGATGTTTCATTGATGAGTTGCAAATCACTCACAAGGCGATGTGACTGATGATATAATTTTGCATTTTCAAGCGCATTTCCTGATGTTTGCGCTAGCATTCGTACAAAATCTTTTTCAGTCGTTGAAAAAAGATACGTTGTAGGTGCACTTACTTGTAAAATACCATAAATAGCTTGTCTTCCTTTAATAGGGGCGTTTAAAACTCGGCAATTCAAATCGCTAGCAAGCTCCGTCGTCAGCTCTCCTGAGACAAAAGCCTCAATAGTCGCAGGCCTTTCAGATAAGTAATCAAAAAGCTTAATATCGATAGTCGTATGGCGGTCTTGATCATTCGATAGTATAAGCTCCACATTAAATTCGGGGAAATTATCCTTAATATTTTTTAAGACGTTTTCTAAAATTAAATCAATATCCATTGTTGAATGAAATAAATCTGTCATGTTATACAATTTTCTATATTGATTTTCATTCACTTTTACTTCATAATTTTCTCTCATCAACTGAAGAACTTTCGTAAGCGTTTCTATACTTTCTTCTCCGTAATTAGAAGTCATAAAGTCTGTCCAAGCATCTGTTGCCTCTACAAGAAGCACACCTATTGGATTTTTGCCTTCTACTTGGAAAAGAACCATATCTGTCATCTTCGAATAGGCTTCTTTTTCTTTCAATATATAAGGAATTTCCACCATTCTCTGTTGATAAAAACTAGCTTCAATCATTAACCATGACACAGCATTTAGTTTCGTTTCAATTGTTAAAGTAGCCATCTCTTCTACAGGTATTAAAGAATTACCTTCAAAACTGAGGAATGCCATATTTACAATCCCAAAACGCTTCTTTAGACACTGTTCTAATGGGTGAAAATACTCATTTAAACCAGTTTGTTCTTTAGAACTCACCCAAATGCTCAAAACATCTGATTTTATATATTTTAGCGTTTGTAAATGGTCTGTCATGAAATCACCTTTTCTATATAACGTACAAATCAATTACTATTAACTTATTGTATATTATACATAATTTGTGTCATTTTGACTATGTTATTCTGCTTTACTTTTACATTTTACACCGCACACTGTATCATTAACTATTCCAAAATTTCGCACTGTGTCCTGAAAGGAAATATTTACTATAGTTCTTTTTTGAAAATAGTTTGTGTTATAATTGACGTCTATGTAATAAGCAGTTACAATGAAATTTGTGTAAAATAAACGCAGCAGTGGTATGAGCTTATTACTGTATTTTATTCCTCTATTTTATTTAGGATAACTAAACAGATTCAAATAGATGGTGTATTGTGTAACCTAACGGCTGCATAGGCGAAAATACATGAAAATAAAATGCGTATAAGAATGGGTACTACTGGTTTTTGTTTTACAACAAAAAAACCAAATTTAAAGGAGGAGACAACAATATGTCTCGTTATACAGGTCCATCTTGGAAATTATCACGTCGTCTTGGTATCTCACTAAGCGGTACAGGTAAAGAAATCGAAAAACGCCCTTACGCACCAGGTCAACACGGTCCAAACCAACGTAAAAAATTATCAGAATACGGTTTACAACTTCAAGAAAAACAAAAACTTCGTCACATGTACGGCATGAACGAACGTCAATTCCGTACTCTATTCGACCGCGCTGGTAAAATGAAAGGTGTTCACGGTGAAAACTTCATGGTTCTTCTTGAAACTCGCCTTGACAACCTAGTTTACCGTTTAGGTTTAGCTCGTACTCGTCGTGGATCTCGTCAATTAGTAAACCACGGCCACATCTTAGTAGATGGCAAACGCGTTGATATCCCTTCATACAGCGTAAAACCAGGTCAAACGATTTCTCTTCGTGAAAAATCTCAAAACCTTGCTGTAGTAACAGAAGCAATCGAAGTAAACAACTTCGTACCTGACTACTTAACATTTGACGCTGACAAAAAAGAAGGTACATTCACTCGCCTTCCAGAGCGTTCTGAATTATCAGCTGAAATCAACGAAGCATTCATCGTAGAGTTCTACTCTCGTTAATAAAACTTCGTTGCATTTAGCAACAACACAAAAAGCCTTAGAAACCTTGTTAATTCAAGGATTCCAAGGCTTTTTTCTTTTGTAAAACCTTTGCAATTAAATATATAACCCCTTTTGGTTAGGGTTATTTTAGTGTCCGCATGACTGGAGCATACTCATGGTTATACATTAAAAATTATGCTGTTTTCCAAAAGATTGTTGCTGTTAAAAATAAAAAGGCAGATTTAATCTACAAAACGTGTAGAAAAAACTCTGCCTTTTTGTTTTGATATTTCGTGAATCAAAATTTAACTAAAGCTCCCTGTTAGTGAAATAAACTAAGATATTAAGACTTTACAAAAACTCTTTTTGCCTAAAATTAAGATATTTCATTTTGACTCCACCTATTAAATATTAGTACGACTTATGCGAATAATTAATAACTTCCCATTTTCTCTATTTCATGTCGTGAGTTTTCATTTTATCTAGTTCCTTTTTTCTTTTCTCGTGAAGATACTTTCTACCTCCATTCCATTCTGCACATAGGAAAAGTATCCCTAATAATAGATAGAGGATAAAGCCCATATTACTTTCAATATGATTCGTTACAAACAGCCATGTCAAAAACACAATATATGCAACTGGTAAAATTGCTCCCCAATAGATATTGTTCCTAGTTGAAAAGAAGAATTGAACAGCTAAAATACCTGCAATAATAAAAACCCCATAAATACCAAATAACATTATTTCTCATCTCTTTCTTGTTTATATTTTTCAATAATTAATTTTGCATCTGCTACACTTATGCGATCATCAATCGACAGGCTCTTGATAAATTTAATAAATTCCTCGTTTTCTACGGCATCATTCATTTTTATTTTATTGATTAATCTATCAAGTTTAAGTCTTACCGTTGGATACGATACCTCATAAACCTTTGCAATCTCTTTTAAAGAACCTGAATGAAGTACTAAGTTTTTAACAAACTCTAAATCCTCATTTTCCAAGACTAAAATCCAATTTGGAATATTGTTAATATCCACGTCTATGCCCCCCATTTACTTTTATTAACATAAGTTTAACATAATTATAAATAATGTGAAAATATTTTTTAACTTTATTAAAAATAATATGTTGTTTTTGTTTAATTATAATAAAATGAAAAGAATCCATTTTGAATTAAACTCCTCAAATGGACTCTTTCCTTATCAATTCAACTATTCCTTTTTTTAAATTAATATTACTTTTTTGGAGTATATCTCAACTGAATCATCACCCCATAGTTTTTAATACATGCAGCGAATAAGTTATCATTGCAAATACCTTTCTTCCTCCACTATACTGCGCCGTTAGTTCAACAAAGAAAAAAGAGCTGCTTACGCAACCCAATTTTCTTCATGTAAATTTACCCATTCCTGTTACAAGCTACGTTACCTTTTTGTAATTCCCCCGTTAGCTCATGTCTTTGGCGGGAGTTGTAGTAATGTGAGAATCAATCGTATATTACATATTGTCCTTGTTCACTTAACTTTTTTAAAAAAGTAAGCATATGATTTATTTCTTCATCGGAATGTCTTTCCCATGAATTTAATTCAGCTATTATTTTCAAAGGAGATTTAGACCTATAAGAACGTGTTGGGTTTCCAGGAAATCGTTTGTCAGTTACGTTCGGATCATTTTCAAAATCACCTAATGGCTCTACAATATAAATTCTCTCTTTTGAGTTAGATCTTGCTAATTCAGCACCCCATTTAGCCGCGTTCAATGTTGCAGTAAAATATATATGGTTTGATTTTTTATCCTGATAATTGGATAAGTGCAAAGGTTCAAGCAGGTCTCCGATTTTCAGTTCTGCTTTAGTACCATGAAAGAACGGACCGGGATCTAAAATATTTTCTTTGTCATTCATATAAACGCACCCCTTATACTTTTTTGACTTGCGTATAACAGTATAAGGTAAAGAATGGGCGAAAATGTAGTCTATAAATAATTTTCAGATGGGGTTATAATATAAGTAGAGGGTAGGACGTTAACTGTATTCAACCGTTCTTTGCAAGCGAGTTTATAGAAATGGAACTATTTCATTTGCAGTTGATACTTTTTCCGTTTAGTTCGTAATAAAAGCCCGATCAATAGGTAAAGCATTGTAGTAATAATGCCTGCTGTGGGGGAAACAAGGAATTCTTTCCCTTGAGCAATTTTTATATAGCCATCAAGAATTAGTGGATTCACAAGTGCATCTTCTGTCATATGCATAAGGACAAGTGGCCAAATACTTTTCGTCATTAAATAAATTTCTGTATACATTACTGTCCAGCAAATCATCGTCACAATACCTATTAACGCAAATAACCACCTATTCACAGGAAGCACACTTAGGATATCACTTTCTGATAGGAACACTAAAAAATACGGCATATGCCACGCTCCCCAAACACCACCAACGATACAATACAGCAAAAAATCATTTACTTTTAACGTTAAAAGTTTACTTGTCAAATAACCTCTCCAAACTGATTCCTCAAAAAAGTTTTTAACAAATTGAATCAGTAAACCACCAGCAAAAACTGAAACTAATGTATCTACATTAAAATCCGAAAAATCCATCCAGCCAAATAGATAGCTTACTAACAAAACTATAGAAGTGACGACAGGATAGACTAGGAGCGAGACAATATACCATTTTATGTTATCTTTTAAATTAGGCAATAAGCCTATATCTCGCCAACCATCTCCCGCAAAGACACGTAACAATATAGTTGTCAGCAGCGGAAATACTAACCAAATACCCATCCCAAGTGTGTCACCTCTAGGCTGTTCAGGGATGAAGCGATCTACAAAAACACCAAGCCAACCACATAGCAAAACAACAACTATAAAGATTATTATGTTGCGTTTAGTTTTCATTTTTCAATCCTCCTCCTTGTTTTCAAGGATTGAAATAATCCACATCGCATCGGGACAAGGAGTCTCGGGATGCAGCGCAACGTATTGAGCGATTCCTTGAATAGAACACCAAAATGCTACTGCAAGCGCTTCAGCATTCCCCTGTTTAATTTCACCTAACAATTGCCCCTTCTCTATTAATGGAATACTCTTTTTCATTAATTTATCTGCTTCCATAAGCATTTCTTTTAAATCTTCCGACAAGGAATCAAGATGTTGTGCATTCTCCATTAGGACAAACATTTTTGCTGCAGATGGGTTTGTACGAATCATGTCAAACAACTCCTCAGCAGCAGCTGTAAAAATAGCTAACGGTGATTCATTAGTAAAACTAAAATCCATCTGAAGTCTTTCACATCCTATGCGAATTAGCTCTTCATAAAGCTTTTCCTTAGAGTCAAAATAATGAAAAAGCAACCCCATGCTCATATTAGCAGCTTTAGCAATATCAGCAACTTTCGTTTCACCATACCCCTTTCGAATAAACAAATCTAATGCAGATTGTAAAATTAAGACCCTTCGTTGTTCTTTTTGTTCATGTCTAATTGACATCTCCCTCACCTCTTTATTGAAAGTATATTCATTGAAATATTATTCAATAAAATTGCAAATATCCCTGAAAAGTGCCTAAAAAATAAAAAATTTAATATTTGATATATCAATGAAAAAGGAACCCTTTTATATTTACGGAAGTCTAAATAGGAAATATTAGAAATTCAAAGGAGGAAATAATGGGAGTTTCTGAACTTACTGTGCTGGTTTTAGTCTATAGTGGCATCATGATTTTTTTCTTAGTTCCCTTTAAAAGCAAGAAAATAAACCGTCCAATTATTTTTAAAGAAAGTCTGCTGCACATCACATTTCATAAAAAAGCTTTACTGGCTCTTCTTCTAATCAACTTTTTATTAGTAGCTATTTGGTTCGGTACTGAGCAGGAGGTATATCATTTTAATGCTCACAGTGGTTATCCTCCAATCAGTTCAGATTCAAAGGCAATTTTCTATATGTGCGCATTACTCGGATATACTGTCATTCTTTATGTAGTTCTCGCATTATGGATTTCCTTAAACAATTTAAAAAGGAGAGTCGAATAATTTTTAAAATACCTATAAAGTATGACGATTTTATGTACTTTAAAATAGTAATTACGCAATTAAAAAACACCATAATCACTACTATTATATTAAAAACAAATATCAGTTATTTACTATTCAACAATCCTTCAAAATAGAACACATTTCCCAAAAATATATTTCACTTTCATAGGAAAACAATTTCCTAAACGTCTTTAATTTAACACTCTTAGACAATTCAACCTTTTATCATATCAAAAACCTATCTATCTTTTTTGTAAAATAATAACATGATTAAAATTAACAATTTTAATAAAAATACGAGTTGAACTTTTACAAGGAATAGAATACTATGAATTTCGAAAGGTGGTTCGCCATCATTCAAGCAATAACAATTATTTTAAAGGGGTTGGAATTATGTCAGACGTTCTAAAGCAATTTGTTATGCCGAAAACAAACTTATTTGGACCTGGAGCAATTCAAGAAGTTGGTAAACGTTTAAATGATTTAGAAGTGAAAAAGACATTAATCGTAACAGATGAGGGCTTACACAAATTAGGTCTCTCTGAACAAATTGCTAACATCATTATAGCTGCTGGAATAGATGTAGCAATTTTCCCGAAAGCAGAACCAAATCCAACAGATCAAAACATTGAAGACGGGATTGCAGTGTATCATGCTGAAAACTGTGATTCAATCGTTTCTCTTGGAGGCGGTAGTGCACACGATGCAGCAAAAGGTATCGGACTTATTGCTTCGAATGGTGGACGCATTCATGATTACGAGGGCGTTGACAAATCACAAAACCCACTGGTTCCTTTAATCGCTATTAACACAACCGCTGGTACAGCAAGTGAAATGACTCGCTTCACAATTATTACGGATACAGCTCGTAAAGTGAAGATGGCCATTGTGGACAAACATGTCACTCCACTACTATCGATTAATGACCCTGAGTTAATGATTGGCTTACCTCCTGCTCTAACGGGGGCTACTGGTTTAGATGCATTAACACATGCAATCGAATCATTTGTGTCGACAAACGCAACACCAATTACTGATGCATGTGCAGAAAAGGTACTTCAGCTAGTTCCTGAATATTTACCACGTGCCTATGCAAACGGTGCAGATTTAGAAGCACGTGAGCAAATGGTTTACGCACAATTTTTAGCAGGTATGGCGTTTAATAATGCATCGCTTGGCTATGTGCATGCAATTGCTCATCAATTAGGTGGTTTCTATAATCTACCACATGGCGTATGTAACGCTATTCTATTGCCACATGTTTGCCGCTTCAACTTAACAGCACGTACTGAGCGTTTTGCGAGAATCGCAGAATTGTTAGGCGAGAACGTTGAAGCGTTAAGTAAACGTGATGCAGCTGAGAAAGCAATTGTAGCAATCGAAAATCTTTCTAGGGATTTGAACATTCCAAGTGGCTTCCGCGAATTAGGTGCGAAGGATGAGGATATTGAAATCTTAGCGAAAAACGCAATGTTAGATGTATGCGCTGCAACAAACCCACGTAAAGCAACTTTAGAAGACATTAAACAAATTATTACAAATGCGATGGGCCCTGTAGCGAAAAAAGAAGAATCACTCGAAGCTATCGCACTTTCTTAATAGTAAACAAAAGGCATGTCTCTTGTAGGCATGCTTTTTTATTGCGGATGGATAACATTCGGGCATTGTATGTGAACCCAACTCTCGCTATACTTTTCTTAAAAAGAATTGGAGATAAGAAGATGCGTTTAATCTCAATTTGTCCGAGTAATACTGAGCTAGTCGCTTATTTAGGCCTGACTGATCAGCTTGTTGGTGTCGATGATTTTTCGGATTGGCCATTAGCAGTAAAAGACTTACCTCAGCTTGGCCCTGATTTATCAATTGATATGGATGCATTAGAAGCATTACATCCTGATCTTGTACTCGCATCCTTAAGTGTCCCAGGCATGGAAAAAAATATTGAAGCGTTACAAGCTAGAAATATTCCCCACATTGTTTTTAATGCCAATTCATTAGAGGAAATCGCACAGGATCTCCATACTTTAGGGAAAGCCTGTGGGGTTGAAGGTCGTGCTAAAGAAATTTCTGAGGAATATTTACAATGTATTGCTCGTCTCCGCACAGTTGCTCAAACGATTCCTAAAAAGCCTACTCTTTATTGGGAATGGTGGCCAAATCCTATTTTTACTCCAGGTAACATTAATTGGCTAACTGAAATTAGTGCCATTGCAGGTGGGCAAAATCTGTTTCAGGATGTAGAACTTGCAAGCGTACAAACTGATTGGGCTGATGTAGTAAAGCGTGACCCAGACTATATTATGATGGCTTGGGTAGGAGTTGCCTTCGAGCGTATTCAACCCGCAAATTTATTAAAGCGTTCCCATGCGCAGGAGCTACGTGCCGTTAAAATGAAACAACTCCATGTAATGGAGGAATGGCTTTATTGTCGTCCATCACCACGCCTTTTAGAGGGTGCCTTAAAGCTTGCGAATTTGCTTCACCCCCAAAAATATGAGCACATAAAGCTTCCTAGTTTTTTAGATAGTTAAAAGAAACGGTCAAGGAAGTCTTTGTTAATATTGTAACGCTTTAAATGAGAGTGATTTCCGTCCCAGGCTACTCGCTTTCCCACGGGAGTCGAGTAGCCTTCCACTCCAATCAACAATCGTGTAGAACTTATATAAATTTTATGATTTATAAATGAGATTATGGTTACTTATAATGGAACAGACTAATTAACAGTTAAAGCCATTGTACATCTGTTGCTGTCGATTTGTTTTCGCACCGAAGTTTGTAATAGAAAAGGAAGTAATACCAAGGGTTTGATCCTTGGTATTACTTCCTTTTTCTAATATCTATTTAACAACCTTCTTCTAAATTTTTTTATTTTTTTGTAAAAAGTATCTTCGCTATATAAAGAATGCCCGTTAACACTAGTAAAACAATAGACTGCTCGATTGTGATAAGCATAATGTATATCAAATCTCCGTCTACTTCACCGAGAGGCATTTCTTTATTAGGGTCTATTATTAAAATATATGAAACAATAAAGGACAACAATGAAGCTACATAAGCCCAAAGCACATGTTGCCAAAATTTAAGTTTGAATTTACTAAACCAAAGAATAATATTGATGGATGCAATAACTAAAGGGAAAATCGTAATGTTAAACATAAATGATTCAATGGTGTTTCTTAGCATGAATACATAAATGATTGGAATTAAACAAATACCGATAATATTTGTAGTTGCTACAATGAACGAATTTTTGTGTTTATACATTTCCTCACTCTTTTACTTTTTTTGTTTTCATACTACTTAAACGATATATAAAGGTTTTCTCCATTATTTAAGCCGTATTTCTATCAGATTTTATACGCTTTTTGCTGATTTAACAAGGATGTGAAAAATTACATACATCATTTCGGACCGTTAATCTAGAAGACAGACGCTGCCAGCATGCTATATGAATTGGTTGACCGTTACGGCTGGGCGACTCCTTCGGGATCAGCGATAGAGGAACGAAGGCTAAGAGCATCACATCCAGTGAAAACGCCTCGTGACCAACATCAAAAGCGGCTCTGCGCGAAAGCGTAGCGGCAGCAACAAATGTTTTAACTGTGCGAAAGCGTAGCGGCAGCAACAAAGCCCCCAGCCGGAACGGAATCAACCCCTCGTTTTGCCGAAGAAGAGCCATACTTTATTCAATAGGACAAACAAAACGATAAACATCCCCTCAAATTTGAGGGGATGCCATGATTTGTAGGTTTGAGTTAAACAAACTTTACCATATGGTATTTTTTCTTGCCGCGACGAACAATGCTGAATGCATCTTCTAAACGATCTTTGCTGTCGATGACATATTCTAATTCAGTGACCTTCTCGCCGTTCACGCTAATCGCACCATTTGTTACGTCTTCACGAGCTTGACGTTTTGAAGGAGAAATACCTGCTTCCACAAGTAACTCCACGATATTTTTATCTTCTTTTGCCATTTCAATAGAAGGAACATCTTTAAACGCATCCTTCATTTCATCAGCAGAAAGTGCTTTTAAGTCACCTGAGAATAAAGCAGCTGTAATGCGGATCGCTTGGTCTAACGCTTCTTGACCATGAACTAAACGAGTCATTTCTTCAGCTAGTGCTTTTTGTGCATTACGTAAATGTGGTTCCTCTTCTACAGATACTGCTAAAGCTTCAATTTCTTCACGAGAAAGGAATGTGAAGATTTTTAAGTATTTTACAACATCAGCATCCGCAGCGTTAATCCAGAATTGGTAGAACTCATATGGAGATGTTTTCTCACTATCTAACCATACAGCGCCACCTGCTGTTTTACCAAATTTCGTACCGTCTGCTTTCGTTACTAACGGAATTGTGATACCAAAAGCTTTTGTCTCTTCCTCATGTGTTTTGCGAATAACTTCTAAACCAGTTGTAATATTCCCCCACTGATCAGAGCCACCAACTTGAATGCGACAGTTGTAATGGTTGTATAAATGATTGTAATCAATACCTTGAATTAATGTATACGCAAACTCAGTAAATGAAATCCCTGTATCAAGGCGTGATGCAATTGTATCTTTTGCTAACATGTAGTTCACGTTAATTAATTTCCCATAATCACGTAAAAACTCAATCGTATTTATATTGCCAATCCAGTCACGGTTATTAACTAACTGAGCACCATTGCCATCTTCTGCAAATTCAAAAATACGCTCTAATTGGCTACGGATACCTTGAACATTTTTATCAATTTGCTCAACAGTTTGTAATTGGCGTTCTTCAGAGCGTCCAGATGGATCTCCAATCATCCCTGTCGCACCACCAACTAATAAAATTGGACGGTGGCCCGCCTTTTGGAATCGACGTAACGTTAAAAGAGGCACAATATGTCCAATATGCATAGAATCCGCAGTTGGATCAACACCGCAGTATAAAGATACAGATTGTTCATCTAATAATTTGGCCATACCTTCAGCATCAGTTTGTTGGTATAACAATCCGCGCCATTCTAAGTCTTGTAATAAATCGTTCGTCATTTTTACTCCTCCTAAGTGTTTAATAATTCCGTGTAGGGAGAAACAAAAAAGTCCCTACACGCAAAATATTGCATGCAGGGACGTTATAAACTAACGCGGTACCACCCAGCTTGAAGATGTCATCCATCTTCCACTTCATTCAACCGCCTTTATCGCAGGCGCGCACGTCTAAGCTCCAAGCACGTAATTCGTCTCTACATTATGACCAGCTTTCACCAACCGCTGGCTCTCTAAACAGGGAATATAGACACTACTGCAAGCTCTTCTTCGCTAGAAAACTATAAGCATTATTCTAAACGATTCTTTTTCATTGTCAATAATTATGTTCGACCTAAATCAATATGTGCTATAATAGACAAGATTTTAGGGGGTCGATACATTGAAAGATTGGATTGAGAAAATCAATGCAAAGATCGATGATTTAATTCAACAAAAATGGATGAAGAAATTACGTATTTCAGGAAGTGTTGCCTGGAACTTATTTTTACTATTTTTAGTCTTTGCATTGGTAGGCACTGTATTTGCCGGTTCAGTTGGCGCTGGCTATTTTGCTTCACTTGTAAAAGAAGAGCCACTACGCTCTAAGGAAGAATTACGAAAAGAAATTTTCAACTATGATTCAACAAGTGAGATTTATTTTGCCAACGATATTTATATCGGAAAATTACGGACAGATTTAGACCGTCGAGTAACAACATTAAATGCTGTCTCACCTGATGTTGTTAATGCGGTATTAGCGACCGAGGACGAGTATTTCCGTGAACATAACGGAATAGTTCCGAAAGCCGTCATCCGCGGGTTACTTCAAGACGTAACCAACTCTTCCACACAAACAGGTGGTTCTACACTAACACAGCAACTTATTAAAAACCAAGTATTAACAAACGAAGTATCTTATGAACGAAAAGCAAAAGAACTTTTACTTGCGATGCGTTTAGAGCACTTTATGAAAAAGGAAGAAATTTTAGAGGCCTATTTAAACATAATACCTTATGGCCGTAACGCTTCTGGTCGAAATATTGCAGGGGTAGAAACAGCTGCCGAAGGTATTTTCAATGTAAAAGCAAAGGATTTATCGCTTCCTCAAGCAGCGTATATAGCTGGTATACCTCAATCACCTTTTGCTTACACACCTTTCACAAATACAGGTGTACTTAAAAGTAAAGAAGCTCTGCAACCGGGTATTGATCGAATGAAAACTGTACTTTTTCGTATGAAAGACGCAGGTTATATTAACGAAGCTCAATATAAAGAAGCACTTGCTTACGATATCACTGCTGACTTCCGTTCACCGGAGATGCGCGCAGAAGATCGCTACCCATGGCTAACGTATGAGCTTGAAAGTCGAGCAAGAGACATTATTGCGGAAAAACTAGCAGAAGCAGATGGTATTGATCCAGAGCGCTTAAAAAATGAAACAAAATTAAAAGAAAAGTATACGATCTTAGCAGATCGTGATGTCCGCTCAAAAGGTTATCGTATCTATTCAACTATTAATAAAGATATGTACGATTCGATGCAAAGCGCAGCGGAAAACTTTAAAAATTACGGTCATACTTACACTGTTAAAGACAAAGACCCTGTAACAGGTGAAGAAATTGATGTCCAAATGCCTGTACAGGTTGGTAGTATTTTAATTGAAAATACTACAGGACGTATTTTAAGCTTTGTCGGTGGTCGTGATTTTGAATTAAAAAGTTATAACTATGCAACACAGGCAAAACGCTCAAATGGCTCAACAATGAAGCCTTTACTCGTATATGCACCTGCAATAGAATACGGTGTAATCGGTGCAGGTAGCCCATTAGTCGACGTAAAATTCTCGATTGGTAGCTGGAGCCCGAGCAACTATATTACTAGTGATGAACGAGGTCTAATTCCTGCACGTGAGGCATTAGCAGATTCACAAAACTTATCAGCTTTACGACTATATTATAGTATTCTTAACAGACGCCCTGCCGATTATTTAGTAAAGATGGGGATCACAACCCTAAAGCCCGATGACTTCACAAACATTGCAGCTGGTATCGGAGGCGTAAAAGAAGGTATTACTGTTGAAGAGAACACCAATGCCTTTGCAACTTTTGCAAATGGTGGACAATTCATAGACTCTTATATGATCGATAGAATTGAAGACCAAAATGGAAATATCATCTATAAACACGAAGTTAAACCTGAACAAGTATTTAGTCCTGAAACTTCTTATATCATTACAGATATGTTACGAGATGTGCTAACAAAAGGAACAGGTACAGTAGCAAGAAATACATTAAAATTCTCTGCTGACTTTGCCGCTAAAACAGGTACTTCACAAAACTACAAAGACGTGTGGCTAGTTGGTTATAACCCGAATGTTTCTCTTGGTGTATGGATGGGTTATGATAAAAATCAATCACTATATGCATTTAATAATACGTATCAACAACCTAGCGTGCGAATTAACAAGCTATGGGGAACATTAATGAATTCTGTATATGATGTAGATCCACAGTTAATTGCCCCTAAAAATAGATTTGTGCAACCGAAAAACGTTGTCACTGCATCATTCTGCGGTATTTCTGGTTTAGCGCCATCTGCAGCATGTGCTAATGCTGGTCTCGTGCGCTCTGATTTGTTTAATGCGAAAGTATTTTTACCTTCACAAGCTGATGATAGCTTAGCTTCTTCAAGCGTTGTTACAATAAAAGGTAAAACCTATAATGCCCTTCCTAGCACACCAGCAGAATTTGTAAAAGCAAGCGGTGCAGGAATTAATCAGGCATTTATTAAACGAATGCTTGGCCCACTTGGCGGTAATCCGGCCAGCCTATTACCAAAAAATTCGACATTAGCGAATTCATCGGTATCAGCTGTTAATTTCCCAGCAGATAGCAATGCACCAGCAGCAGTATCTGCTTCAATTAATGGGAATACACTATCATGGACTGGCTCTTCAAATGATGTAGTCGGTTACCGAATTTATAAAGTAACAAATGGCGAAAGAACCCTTGTTGGATCAGTGCTTGAATCATCACAAAGTATGACGGTAGCAAGTGGTCAAGCCTATGTTGTTGTCGCTGTAGATATTACAGGTTTAACTTCACCGCAATCCAATATCGTTTCTACGGGTGGCGACGCAAGTGAAAAACAACCTGAAAAAGACAAGGAAGAAGAGGTCCCAACAACTACTCCACCGACTGACGGCGATGACTCGGACAAAAATGGAAACGGCTCAGAGAATGGCGATGGGTCTGATGGTAGTAACGGGAACAGCGACGGTTCTGGAAACACCGGGAATGGCTCAAATAACGGCAACGGTTCTGGAAACACTGGAAATGGCTCAAATAACGGCAGCGGTTCCGGAAACACTGGAAATGGCTCAAATAACGGCAGCGGTTCCGGAAACAACAGGAATGGCTCAAATAACGGCAGCGGTTCCGGAAACACTGGAAATGGCTCAAATAACGGCAGCGGTTCCGGAAACAACGGGAATGGCTCAAGTAACGGCAACGGTTCCGGTGGAACTGGAAATGGCTCAAATAACGGGAACGGCTCTAATGGAGGAAACAACGGAAATATTACTCCGCCGACTGACCCACCTAAACAATAATAAACAGGCAGGCATACTACATTTAAAAAGTAATTGTAGTATGCCTGTTTTTTTGTCATTATATAGGTGACTATAAATTTGAAGGGGTGGAAATAATTGAACATTCTAGTTTTAGGAGGCACTCGCCTCTTTGGTAAAAAACTTGTTGAGCTTTGTCTTCAAAATGGGCATAACGTAACTATTTTAACACGTGGACAAAGTGGAAATCCTTTTGGTACGAAGGTGAAACAGCTATTTGTTAATCGAGATGATGCCAATTCGTTGTCACAGGCGCTATCAAGTACTACATGGGACATTGTCTATGATAATATTTGCTACTCTCCGAATGAAGCTCTTAAAATATGTGAAATTTTAGAAGGTAAAACGAAAAAGCTCGTTTTTACATCTACTCTATCCACCTACGAAATAGACGGCAATGTCAAAACAGAAGAAGATTTTAATCCATTTAATTATGAAATTCGAATGGGGAATCGCGAAGATTTTTCATATGGTGAAGGAAAGCGTCTAGCAGAAGCAGTACTTTTCAGAGACGCTACGTTCCCTGTTGTCGCCGTCCGTTTCCCTATTGTCATGGGTGTGAACGACTATACACGCCGTTTACATTTTCATGTTGAACGAATTTTACAGGAACAGCCTATTTCATTGCCAAATATTGAAGCAAAAATGAGCTTTATTACAGATGACGAAGCAGCTGCATTTTTGTATTTTGCTGGCATTACACCAATTGAAGGCCCTTATAACGCAACAGCGGCAGGCGCAATTTCGTTAAAGGATTTACTGGGGCTTATTGAAGAAACAACCGGAAAGCATGCAAAAATTTCTCTGGTAGGTGGCGATGAAATGTCGCAGTCACCATACGGGGTTCCAGCAGATTGGTATATGACAGCTACAAAAGCAGAAGCTGCGGGCTTTACATTTAGTCAACTTCATGATTGGCTCCCTACTCTAGTGAAAACATTAGTAAAAGAGCTGCGATAAAATTTTACTAAACTACCCAATAGTTTGCGGATGGCATTTGTTAAAACGTAAACCATGTAAGTTGATTGGAGTGGAGGCTGGGCGACTCCTTGGGGATCAGCGTCACAGATGAGACCCTGGAGCGAGCAACGCGAGTGAAGCGGCTCATCGGACGCCCCCAGGAAGCTTTGCTCTGTGCGAAAGCGTAGTGCTAACGTAGCGGCAGCAACAAAGCGCCCAGCCGGAACGGAAATCAACCACACGTTATGGTGATAAGTCTTTTTTGATTAGCTATTAAAAATCTGCTAGACTTCTCACAAAAGAAAGTCTAGCAGATTCATTTTTTATCGTATTTAATTTGACCTGATACTATAACAGTATCGTTTTTAAAATCGCAACTGCTTCATCGATTTCTGCTTTTGATACGGTTAATGGAGGTAGTAGACGAATTACATTTGGCCCTGCACCTACTAATAATAAGCCGTTTTCCTCTGCCGCAGTTATATACGAGGCTACCTCAGAATCACCACAGCCAATGCCAAGAAGTAAGCCTTGGCCCTGTACGGTATACGCAGAAGGGAGATTCTCTTTTAACTGCTTCACAAAATATGCGGATAGCTCCTGTACATTTTGTAAAAATGCAGGTTCAAAGACATGATCAAGCACAGTTTCAGCAACACGCATTGCAAGTGGGTTTCCACCGAATGTTGTCCCATGTGTGCCAGGACTAAATGTTTCATATAGCTCTGCTGTGCCAAGCATACTACCGACAGGGAAACCTCCACCAAGCCCTTTTGCCAACGTTACAATATGCGGCTTTAAAATCGTTTGTTCAAAAGCATATTTTGTTCCTGTTCGTCCAATACCCGTTTGAACCTCATCGATTATTAGTAATATTCCTTTGTCGTCACAAGCTTTAGCTATTGCTGCTGCGAACTCTGGTGATACGCTGTTAACGCCACCCTCACCTTGAATCATCTCCAACATAATTGCTGCGACAGAATCGTCAATCGTTGCTTCAAGTGCTGCCACATCATTAAAAGGAAGAATTGTAAATTTTTCAACAAGTGGTCCGAAGCCGTTATGTACCTTGCCCTGACCTGTTGCGGACATTGCTCCAAAAGTTCGTCCATGAAAGGATTTCTCAAAAGTAATAATATGATTTTCCCCTGTATGCTTACGTGCAAGCTTGATGGCCGCTTCATTTGCTTCCGCACCACTATTACAGAAAAATGCATATGAAAGATGTGTATCATCTATTAATTTTTGTGCAACTTTCTCCTGACCAGGAATAGCAAATAAATTAGAAATATGCCAAAGCGTTCTACTTTGATCATGAATAGCCTCCACAATCGCAGGATGTGCATGACCAAGACTCACTACAGCAATTCCACTTGTAAAATCTAAATATTTTTTCCCCGCAGCATCTTCAACAACTGTTCCTTGCCCTTTGACAATTTGGGCGCGGCGATTTCCATAGTTTCCAAATAAAGCACTCATCTAATCACCCCTACTTAAATTCATAGCTAAAAATCTTCAATCTTACTCAACTATATTGCTACCTATATGCCATTAGAACAGTCATTCCTACTAAAACGAAGAATAACTTTCAAAGGTGAGGACAAGCATTTAATTCAAATGAGATAAAATTGTCGTACCTACTAAGGATTCCCCAACAATTTGCACGGATGGAATACCTGAATTTAAGCATTCGAGAGCTCCTTGAACCTTAGGTATCATCCCACCGTAAATATGCCCCTCCTCTATCCATTGATTGATGAAAGAAGGTGTTACTTTCGATTGATATTCACCGTTTATTCGAATACCATTTACATCTGTTACAAGTAATAAGCTATCTGCCTCTAAAGCTAGTGCTATTTCACTTGCTATCGTATCTCCATTAATATTCAACGCTTGACCATGTACATCCGCTCCGACGCATGCAATAACTGGTACTACCCCTGCATTTATTAATGTTTCTAGCAAAGGTGTATTGACGGTCTTCACTTCACCAACAAAACCGAATACATCTTTATCTAAATAATCGGCTACAATCAACTGATCATCAAATCCGTTTAAACCAATTGCAGCTATGCCAGCCGTTGTTAATTCATGAACAAGCGCCGGATTAACCTTTCCTAATAACGTTGACTGTACGATATCCATTACAGCTTCGCTCGTTACACGAATACCGTTTATAGCATGTGATTTTATTCCACGCTCCGTAAGTTCACGATTGATAGCTGGGCCACCACCATGGGTAATAATAAGCTCTGCACCGCTCTCTTGAAGTTTTTTAAAATTCTCAAAAAATGATTCATTTAACCCTTCTAGCGTACTACCCCCAAGCTTAATAACCATTCGTTTACGAGCGATACGAGGCATTGATTTGAACGTAGTCATAAGTTAGATCACATCCCCAAGCATGCCCCTTGCCTTCCCCAATACCAAGTGACACATAAATTTTCACTTCATGCATTTTTAAAATTTGAATTAACTCATCCTCCGAGAATGGAACTGGCTCACCGTTTTCAACCATAGTTACACCGCCAATTTGGATCGTAATTTTTTCCGGATCAACCGTTGCGCCACTATAGCCTACAGCTGCAATAATACGTCCCCAGTTTGCATCACAGCCAAATACTGCCGTTTTCACAAGCGGTGAACCGACTACTGTTTTAGCAATTTTACGCCCTTCTTCATCCGAAATTGCCCCTTCAACTTCAACCTCAATTAGCTTCGTTGCACCTTCACCATCTTTGGCAATCATTTTCGCTAAGTCTTGAGCTACTGTTTTCAAAGTAAAGTAGAAGTTTTGCCAATCTGGATGATTAGGAGTTAGAGCTTCATTGCCTGCTAAGCCGTTTGCCATCACAACTACTGTGTCATTTGTAGATGTATCTCCATCCACTGTAATTGCATTAAAAGTCAAGTTTGTTAGATCAGATAAAGTAGCCTGTAGAACTTCTGATTCAATATTTGCATCTGTCGTAATAAAACCTAGCATTGTCGCCATATTTGGTTCAATCATACCCGAACCTTTTGCAACACCAGCGATAATAACCTCCTTACCATCAACGATAGTGCTGTAACTCGTGTTTTTCATAACGGTATCTGTTGTTAATATCGCTTGGGCAAAATCAATCGCACTTTCTAAATTATCCTTTGGCTCTAACTGATTAATCCCATTTGCTACTGGCTCCATTTTCATAATTTCACCGATGACACCTGTCGAGCAAACTCCTACTAAATTTGCCTCGATACCAAGCTTTTCCGCTACTAGGAATTGCATTGTTTGTGCATCCTTCGCTCCTTGCTTCCCTGTACATGCATTAGCATTTCCGGAGTTGACAATCATCGCCTGCATTTTTTTCGTTGTGTACACAACTTCTTTTGTTACTTTTAATGGTGCTGCCTGCACAGCATTCGTTGTAAAGACACCTGCTACACTCGCTGGTACTTCACTGACTAATACAGCTAAATCCTTTTTCTTATGCTTTAAACCACAGTGTAAACCCGCAGCTTTAAAGCCCTTTGGTGAAACAATATTTTTACTTGATAATTTTTTCATCATACTTGCGGATGCTATTAATGTCATAAAATCTTTCCTCCTTAGTTAATCAATTATCCTCGACATAAGAGATAAGAAACATTTGAAGCTGACGCTATGCTTTCGCTACATAAAACATTTTTCTGAAAGAAGTTAAATAAAGAATGGAACGACATCCAATCCTGTAATTTGTGGTAAATCTAATTGAACGTTCATATTTTGAATGGCTTGCCCAGCAGCCCCTTTGACTAAATTATCGATAACGCCAACGATTGTGGCACGATTCGTACGGCTATCTACTTTCACTAAAATATCGCAATAGTTCGAACCTTTAACACGGTTTGTTCCCAGACTATTAGCATCTGTAACAATCCGTACAAACGGATGCTTTTCATAAGCACTCCGTAAACAAGCTACTAGCTGCTCTTCTGTAACACCAGGCATAACAGGTGCATATGAGGTAGATAAAATCCCTCTAGTCATTGGCACTAAATGCGTATTAAAAGTAATAGTTGTATCGACCCCTGTAAACATTGAAATAGCCTGCTCAATTTCTGGTATATGCTGATGTGCATTCGTTTTATAGATTGATAAACTTTCATTCGCCTCGCTAAAATGCGTTGTTTGCGATGGTTTATTTCCGGCTCCTGAAATCCCACTTTTAGCATCAATCACTAAAAAGCTCGAATCAATCAATCTTTCTTTTAGCAACGGTAACAACGAAAGTAATACCGCTGTTGGGTAACACCCTGGATTTGCGACAAGAGAAGCATGTTGAACATTTTCTGCATTCCATTCGGTTAAGCCATATACACTTTGTTGAATAATTTCCAATGGTGCCGCTTTTTTACCGTACCACGCTTCATAGCTCGCTGGATCTTGTAAACGAAAGTCACCAGACAAGTCTATTAATTTAGGACCTTTTCCTACCAGCGGAGGTAATAGCTCACTTGTCACTCCTGAAGGCGTACTTGTAAAAACAACATCAAATTTCTCCAAAGCCCCATAATCAATTTTTTGTAAAGGTGTATCGGCTATATGAACGAGATGACCAAACTTAGAAGAAAAAATAACACCTTCTTCTGAGGATGTGAATAAATCGATCCGCTTCACCGCTTTATGATTATGTAAAAATCGAATAAGCTCTAATCCACCATACCCGGTTGCACCAACAATTCCTACTTTCAATGCACTCACCTCTGTAATAAGTTAAAGTTAGTATACGTCTGCATATTTATTAAGTCAACTGAATTTTTATTTATTTTTCGGATTTTTCGCAATCTTTATTTATCGAGATTAATGAAATTTTAAAAAAAGCTGTCGCCTGCAAAATACAGACAGCAGCTTCAAAAGTTGCCTAACCTTTTTCAATATCCTTTATAAAGGGTACATTTAAAAAGCTCCAAACTCAATCGGCTTTGGTTAATCGAGATTTTTCTCCGTTGGATTCAATCACTTTCTTGTACCAGTGGAAGCTCTTCTTTTTCATTCTCTTTAGCGATCCCTTACCTTCATTATCTTTGTCGACATAAATATAGCCATACCGTTTTTTCATTTCGCCCGTAGAAGCACTGACCAGATCGATTGGTCCCCAACTTGTATACCCAATTATCTCTACGCCGTCCTCGATTGCTTCAGCCATTTCTACAATGTGTTTTCTTAAGTATTCGATCCGATAATCGTCATTAATTTCACCTTCAGGAGTTACTTTATCGACAGCACCTAGGCCATTTTCAACCACAAATAAAGGCTTTTGATAGCGATCGTATAACTGATTCGCAGTAATCCGTAAACCCTTAGGATCTATCCCCCAACCCCATTCCGACTTTTCTAAAAACGGATTTTCAACAGAACCAAATACATTCCCATTTGTCGTATTTTTTAATACTTCAGGATCCGTGCTTGTTACCCTGCTTGCGTAATAGCTGAACCCGATATAATCAACGGTATGATTTTTCAGAAGTTCTTCATCCTCTTTTTCCATTTCAATCGTCAAATGGTGATCTTTAAAAAAGCGCTTTGCATAGCTTGGGTATTGGCCTCGTGATTGCACATCAATGAAGAAAAAGGACTCACGGTCTTTTTCCATTGCACTCCAAATATCTTCCGGATGACATGTATATGGATAGGTAGATCCTGCTGCTAACATACAACCAATTTTTGCATTCGGTATGATTTCATGACAAGCTTTAACAGCAAGTGCAGATGCGACAAGCTGATGATGTGCCGCTTGATATTGAATTTGTTGTTTATTCTCTCCCTCTTTAAAAACAAGGCCAGCGCCTACAAACGGTAAGTGCAGAAGCATATTGATCTCATTAAATGTTATCCAGTACTTTACTTTATCCTTGTACCTAGTAAACAGAGTTGTTGCGTACGTTTCAAAAAAATGGACCAATTTTCGATTTCGCCAACTACCATACGTTTCGATCAAGTGGATAGGTACATCAAAATGAGCAATCGTCACAACAGGTTCAATTCCATTATTTAAAAGTTCGTCGAATAAATCATCATAAAACCGCAAGCCTGCCTCATTTGGTTGATCCTCATCACCATTTGGAAAAATTCGTGCCCAAGCCACGGAAACACGCAGCACTTTGAATCCCATTTCCACAAACAAAGCAATATCCTCTTTAAAATGATGATAAAAATCGATCGCACCATGAGATGGGTAATATTCTTCTTCGATTGGTTGAAAGGAATTGATTTGTCCAGTCATCACTTCCCAGCGTTTTTTGCCGGTCGGCAGCAAATCAACAATTGTTAATCCCTTTCCATCTTTAAAAGAAGCTCCTTCAACTTGATTGGCAGCGATTGCACCGCCCCATAAAAAGTCTTTAGGAAATACTAAATTAGACATACTAAAACTCCTTTATAATAGTAGTGGAAGGAAAACGTGCATTGTGAGTTCAACAACGCTTCCCTTCATATTGATAATAAAGAGATCACTTACGCCTAGTTTTTAAAAGGACGTGCATTCCCCCAATCCTTTCAAAATTGCGACATCTGCCGGAGGGGGCTTCCCCTCCGACTGGATACTAACCCATCACTTAAAGTAGTGACAAACTACTGCCTGAAGTTATCCCCTCCAACTCGATTAAACAATCACCGACTTCAACGTGCTTAACTTTCGTTATCACTAGAAGATTGTAGTTATCAGAATTGGTCACAACGATTGGTGTTGTCACATCATATCCTGCTGCCTTAATTGCCGCAATATCAAATTCAATCAGAAGTTGCCCTTTCTCTAGACGAGCACCTAGTGCTGTATGAGCAGTGAAATATTTCCCATCAAGTTGGACAGTATCCATCCCTAGATGAATTAAAATTTCTACCCCTTGATCGGTTGTAATCCCAATCGCATGATTAGTTGGAAAAAGCGCAGAAACCGTTCCAGAAACGGGTGAAAATAATTTCCCTTCTATAGGCTCAATAGCAACTCCTTTTCCGAGTGCACCTGATGCAAATGCTGCATCTTTCAGATCTGATACACCTATCACTTCACCCATTAACGGACTCGCAATCACATCATTTTCAACAGGCATTTCTGGTTCTCCGCTGTTCGCATTTTGTGTTGAAACTAGCGTATCGCCAGCAGTTTCCGCTATTTTTGTCCTTCTTCCCATTCCAAATAAAAACGTCAGGATAAACGCGAGTACAAAACCAACAAGAACCGCGATAAAGGCGCCCAAAAATCCTGCAGTGAACCCATTCTCGGGATCGATAAAGGCTGGAAAACCAAAAATCCCTAGGCCTCCCATCATAAATTGCTGAGTCCCCGATACTCCTAGGATTGCTCCTCCAACAGCCGCAGCAACACAACTCATAATAAACGGTTTTTTCAATGGAAGGGTCACTCCATAAATCGCTGGCTCAGTGACGCCGAAAACACCAGAAATAAACGCTGGAATACTAAGAGTTTTCAACTTTTGCTGTTTCGTTTTAATCCACACTGCCAGAACAGCTCCGATTTGTGCGAAAGAAGCCGCAAATGTCAATGCTAAAATTGGATCTGAACCCAAAACCGAAATATTGTTTATCGCAACCGGAACCAAACCCCAGTGCAGACCGAAAATAACAAATACTTGCCACAAACCACCTAGAAAAGCTCCAGCCACTAATGGGCTTAGTTCATAAATCCAAATTGTTCCTTGTCCTAAAAGTTGACCAGACCATGTTGCAATGGGTCCAATGACCATGAATGTAATCGGTACAACAACAAGCAATGTAAAGAAAGGCACCAAGAACATTTTCACAACATCGGGAATTACTTTTTTAAATCCATTCTCTACTTTTGCCCCAAAATAAGCGGCAAGAATGATCGGAATAACAGACGATGCATATGTCATTAAAATAACAGGCATTCCTAAAAATGTGAGATAAATAGGTGATTCAATGATTGTGCCCGCAAACAATGTATACAGCGGTTCACCATCTGTTAGGTCAGACAGTGCTGGAGACAGCGTTGGATAAACCAATGAGGCCCCTATAGCCATCCCGATAAAAATATTTCCCCCGAATTTCTTACTAGCTGTGTAACCGAGGAAGATTGGGAAAAAATAAAACAATGAATCGCCTATAGCGTTTATGATTTGATAAGTCCCTGAAGTATTGCTTAACCAGCCCAATGTGACAAACAGAGCATTAAACCCTTTAATCATCCCGGTTGCCGCTAAAACACCAAGAATCGGAGTAAAGATACTCGAAACGACGTCAATAAATTGGGTAAATAACCCTTCTTTCTTTTTATCAACATCTTCTACAGACGCTTCTGTATGAAAACCGCCAATCTCGACAACTGCTTTATAGACATCTGGTACATGATTTCCGATGACCACTTGATACTGACCACCACTTTTCATGACCATAACGATGCCTTCCATATTCTTTAGGACATCAGTCTGTACCTTTCCTTCATCTTTTAACTTAAAACGCAAACGAGTAATACAATGAACAACGCTGATCACATTTCCCTTACCGCCAACATTTTCAATAATATCTTTTGCCAATTGTTCATACTTCAACTGACTCCACCTCCCCTTTCTATCCTTTTTTCACAAATGAACACAGACATCAAAAAACCTACATAATATAGACCTCTTAAACCAGAAAAAATACACTATATTAGGAATTTTAAATCGAAAAGTCGTTCTCTTTTTGAAAAGAGCAAGTCCGGTAAATCGGGTTCAAAAAAGCAATCCAATTTATTAGTAGCGCTTTCTCAATAATGTTTTCCACCATCTTTAAGGGATGTCGCCGTCACACATTGAACACTCCTAGATAGCAACCATTTTGCTAGTGAGAAATCATTCAAAACAAGTGATGGTGATTTTTTCAACAAAAAAACCTGATTCAACTTGGAACAAGGCACATTCATACATCGTGCCGTTCAAAGTAAATCAGGTTATGCCCAAAGATGGTAACATTCCTTCAAAAGATATTTAATTTACCCTAGATTATTTATCCACATATACAAAATCCCACTGAAAAATTACCTATCAGCTTTTCTTTGGATTCTCTTTTTCACTTAAAATATGAAAAAGAACCCATTTCTGTTAAGGTTATTGCGTTGAAACAAACACCAAAGAAAAGATTCTTATATTGACTACTTTATTGCAAGTACCCTTATATTTTATTCGTTTTACTAAATTAACCCTAGTTGCTTGACACGGTTCTCATGCCCGACAATTTATCTAAAACCTTATAAGTAATCCATAGAATTAGTTAACTAATAAGTAGTAATGTTTCTAAAATTAAATATGTTGATTAGAGGAAGTATTTTCTCTACTTTATTAATAGTTACTTTTTTCATAGTAACTGCCTCCCTTATTAGTTGTTTTTTAATAGATTGATAATTATCTTGTAATCACAATATACCGAATTGATATTAAAGTCAAATTTTTCAGTATTTTTAAAAAATAAGTTTTTATTCAGATGAACCATCTAATTCGTGTATCGGTTGATGATACGATGAATGTGTAATGTTAAATAAGTTATTTCTTCATTCGATATAACCCAACCATACGTATTCTCCAAATAGACCATAATCTTTTGACTACACTGAAAGGCCGTTGAATATTTCTTTTTTACTTGTTTATAAAGGAATGGGTCATTTCTTTTGGCCTCTTTCTCTTTCTCTTTCTCTTTCCGAATAAACCGGATTGCAGAGAAACGAAGATGAGTTAAGAAACGTTCATGGTTGACTGAACTTTCATCTAATTCCATCCGGAAATGATATTTAACAATATTCAAAATATTTTTAACAATTTCAGTAATTCGTACAGATGTAGCCATATCTTCACTGAATAGTTGACTGTTCACTAAATGCAAGGCAATCGAAGCGGCCTCATCTTCTCCAAGTCGGATTCCTGTATCACTTTCAATGATATCTAAGGATTTTAAGGCAATTTGAAACTCCTGCTTATAATATTTTCGAATTTCCCATAACAACACGTTCTTTAAATACATCCCTTGTTTGTGTCTGCTAATCGCGAAGCTTAAGTGATCCGTTAATGCAACATATAAATATTCATCCAATTTGCTTGAAAGTTGGGATTGGGCATAGTCAAAAATTTTTGAAGAAATATTCATGTATAGTTCAGAAGTATCTTTCAATAAAATAGAAAGCTTCTCAGAGATCTCATTGTTCTCCAATACAAAGGTCTTTTCAATTTTGGAAGCATCAATAGTCTCACCAATTTTCTTCTGAAAAGCCAACCCCTTCCCCATAACTACAATTTCCTGATTCAATTTAGTAGTCGTCACAACAACATTATTGTTTAAAATCTTTTTGATGTACATTTAGACTCCCCCTTCACGAGTTGTTTGCAAATAAAAATAACGATGACATAAAAATCTAAATGTGGATTTAAGAATAGCCTTTTAGCAATTTGATTTCAAACGTAGATTTTGCCTACCAAACAGGAACAACACATGCATCCGCCTGTAAGCGCTTTCTTTTTTGTTATCTTAACAAATAATAATCTTTTTTTGTAAGAACAATATACATTTTGAATTCTACAAAATGTTTAAAACAAACATAAGAAGACGATGACAAAAGAGAGCGGGCGTGGGTTTAAAGAGCCCGTTCGGAACACGGACATTGTCTAAATAAAGATAAAAAGAGTATTTTTTATTACCCTCTACGTTGACAAGGAGCAAACTATAACTAGTTTTCTTCTTGAGTAAGTCTATAAATTTCACGAGCCACTGATTCTAAGATATAAATAACGGGTACCTGTGTCGTAATATCTGCGTTTTTAAACCATTCTTCTGTTACATAATAAGGAATATTTATATCAGAAATTTTCGCTATGGTCGAATGTTTACTATTGGTAATACTAATAATCTTACTTCCTTCTTGTTTCAACTGATTGATATGAGTGACCGTAAAATCATTTTCACCCCTGACAGATAAAGCGATTGTTACGCTATTTGAGTTGGCTTGAATCCGAAAGAACGGATCTTTTATATACACAGAAAATTTACCTAAGCTTGAGAAATATCGTGCTCCGTATTCAGCTAGAATACCAGAACCTCCGATTCCAATAAAAATGACATTATCTGATTCTGACACAACACGAGCAGCTTCCTTAATATTTTCTTCTAGATTTCCTGTTAATGTCCTCTCGAAAAATTCCATCACAGAATGCCCGGAGCCTTTTAACTGAATCGCATTATTTTTTTCTAAATGCCATTTAAGCTTCACTTTAAATTCTGAAAAGCCCTCACAATTTACTTTTCGACAAAAACGTAAAATCGTAGAGGTTGATACATGGGTTTCATCTGCAAGTTCACGTATCCGCATATAGATCACTTTTTCGCCGTTTTGACAAATATAGTTGTAGACAGATGTCTCTAACTCATTGAATGACGCAATCGCCTCAATTGTAAACATGTCTAAATGATTCTCCTTTCCTTATAAAATGAGAAGACAACCAGTACAATACTTTGAAGGTAGCGTACCATATCTTTTCAATAAAACACAACGTTACATCGTTGTAACAAATACTTTCTTTTGTTATAAAAAACTAAATGCTCTTTCCCTCTTCACCATCTTACTGAATCGAGTTTACAATCAAATCAGAAAGTGAGAATACGTCACTTTGTAATACCCTTAAGAGTTAAGAAATTCGATTGCTAGGTTTGCTAAATTATACGGAGGTGCTTAGACGATGACAAAAGGGGTTAAAATTGCAACAATTGGCGGAGGATCAAGTTATACACCTGAATTAGTAGAGGGTTTCATTAAACGCTATGATGAATTACCTCTAAAGGAACTATGGTTAGTCGATATAGAAGCTGGAAAAGAAAAATTAGAAATCGTTGGAGGGCTTGCCAAGCGCATGATCGAAAAAGCAGGACTTCCCATCGAAGTGCATTTATCGCTTGATCGCAGAGCTGCTTTAAAAGATGCGGATTTTGTGACGACTCAATTTCGTGTAGGACTGTTAGATGCTCGTGCAAAAGATGAAAGAATTCCATTAAAATATGGTGTCCTTGGTCAGGAAACAAATGGACCAGGTGGTTTATTTAAAGGATTGCGCACAATTCCGGTTATTTTAGATATCTGTAAAGACATGGAAGAGCTCTGTCCTGATGCATGGTTAATCAACTTTACAAATCCTGCTGGCATGATAACCGAAGCCGTATTGCGTTACTCTACCATTAAAAAAGTTGTCGGCCTATGTAATGTTCCAATCGGAATGGAAATGGGGATTGCCAAGTTACTAGATGTAGACCATTCTCGAATTCGTATTGACTTTGCAGGTCTCAACCATATGGTTTATGGGTTAGACGTATATGTGGATGGCGAGAGCGTTAAAGATCAAGTCATTAATCTGTTAATGGATCCTAATAATAGCAGCTTTGTAAAAAATATCGAAGGCTTAGGTTGGGAACCCGCGTTCATTAAAGCTCTTGATGTTCTAGCATGCCCTTACCATATGTATTACTACAAAACAAGAGAAATGGTAGAAAGAGATACTGATAACGCTAAAAAAGAAGGTACTCGCGCCGAGGTCGTTCAAAAGTTAGAAACCGAATTATTTGAACTATATAAAGATCCGGACCTAGCGATTAAACCACCTCAATTAGAAAAACGTGGTGGCGCGCATTACTCGGATGCAGCAGTTCGCTTAATTACGTCTATCTATACAGACAAAAGAGACATTCAACCAGTTAACACACGAAATAATGGTGCAATCGCCAGTATTCCAAATGACTCGGCAGTAGAAGTGAGTTGTATTATTACAAAAGACGGCCCTAAACCAATTGTGATGGGAGATCTTCCTGTACAAGTTCGAGGGTTAGTCCAACAAATCAAGTCATTTGAAAGAGTAGCAGCGGAAGCCGCAGTAACAGGGGACTACAATAAAGCAGTTCTTGCGTTAACAATCAACCCACTGTCTCCTTCTGACACCATTGCCAAAGAAATTGTAGATGAAATGTTAGAAGCACACAAAGAGTTTTTACCTCAGTTTTTTCAAAACGTTACATCCTAAAAATACACCAGTTTACGTTGACACCAGAACAATTCGATGATCGTCAAAAGGGCTTGAGAATGAAAAATTCCCAAGCCCTTTTGAGTTGTTCAATTTTATTCGTGTAAAAAACTTTTGGTTTTCTCGTCATGTTCCTAGCAGAGGCTAATCCCATTTTTGCTACCCGTTCCACTGTCAAGAGTAGAGTGGGCTTGGATCACCGAGTTGTCATATTCGCCAAGTGCATACCAAAAACCAGGAAAAGAAATAACACTTCTACTGGCATTTAATGTAATCTTATTCAATTATTCAAATCTCATTTTCGCAGTCGTTTCTCCAACAGAGCTTGTTGCTTTTCAAAACCTGGTTTTCCAAGCAAAGCGAACAAATTTGTCTTATACGCTTCAACCCCAGGTTGATCGAATGGGTTAACCCCTAGCAAATAGCCACTCATAGCGCATGCCAGTTCAAAAAAATACACCAAATACCCAAAATGATATTCGTTTAATTCAGGAATTGTAATAAGCAAATTAGGAACGCCTCCATCAGTATGGGCGAGCATCGTTCCTTGAACAGCTTTATTATTGACAAAATCAATCGTTTTCCCGGCTAAATAGTTGAGATCATCCAAATCTGTAGCCGCCGCTTCAATTGTCAATTCTTCACGAGCTTTTCTCACATTCAATACCGTTTCAAATAAGTTGCGACGCCCCTCTTGAACATACTGTCCCACGGAATGTAAATCGGTCGAGAAATTAGCCGAAGCTGGAAACAATCCTTTACCATCTTTTCCTTGACTCTCTCCAAAAAGCTGTTTCCACCATTCCGCTACATAATGCAACGAAGGCTCGTAATTGACAAGTACCTCTGTCGTCATCCCTTTATCGTATAAAATGTTCCTCACAACAGCGTATTGATACGCTTCGTTCGTGACAAGAGAAGGATCATTAAAATTGTTTTGAGCAGCTAGAGCCCCATCCATCATTGATTGAATAGACAGTCCACTGACTGCGATCGGTAAAAGGCCCACAGCGGTCAGTACTGAAAAACGCCCACCTATATCATCTGGGATAACAAAACACTCATATCCTTCGGTCATCGCGAGTGTTTTAAGAGCCCCTTTCATTTTATCGGTTGTTACATAAATTCGTGATCGTGCTTCTTCTTTCCCATACTTCTCTTCCAGGAATTTTTTTAAAATACGAAAAGCAATCGCTGGCTCTGTAGTTGTTCCTGACTTTGAAATGACATTGACAGAGACATCCTTACCTTGGAGTAAGGAAAGCAGATCGCTTATATACGTAGAGCTAATATTGTTGCCAACAAAAAACACTTGCGGCCTTTTTCGTTGTTTAGACGATTGTATATTATAAAAGGAATGATTTAATGCCTCGATCGCGGCTCTTGCCCCTACATAAGAACCACCTATCCCGATGACAAGTAGGACTTCGCTATCATCCGTTATTTTTCGAGCAGTCGCTTGAATTCGTGAAAACTCCTCTTGATCATACTTCTGTGGTAGATCAAGCCAACCTAGATATTCGCTTCCTGCCCCTTTTCGACTATGTAATGAATGATGCGCCGATGTAATAAAATCTTGCTTGTACTCCATTTCATGATGCCCCATAAATCGCAATGTTTGATCGTACTGAAAACAAATTTTTTCCATCTTAAAAGCCTCCTTCATACCTGTTATGCTACCACTGTACAAAATGTCTCTTCAAAAAGCAAACAACTAAAAATAAATGGATCTATGGTGCAGTTCCCTTTTACTATTGATAAAAATGAGGTAACACCTCGATTGTTAGCCATGTAAGCTAAGAGCATAACAGCTACACTTCGTAGGCTAAAAGATATGGTTGTATCGACCCCTGTAAACATTGAAATGGCCTGCTCAATTTCTGGTATATGCTGATGTGCATTCGTTTTATAGATGGATAAACTTTCACTCGCCTCGCTAAAATGCGTTGTTTGCGATGGTTTATTTCCGGCTCCTGAAATCCCACTTTTTGCATCAATCACTAAAAAGCTCGAATCAATCAATCTTTCTTTTAGCAACGGTAACAGCGAAAGTAATACCGCTGTTGAGTAACACCCTGGATTTGCGATAAGAGAAGCATGTTGAACATTTTCTGCATTCCATTCGGTTAAGCCATATACACTTTGTTGAATAATTGCCAATGGTGCCGCTTTTTTACCGTACCACGCTTCATAGCTCACTGGATCTTGTAAACGAAAGTCACCAGACAAGTCTATTAATTTAGGACCTTTTCCTACCAGCGGAGGTAATAGCTCACTTGTCACCCCTGAAGGCGTACTTGTAAAAACAACATCAAATTTCTCTAAAGCCCCATAATCAATTTTTTGTAAAGGTGTATCGGCTATATGGGCGACATGATCAAACTTAGAAGAAAAAATGATACCCTCTACTTCTGAAATAAGTTAAAAGAAGGCGGAAATTCACTTATCGAATGAATTTCCGCCTTCTTTTTATGAACTGGACGTGAAAATATTATATAAAATATTAAAAATTTATTTGAGTCTTAATCTTCCATCGTAGATAAATCACCAGTTGGTAAATTTAACTCCCACGCCTTTAACACTCGACGCATGATCTTACCACTGCGTGTTTTTGGTAGCTTATCCTTAAATTCGATTTCACGAGGTGCTGCGTGTGCAGATAAGCCCCTCTTAACAAAATTACGAATATCCTCAGTCAATGCATCTGAAGGTTCTACACCCTCACGTAAGGATACAAACGCTTTAATAATTTCACCTCGTACAGGATCTGGTTTGCCAATCACCCCTGCCTCGACGATATCAGGATGCTCTAGTAGCTTACTTTCTACCTCGAAAGGACCTACCCGCTCACCAGCTGTCATAATAACATCATCTACACGCCCTTGGAACCAGAAGTAACCATCATCATCCATATAGGCAGAGTCCCCAGTCACGTACCATTCACCTTTTAAGAAATAGGATTCATAACGCTCTGGATTTCCCCAAATTTGACGCATCATCGCTGGCCAACCACGTCGGATTGCTAGATTTCCCATTGTAAAAGGCGGTACTTCATTACCAGCGTCATCAACAATCGTCGCATAAATACCTGGTAATGGCTTACCCATTGAACCTGGCTTAATATCCATAGAAGGATAGTTACAAATCATATGCGCACCCGTTTCTGTCATCCACCACGTATCATGAATACGGTGACCTAGCTCATCCGTCCCCCAACGAATGACCTCTGGATTTAACGGCTCACCAACAGATAAAATGTGACGTACCGAAGATAGATCATAGTTCTCAAGCATACCACTGCCAGCACCCATTAACATTCTGAAAGCAGTTGGTGCACTATACCAAACTGTTACACTATAATCCTCAATAGCTTGGTACCAAGCTTGTGGTGAAAATCTTCCACCTACAATTAGCATTGTGACACCATTTAACCATGGACCAAAAATGCCATATGCCGTGCCTGTCACCCATCCTGGATCAGCCGTACACCAGTAAATATCGTCTTCACGCAAATCTAATACCCATTGTGTTGATTGATATTGTTGAAGCATTGCATTATGAACATGTAATACTCCCTTTGGTACCCCTGTTGATCCAGACGTATAATGAAGAATCATACCATCCTCTCTGTCCACCCATTCAATGTCAAATTGAGAAGATGCTTCTTTCAAGCGTCTATTAAAATCTAAAATTTGTGTTGTTTCCTCTATATCAGATCCTACTAAAAAGACTTGCTGCAAATGTGGTAGTTTTTCTAAAGGTACACGTTCAAGTAACTCCGGTGTTGTCACTAATACTTTAGCTTCACTATCTGCAAGTCTGTCATAAACAGCACCTTCCATAAATGCCTCGAATAACGGCCCTACGATTACGCCCATTTTCAAAGCGCCTAATAAAGAAAAATAAAGCTCCGGTGAACGGGGCATAAAAATAAATAATCGATCACCTTTTTCTAAATTTGTTGCTGCCTTAAAAACATTTGCAGCTTTATTTGTCAGCTTCTTCATTTCATTGAAAGAATAAGCCTCTTTACGTTTTCCATCATTAAAATAAAGTGCAACTTTGTTTTTCCGATGCGTTTCCGTATGACGGTCAATTGCCTCGTATGCCATATTCACAAGCCCTGTTTCATACCAACTAAATCCCTTTTCTGTCTCTGCCCAATCATGTGTTGCCGCAGCTTTTTCATAATCAAGCAAATTATATTGTCCCGGTAAAGCATTCAACTTCTCCAACATTTTCATCCCCATGAAACTACCCCTCTCTTTGCTATCGCCTTAGTACATTAGTAAGCAAATTTCAAATCATAATTTCATCATTTTCCCTCTTCAAAATCCGCCACCATCCCCCAAAGACAAATACGTTATGCAGCAATTGTTATACAACAGTTTAGGTAGTATAAAATCAGCGAATGCTTATTCACACTGCATTCATCTGTTGAATAACAGTTGCAATATACATATATTTTACACGAATTCACCAAGAATGTCTTAATATTTTCATTTTTCTAAAAACACAGGTATATTTTGCAATAAATAGCGTTTTTCCGCAGGAAATCAGCTATAATGGAATTATTAAACTCAGGTGGTGTAATCATGGAACATAAAAGAACTTTTTTTTCTGTCACAAAGGAAACAAAGCATGGTACTGTGTATGTGGAAGGACCTGTTCCTCCAGAAAAATTAGCTACATATTCATTCCACGAAGGCTTGGTTGCTTTTAGACCTCCAAAGCAACAACAGCAAGCCATTATAGAAATTGCAGGGCTTCCTGAAGGACGAATTATTATTATTCGAAATGAAAACATTATTGTAGGCTACGTCACTTACTTATATCCCGATCCACTTGAGCGATGGGCGGAAGATCGAATTGATAACATGATTGAGCTAGGTGCTATTGAAGTCGTTCCAGAATATCGTGGTACAGGTGCTGGCAAGGCACTACTAGCCGTGTCTTTTATGGGAGATGAAATGGAAGATTATCTTGTTATCACTACCGAATATTATTGGCATTGGGACTTAAAAGGGACCGGTTTAAATGTTTGGGATTATCGCAAAATGATGGAGAAAATGATGGGCTCTGCCAACTTCGAATATTTTGCTACAGATGACCCTGAAATTACATCACATCCTGCTAACTGCTTGATGGCACGTGAAGGAAAACGCGTGCCCCCTGAGACAATGGAAAGATTTGATAGACTTCGTTTTAGAAATCGCTTCATGTATTAAAACCAACACAAGGGGATGAGTATATGATCGTAGAAGAAATTATGAATGATGAGCCTCACACACTGGCTCCGACAAATACAGTCGTTGAAGCACTGAAATTAATGCGTGAGAAAAAAGTACGTCATTTGCCAGTTGTAGATGAGGAACATCACGTTCTCGGGGTTATCACAGAAAGAGATATAAAAGAGGCTTTACCTTCCTCATTACGGGATGAACCTAACTCTCCAGTTTTTAATGCAAAAGTGGAAGAAATTATGATTAAAAATCCACTTGTCGGTCATCCACTTGATTTCGTAGAAGAAGTAGCTCTTACTTTTTATGAATCCAAAATAGGATGTTTACCCATTGTCTCAGGAGGGAAATTAGTTGGGATTGTAACTACTACAGATTTACTCTATACATATATAGAGTTAACAGGCGCCACTGAACCTGGCTCAAAAATTGAAATTCGTGTAGCCGATACGCCAGGAATATTATTTGAAGTTACAAAAATTTTTAGCGAACATCATGCAAATGTCCAAAGTGTCTTAGTTTATCCTGACTCTGAAAATACGCAAAATAAAATATTAAGTGTCCGAGTAAAAACCCTGAATCCACTAGCTATGATTGAAAAACTTCGTAAAGAAGGCTTTGATGTATTATGGCCAAATTTACCAGGTGTTTCATTACAATGAAAAAAGCAGTATTTGTTTACTCGCCAGAGCAACTCGGATATAAATTTTCAGATACTCATCCTTTCAATCATAAACGCTTGACACTTACAATGGATTTGCTAAAGAATATTGATGCTCTTACTGATTTTGATATCGTTCCAGCTCGTGTCGCTACAGAGGAAGAGCTTTTACTTGCACATGATCAAAAATATATTGATATCGTTAAAAGAGCAGGTCATGGCGAGCTTTCAGAGGCACAATGTGAAAGCTATGGCATCGGTACTGAAGATACACCCATTTTTAAAAATATGCATGAAGCAAGTGCACAGCTTGTCGGTGGAACGTTAACAGCTGTCGATTATGTTATGGAAGGAAAGGCCGAGCACGCCCTCAATCTAGGTGGAGGGCTACATCATGGCTTCCGTGGCCGTGCATCAGGTTTTTGTATTTATAACGATAGTTCTGTAGCCATTCGCTATTTGCAGAAAAAATACAATGCTCGTGTACTTTATGTAGATACCGATGCCCATCATGGGGATGGAGTACAATGGAGTTTTTATGAAGATCCAGATGTTTGCACATTATCTATTCATGAAACAGGTCGTTATCTTTTTCCCGGAACTGGTAATATTACGGAACGTGGAAATGGACAGGGTTATGGCACTTCTTTTAATTTTCCAATCGATGCTTTTACGGAAGATGAGAGTTTCCTAGAAATATATGAAAAAGCTATGCGAGAAGTCTTTGAATTTTTCAAGCCGGATGTTGTGCTAACACAAAACGGCGCAGATGCACATTTTTTTGATCCATTAACACATTTATATGGGACAATGAACATTTATCGGGAAATTCCAAAACTTGCACATAAATTAGCACATGAATATTGCGGGGGGAAATGGATTGCTGTTGGCGGTGGAGGCTACGATATTTGGCGCGTTGTGCCTCGCGCATGGTCTATGCTTTGGCTTGAAATGACAGATCAGCAATTACCGACAGGACCCCTCCCTCAAGCATGGTTAGATCGATGGCAGCCTGAATCACCAGTGCCTTTTATTCCAACTTGGGAGGACCCAAATCCACTATATGAACCAATCCCTAGAAAGACTGAAATCGAAGAAAAAAACACGCAAATGCTAACCAAAGCGCTACATATTATTCGCAATGAGAACCGCGCTTAACACTATGCCTCACGACTATCGTGGGGCTTTTCGTTTGCTCTTAGTCATCTATACGTCTATATAAAAACACGTAAATCCTTAAACAGATTTACGTGTTAAGTATCGTTATTTACTTTTGACAGATTGTCGATGTTCAATACGATGCGGTAAAATAACCGCTTCGTCCTCAACAGGCTCTTTGTTCATTAATTTTGTCAGCAAGCGCATTGCGACAGCTCCGATATCGTACAGTGGTAACGCGACACTTGTTAGCTGTGGACGAACCATGCGAGCTAATTTTGAATTTTCAAAGCTAATTACTTCGATATCCTCAGGTACATCTTTGCCTGCATCCTGTGCACCATGAATCAATCCAATTGCTAATTCATCACTACCTGCAAAATAAGCAGTTGGAGGATTTTCAAGTGAGGATAATGTTTCCCACGCCTCTAAGCCCATATCATAGCTCGATTCATCTGCAGCGATTAGTGATTCATCTATAGGGTAACCTGCATCTTGTAAGGCTTTTTTATAAGCTGCAAGTTTGAATTTTCCATTAATAGTATACGAAAGCGGACCTGTTACGAAAGCGATTCGCTTATGACCATTTTGAATAAGTAATGTAACCGCCTCATAAGCCGCTTGGTAATAATCAATATTAACAGTCGCAATTGTTTGTGATTCATCTACTGAACCTGCAAGTACAATTGGCACAGGAGAATGATCCATAGTTTGTTGCATTTTTTCAGTTACTTCATCACTCATCATGACAATACCGTCAACCTGTTTCCCCAGCATTGTATCCAGTAGCTGAAGCTCTTTATCTTCATGTTGGTCTGAGTTGGCTAAAATAATATTGTAACGATACATTGTTGCAATATCCTCAACACCACGTGCCAGCTCCGCATAAACATTGTTTGCAATATCCGGGATAATCACGCCAACTGTTGTTGTTTTCTTACTTGCTAATCCTCGCGCTACTGCGTTTGGACGATACTCTAATCGTTCAATTACTTCTAATACTTTTTTTCGTGTTGCCGGTTTTACGTTTTGATTACCATTGACTACACGAGAGACAGTTGCCATCGAAACATTTGCTTCTCTTGCAACATCATAAATTGTAACAGTCATCGTACGTGCCTCCCTTTTTCCTTTAATAGCCTTATCATACGATAATTTTCATATTCTTTTCAAGAAGCAGTATGTATATGCAAAGAAAAACCAAGTACAAGTAGTACTCTTCTAGACATTATTTTGTCACTATATAGTAAACACCACCTGCCGATTAAAGCAAGCGGTGTTTATCAACATATCAATTATGCCCCGACAACTTATGTCTGGAATCAGCTTTGGACCAACAGACGTTTGCGCGAAAGCGTAGCGCTAACGTAGCGGCAGCATCGTGTTTTTGTCTATGCGAAAGCAAAGCGACAACAACACAACACCGATGTTGGTCATTCAGCCGTTGCCACAGGACGTGGCGTTTTTAGACTGAGTTCCTCTATTTCAGCGGGTGTTTGAACACCCGCTGAAAAGTAACTTAAATCTGTATTCTATCTCACCTGCTCTAGAGGTGGGGGACTTCTGTACCTGTCGCTACGCTTTCGGTACAGAAAATAATTGCTGAGAAAAGGTTAAGCATTGATTTCATGGTTCTTCATGAAAGTTTGTAGTGTTTGGTAGAACGCATCAAATGTTGGAATATCCATTTGTTGTTGTGAATCTGAAAGTGCTACAGATGGATCTGGATGCACCTCTGCCATGACGCCATCAGCTCCAATAGCAATTGCCGCCTTAGCACATGGTAATAGTAAATCACGACGACCTGTTGAATGCGTAACGTCTACAAATACTGGTAAATGCGTTTCTTGTTTTAAAATTGGTACAGCAGAAATATCTAATGTGTTACGTGTTGCTTTTTCGTAAGTACGAATACCACGCTCACAAAGAATGATGTTTTCATTTCCTTTAGACATAATGTATTCTGCTGCGTGAATGAATTCATCTATTGTCGCTGCTAAGCCTCGTTTTAAAAGGACAGGTTTATTTGTTGCACCCGCTGCTTTTAATAATTCGAAGTTTTGCATATTACGTGCACCAATTTGGATAACATCGATGTAATCTAATGCTTCCTCTAAATGACCTGGTGTAACAATTTCCGTAATAACGCCTAAACCGTATTCCTCTGACACACGTTTTAAAATTTTAAGTCCTTCTAACCCTAGACCTTGGAAGTCATATGGAGAAGTACGTGGCTTATAAGCACCACCACGAATTAATTTTTCACCTTTTGCTTTAATAGATTCTGCTACCGCTGCTACTTGTTCGTATGACTCTACAGCACAAGGTCCAAATACGAAAGATGGTTTTCCTTGTCCTATTAGCTCCCCATTTATATTAATGACAGTATCTTCTGATTTTTTCTTGCGTGATACAAGTAACTCTTTTTTCTTGTCTGCTTCAAGTTGTTTTAAAGCTGTTTTAAAAATTTGTTTAAATATATAATCTACCGTCATTTGGTTTAATGGACCTTGATTGTGTTCTTTAATAAGATCAAGCATGTGTCGTTCACGCAATGGATCATAGCGAATCACACCTTGTTTTTCTTTAATCTTACCGATTTCATCAACTACTGCTGCTCGTTCGTTAATTAGACGAAGAATTTCTAAGTTCAAACCGTCAATTTGACTACGTAAGCTTTCTAAATCTTTTTGGCTCATGCTTTCTTGCTCCTCTCCTAATGACAGACACTTTCAGAACTCTGAAATGTATGTTACATTTTTAGATAATAGCAACATTATAATCAATGTTGCACAGAATGTCACGTATTTTTAATTTAGCGCTTCAACTCGCTAAACTATATAATTATATTAACATATTACGAGAAAGGAAGCGAGTACATTGAGTTCAAAATTATTTGCACTTGATATCGGTACACGTTCTGTAGTAGGAATTATTTTAGCAGAAGATAATGACCACTTTCACGTGGAAGACATTTTAGTAAAAGAACATAAAGAACGCGCCATGGTAGATGGTCAAATACATAATGTCATGTATGTGGCAGATTTAATCAATGAAATTAAACATCAACTTGAAGAGAAGCATGGTCCTTTAACAAAAGTGAGTGTCGCTGCCGCTGGTCGCTCTTTGAAAACAGAACAAGCAAGCGTGACAATCAATATTCGTAATCGGCCAATCTTTACAGAAGAGGATATAAGCCGTTTAGAACTACAAGCTGTTCAACAGGCACAACAACAGCTCCTTCAACACAAAGATGATGCTAAAATAAGCCACTATTATTGTGTTGGTTATTCAGTTCTATACTATCGTTTAGATGGAGAAGAGATTGGTAGCCTACTCGATCAGCAAGGCGATGAAGCACAAATTGAAGTGATTGCTACATTCTTGCCAAGAGTTGTCGTAGAATCACTTATCGCGGCTCTTAAACGGGCGGATTTAGAGATGGATGCACTAACATTAGAACCTATTGCAGCTATTAACGTGCTTATCCCCCCAACGATGCGTCGTTTAAATGTGGCGTTAGTTGATATTGGTGCTGGTACATCTGATATTGCCATTACCGATAAAAGTACTGTTGTCGCGTATGGCATGGTACCAACAGCTGGTGATGAAATAACAGAAGCATTAAGTGACCATTATTTACTCGACTTCCCAGTTGCCGAACAAGCGAAACGACAACTGCAAACAGCAGAAGAAATATTAATTCAGGATATTTTAGGCTTTGATCAATATTATCCGAAAGAGGAAGTTCTTCAAGCAATTGATCCTGCTGTCAAGCAACTGGCGAAAGCCATTGGAGAAGAAATATTACGTCTTAATAATCAGTCAGCTCCTAAAGCGGTAATGCTTGTTGGTGGAGGTAGCTTAACACCCAAACTTACAACTGAACTTGGACTTAAACTAAATTTACCTGCCAATCGCATTGCTGTTCGAGGGATTGACGCTATTCAAAACTTAACAAAGGAAGATCATATTAAAGCATCTCCTGAATTAGTGACTCCAATTGGTATTGCCATTGCGGCAAAAAAAACGCCTATTCAATATATGAGTCTAACTGTCAATGAACAAGTAGTGCGCCTTTTTGAATTAAAAGAAATGACTGTTGCTGATGCATTTTTAGCAGCCAATATTCGAGCAAAGCAGTTATATGGAAAACCAGGGCATGGACTATCAGTGAATGTAAATGGACAAGATATTTTCATTCCTGGTGGTCACGGTCAACCGGCAGAAATTTTAGTGAATGGCCACCAAGCATCCACTAAAACGATGATTAAAACCGGTGATGCCATCCAGCTAATTGAAGGTCAAGACGGTCAGCAAGCTAATGCTACGGTGAGAGATATTGTAGATGATGCTGCCATTAAAACCGTTACGATTCAAGAAACAAAATATGTAATTGAGCCACAAATAACTGTTAATGGTTCCCCTGCATCACTCGATAGTGCATTAAATGATCGAGATGTTGTGATGTTTGAAATAGCTGAAACAGTCGAGGATGTATTTAAGCGCACAAATAATTGGGCGTTATTAAAACAATTTGAGTCATTTTATATTCAAGTGGATGGAAAGCCACTTTATTTACCAGATTTTTCAGCTCATTTAATGATTAATGGTAAACCATCAAAAATGTCATATGCTGTACAAGATGGTGATGTACTTACATTTCAGCAACAAACATACCCTACCGTTCAACGGATTGCTGACCAAATGAGTGTTTTACTTGAGGATAAAATCATCATACACTTCCAAAACGAGGTAGTAGAGCTAAAAAAAATGGCTAACGAAGTTCTCGTTAATCGAGTAGTGGTATCACCTCATTCAACCGTTCCAAATGGGGCCGCTATTTCATTTAAAGAGAAAGACAGAAGTCGTTGGATATACCAGGATGTGTTCCGCTTCTCTAATTGGCAACTGCCTACTACTTTTAAAGGTAATTTTACAATTTTACGAAATGGTCAACCAGCAACCTTCGATATGGAAATTTTCGGTGGAGATAAACTAGAAATTTTACTAGAAAAAGCGCCTATATCTTAAAAAAAAGGGATACGATACATCGTTGTCAGATGTATCGTATCCCTTTTATCTATTACGCGCGAACTTCTTCACTTTTTTCTTCAGCTTGTTCCTTATTTTCACTAGCATCCTGTGCTTCAGGTTCTTCGCTAGGAATGAAATCCTCCAGTGGCTCTTCACCCTCGAAAGAAACAGTACCATCGTCAAAAACAGTTGGTGCCTTTGCTGATTTTAATGTTTTTACTTTCTCTACTAATTGTGTAGATTGTTCTTGAATTTGTTTAGATAATTGAACGGTTTTATCTTTTGCAGTTGTCGAGAAATCTGCACTCTTATCTTTTAAGTTAACAGCTTGTACTGCTACATCGCTAAGTAAATCTTTTCCTGATTTCGGAGCTAGTAATAAGCCAGCAGCTGCACCTACTATACCCCCAACTAATGCACCAATAACGAAATCCTTCATGTTCACTCGCTCCTCTTCATAAATCGATTCTTGCGGATGATAAAGCTGCGGCAATGAACTTTCAAGTTGTTGTTCCTTCACTTCATTAAAATTCGGCTTTTGAGTTGTCATGCAACAATTCCTCCCCATCTTATTATCTAATTTGCCTAGACTGGTTGTCCATCTGCTTTTGCGGATGCATTCTTCAACTTATGCCTAAGACTTTATTTTTATTCAGCTGGCATTAACGCCTACCGAACAATAATTATTTTTTACGGCCCCATTTTCTTTTCGATTTCTCAGTTTGCGCTGATTCAAAAGGATAAACATCATCTTGAATCGCCTCATTGGCTTGTTCGATAATTTTACGTTTTTTCCACTTATCAGCAATGCCGATTGCGACATTACTCCACTGAACAACCTGAGCAATTTTTTCTTCATTTTGTTCCACACTTGTAGAAATTGAAGAAGTAATTTGCTGTACAGATTTATTTAAACCATTCACAGAGTCGCCAATCCCTTTGACTGCATGAACAACAGAATTTAACTGTTCAGATTTTTCTTGAATATCTTCTGCCAAGCTATTTGTTTTAGTTAGTAAGGAAGTCGTTTCACGTGTAATACCTTCCATTTGACCTTCTATACCTGATAATGTTCCTGCTAAACTGTTAAGGATTGGTTTGAGCGAAATTAATGTCATTCCTACACTCACACAAAAAATTAAAAAACCGATTGCTGCGATGATTGCTGCAATATACAAAATAACTTCCATAACTAGACCTCCTGCAAGTACAAATTCTCTTTACTATTCATTTCCTTATTTTCGACAAAAAAAACGGAATCCCTTCTCATTTTGAGAAAAAACAGCTTATTCCTTGCGGACTAAGCTGTTTCGTTGTTCTTTAGCACGTCTTCAAAAGCATCTTGGAATTTGTGAACATCGCCAGCGCCCATAAATAAAAATACTGCGCCTTTATGCTTTGTCAACACATCGATTCCTTCAGTGGTAATCACTGCACTGCCTTCAATTAAAGACGCTAAATCTTGGATTGAAAGTGCGCCTTGTGTTTCCCTTGCAGAGCCAAAAATATCACATAAATATGCTGTATCTGCAAGACTTAGACTATCTGCGAAATCCTGTAAAAAAGCTTGTGTACGTGTAAATGTATGTGGTTGGAAAATAGCTACTAGCTCACGATCCGGAAATTTTTGTCGTGCCGATTGAACCGTTGCACGGATTTCAGTTGGATGGTGTGCATAGTCATCTATTAAAACATTATTCCCAATTTCCGTTTCTGTAAAACGTCTTTTCACACCTTTATATGTGTTTAAACGTTCTTGAACGATGTCTGGTGAAATACCTTCATATTGGCAAAGTGTAATAACAGCTAAAGTATTTAATACCGCATGATCGCCAAACAACGGGATAAAGAATGTACTATAAAATTCATTGCGGACAAATACATCAAATTTTGTACCCTTTGTTGTTTTTTCAACATTACGAGCCTCAAAATCATTTTCAGCCCCAAATCCGTAATAAACAACGGGTACTTTCGCTTGAATACGTTGTAAATGTTCATCATCACCGCAAGCAATAATGGCTTTTTTAACTTGTAATGCTAATGCTTGAAAGGCTGAATATACATCCTCTATGTTTGCAAAATAGTCAGGATGGTCAAAATCAATATTAGTCATTACTGCGTAATCGGGATTGTAAGCTAAAAAGTGTCGACGGTATTCACATGCTTCCATTACAAAGAAGTCAGCATTTTCATGCCCAGCTCCTGTTCCATCACCGATTAAATAAGAAGTTGGCTTATAACCACCTACAACATGAGACATTAAGCCTGTCGTAGATGTTTTACCATGTGCACCTGTAATAGCAATCGACGTATAATTACCGATATATTCACCTAAAAATTTATGGTAACGAATAACTTCTACACCGATTTCACGTGCACGCTCTAATTCGGGATGATCATCAGGAAATGCGTTCCCTGCAATAACTGTCATACCTTCTTTAATATTATCTGCATTAAATGAAAAAATTGAAATATTACGCTCACGTAACGGCTGTTCCGTGAAGAAATATTTATCAATATCTGAGCCCTGTACTTGTTCACCAGCATCAAATAAGATTTGTGCAAGTGAACTCATGCCAGAACCTTTAATGCCTGTGAAATGAAAAACTGTCATTAATTAAACCCCCCGGGAATTCAATATCCCTTCTATCATCTATTAGGTGTAACGTATTTTTTCACTAATTATTAGGTATTAATACCTTTGGTAGTACTAAAAAATACGTACTAATCAACACATCTTGTCTATTATAGCACTATTTATGCATAAGGATAAATGTGTAACTTTTCTAAAAAAACTAATTTCGACGTAATTAAGATAATCTATACGAAAACAATACAATTCTTATTCAAACATAGCAATTAAATCTTCTTCTGTAATATAACTTTCTCTCGGTTTACTGCCTCTTGCCTCAGACACAAAACCATGTGATTCCAACATATCGATTAAACGAGCAGCACGATTATAACCAATATGGTATTTGCGCTGAATCAAGGAAGTAGAAGCACCGCCCTGCTCATAAACAAATCGACATACATCCTCAAACAGATCATCTTGCTCAGCCGAAACTTCCGTCTTCTTTAAAAGTTCCTCTTGATCGAATATATAATCTGGCTCTCCTTGTTCACGAACATGCTCAATAATCGCTTCAATTTCATCATCTGTCACAAATGTACCCTGCAAACGCACTGGAGCAGACATACCATTGCCTAAATATAACATATCGCCCCGTCCAAGTAACCTTTCTGCACCTTGCCCATCTAAAATCGTACGCGAATCGATTTGTGAAGATACCGCGAAAGCAATACGTGTAGGAATATTTGATTTAATAAGCCCTGTAATAACGTCAACAGAAGGTCTTTGAGTTGCAACAATTAAATGGATACCACAAGCACGTGCCTTTTGCGCAATACGACAAATGGCCTCCTCTACATCTGCAGGAGACATCATCATTAAATCTGCTAATTCATCAATGACAATTAGAATATACGGTAATTTTAAGCTATGTTCATTATTTTTATCCGCAATTGCATTATAACGTGTAATATCACGTGCACCCGCATGAGCAAATAACTGATAACGACGCTCCATTTCCTCCACTGCCCATTTCAGTGCAGCTGTAGCCGCTTTAACATCTGTGATGACTGGGCTAACTAAATGTGGAATATGATTAAACGGTGCTAATTCTACCATTTTAGGATCGATGAGCATCAGTTTTAATTCATGTGGTGCAGCTTTATATAACAAGCTAACCAAAATTGAATTAATACAAACTGATTTACCAGAACCTGTAGCTCCGGCAATTAAACCATGTGGCATTTTTCGTAAATCAATGGTTACAGGCTTCCCTGTTAAATCCAGACCCAATGCTGCTTCTAACGGTGAATCTGACTCAAGGAAAGAAGCACTATTTGTCACTTCCGATAATCGAACAGCGCGAGATACACGGTTCGGAATCTCAATGCCAATTGAGCTCTTCCCAGGAATCGGCGCTTGGATGCGGATATCTTTCGCTGCCAATGCAAGCTTCAAATCATCTGATAGATTACGGATTTTACTAACCTTCGTACCATGACTCACTGTTATTTCAAATTGCGTCACGGCAGGTCCTTGCATAATCGATTCTATTTGAGCTGAGACTTGGAAATAAGACAAAGCTTCGACTAACGTATCTCCCTGTTGCTCCATCCACTCAGTATCCTGTGTTTTTTCCTCAGGTGGCTCTAAAAACTCATCATCTGGCTTTTGATACACATGCACAGGTTTTTGAGGCATTTCCATCACTTGATTTTCCACGGATGTTTCATCTGATTTAGAAGATTGTTCTGGATACTCTTCTAGATCAACATAATTCTTCTCGGGAATCACTACATTTTCGGTAGTAAGCTCCTGTTCAGTAGTTGATTCTAGTTCCGTTTCGTTAGTTACCTCTACTTCCTTTTCAGTAGTCGTTCCCATTTCCGTTTCAGTAGGTACTTCTACTTCCTTTTCGGTAGTAGCTTCCATTTCCTTTTCAATAGGTACCTCTACTTCCTTTTCGATAGTTGCTTCCATTTCCTTTTCAGTAGGTACTTCTACTTCCTTTTCTGTAGTCGCTGAAATTTCGTCGGAGCTTTCAACTTCAATCACAGTCTTTTCTAATGTCGAAACGTTCGACATTGATGCAACTGGTGCCATTGAAATGACCGACACACTTTCTGTTGTAGCATTGAATGGAGCAGTATTTGGAATAGAAACCTCGTCTTCCTTCGACGAATGTGGTGCTACTGTATCATCCATCTCTAACTCGCTAATTTCTAAATGTATAGATTGTTGAATCTTATCTTCATTGGATGGTACTAATCGATGTTCTTCCTCTAAATGAAACGGCTCAGAAGAAGGCGCCTGTTCCTCTCGATCCTTTTCAACAATTGTAGGGGTCGGCATCGTATTTTTTAATTGCTGTCGAATTCTCCATTTCTCTTTATCTGTTTTAAGCATTAAAACATTGAATGGAACGCCACCACTTTTTACTTTCTTTTCTTCCGGTTGCTCTTCTACAGATTGTTCTTGCAATATATCTTGCTCACGTTCTTCATTCACGGATGGCTGGACTACTGTAACTTCACCAATATGGATGGTGGAATTTTCGATTTGTACTTGTTCTACAACTACTTCTTTCACATGAATTTCTGATTGATCAACTGGAAGATGTTCAATATTCAGCTCTTGCTGAACAGCTTCTTTCACTTGGTCTTCAAATTCTACGGCAAAAGAAGTTGTTAGCGGTACAGGTAATTCCGCTGTCGTTTTATCATTAGGATGATTGGTTTCGTCTGATAATTTATCTTCAAAAGTAATCGGTTTATTAGTAAATGCTTCAATTGTTTCAGGGATTTCTAACTGTTCAGGTCCTTCTTTTTGCTCTGCGCTAATAGGCTCTTTTACTTCCAGTATATTTTCAATAGCCTCATTTGTTGTCGCTTCTTTTATAGACTCAGTTGCTGTAGGTATTTCTAACTCTTTTTTGTCGTGCTCTTCCTTCCGTTTCTCTAATAGTTGTTCAATTGGGCTCGGCTTAGTAAAACCATAGACTGGTGACGGAACATCAGTTGGTACAAAACGTTTGCGATTAGCCTGCAAATCACTTTCATCTGTTTTTTCTGATGGATACTTCGTTTCTTTAGGTGTAGTAGGCAATTCATTTTGCGCATCTCGAAAAACCAGACTTGCTTTCGAACGATTCTCCGGTTGAGGCTGACTTCGCGTAATCGTCGTTCTACCTGTTCTTTTCGTTCGATTTGCTAATAGTTCTCGAATACCTGAAACCTCAATATCATACACACTTGAATCTACAATATGATTATTTAAATGCCTCGGTAGCGATAAATCTTCAATTTGTCCGGAGGATGCATCGTCCATTTGATTGAATGCTTCTTTTAATGATGGTGGAGCTGAAAATTCCTCATCCTCAATTAACGGAAAACGAAAAGTTTTTTGCTTTGCAGCAGTTGTTTCTTTAAATGAGTTTTGTTGCTCAGATTGTTCTTCTTCATAGTCATCATAAAACTCTTCATATTCGTAATCATTGTCATCTTTATTTAAAAATTTATCCATTTGTTTTTTTAACCAATTCACATTGTTTCACTCATTTCTCTTACACTTCATTTATAGCATTAACTAAATCAATTATGCCTCGGCATAATTGCGTCCGGAATCGGCTTTGTTTTAAGCCTGCACGAGGGCCGACACGATGTCGCTCTTTCAGTAATGCCACAGGACATGGCATTTTTACCAATGCAGGTCAGTTAGCCGTTATCGCATGGATGCGATGGTTTTAGGCTAGCATCCTATAATTCTGTGACATCCGCCGGAGGCTTTGGGCTAACACGACGTTGGTCACTCAGTCATGTATTTTTGCTGCCGCTTCGCTTTCGCACAGGTAAAACCTTGTCGCTTTCGCTACAGGAAATATTTGCCGAAAGAAGTTAAATGTCTATAACAAAAAGCATACCATAAAAATGTAATAGAAACTTGTATTTAGAGGCTCATTCTAGACAAAAAAATCGTTATGTTACTAGCATATTAGTAGCATAACGATTTTAAGTACATATAATCAATTCGACCTTGGTTTAAATTGAGTTATCGCTTACTTTCGCAAAGCTAAACCGTGTTTTCCAAGACTTTATTTAGTTGGCGCTTCGAACGCACCACCAGTTGTTGCATCTTCTGGTAATACTAAAATCCCTTTTTCAGAAGGTGCATTTGGTATTGCTAATTCGCGTGCTGAACATAGCATACCGTATGATTCAACTCCTCGTAAATTACCTTCTTTTATAAGCATTCCAGAAGGCATTACTGCACCGATTTTCGCTACGACAACCTTTTGGCCCGCCTCCACATTTGGTGCGCCACATACGATTTGTAATGTCTCGTCACCTACGTTTACAGCACAAATGCTTAGTTTATCAGCATTCGGATGCTTGTCCTTTGTTTCTACATAGCCCACAACAAATTTTGGAGAAAAATCTACATCTAAGCTGATTTCAGCTCCGTTTTTTGTAATAGCTGTCTCTAGCTGTGCAACTAATTCTGGAGTAACTTCAACTAAACCTTGTGCTTCAGTTTGTATATAGTTACTAGCATTAAATAAATTAAATGCTTTAATTTCTCCTGTTTGTGCTTCCTTTAAAATAGCGATATCACCTGCACGCTCTACCTTTGTTTTAACGATTGATTCTGTCGCTAATTGTACTAGCAATACATCGCCTACATGCTCTTTGTTGTAAAATATATTCATTGTTTTTCTTGCTCCTTTTTAACTCTATTTTTTGCTAATATAAAGATTGGTTCTAGTTCCCCATCTTCATAAATAAAAGATAATGACGTAATCGGTACGGTACCGACAGCAAAGAAATGCATTGTCATCTGTGCTAATACATCATACCCTGTTTCATTACGAATATCACCTACTATTAATACATCCTGATGTGGCACAGATAACGTCATGTCACCCTCAATTTTAGTCTGCATTTCTTTCAAAAAGCTTTCATTTAAAATGCGACTTGCATCATAGCCATCATTAGCATTAACAAAATAGAAAACATTCCCTGCAACTTCATCTTTCTTATAAACTGTTGGTAGTTGCTTTACAGAGAATCGTGCCATGTCACGAACTTGCTCTACTGTTAATTGTAGTACCTCTAACATGGATTCATCAATAAAACGATAAGTTTTTCCTAAATCAAGCGCATAAAAAATACGTGTTTCAGCTGTATGTTCAGTCGTGATGAATACATGCCCTTCCTTCGAGGCTTGAGGGTAGGATGTTGCACGAATAACTGGGTAAATTTTTGTAGTCGCTTGGAATCCTTGTTCCATCTCTCGCTCCATCGCATTAAAGGTTTGCTCGATTGTATAAACGACTTCATCGATTGCAGCCCCCTGCTTGTCATTATATTTGGCTAAAATGCCTGGCAGGGAAAGCTCCATCCCTTTACCAATTTTTTTATGGTTTAGACGTAATTTATCGTACTTTTTGTCAAATTCAAAATCAAACTTTTCCTCATTCAATTGTTGTTTTAATAGGGACACAAGTTGTTCTGATTTAATTTGTTTCACCTAGTTCACATCCTTTCTTCCAAATCAATTTAGGTTCAGCACTGTTGCGCAGATAACGTCACTGGATGTGACGTTTATAAACTGAGTTCCTTTATTGTAGCTTAAAATATGCCGAATGAAGAGAAAACGGCTCACATGTTTGTGAACCGCTCTGTTCAAAACTATCCAATTATTTAATCTTAACCGAATGAACGATTTTCGTCATCTCGTGTAGATTATCTTTAATATGTTCCGCGTGCGAAATGGTCGTCATTTTTACACCACCATTACTAACAATAAGCTCAAATTCGTTCTCATTATCAGTTTTTAAAACAGCCGCAAAGCCGAAAATACCATTCTTTTCATAAGTATTTTCTTCGATTATGTTTTTTGAGCTATCAGCTTTTAATAGATTGTAATATAGTTTACTATCTGCATCTTCACGATCATTAATGAAAAGAATATAACGCTCTTTTCCTTTCGTTACTAATATATTATATGCATCTGAACTGTCGTCAACTTTAAAGTTTGAAGGTAAGTATAATTCTACATCCCCAATACGATCTGTTTGCTCCTCTGGTTGTTCTGCAAAAACGGTCTTCATATTTTGAAGTCCATCTTGAATTTGTTCATCAACCGATAGATTACAACCAGTAAGCCCCAAAAGTAGAAGTAGTAAGCCAACAACTCTCACCGATGTAAAAGACATATTCTTCTTCCTTTCATTGCTAACCTTTTTCTATTTTAAAAAAGCTTTATCAATTATGCAACTTCACTATTCCATTTTTACTAATTAACTGACACTACTCATGCGCTAATGAAAATAAATATTGACCAATAAGGAGTGAAACTATATGTTCAAACATCATCTGACGACTTACTAATCCTTGCGTAAAAATACCTACAGCTCCCGCACCTTGTCGGATATCCCGACGTTGTGTATATTGCTCCATTACAGGTCCAAGTTCCTTCCCTGCTCTTATTTCCTGGGCAATTTCTTCTGGTAATATAATTTGTGCGCCCGAACCTGTATAAGTTGTGCCATTTGATACTGTAAGAGCTCCCCAGTTGCAAACATACATCACACCATCAATTTCAGTCACTCCACCCTCTAATCCAAACGATAATTGGGCACCCGTCTCATCGATTGCGTTTTTCGAACGGTTTATTGCGCCTAAGCGTGTTTCTTCATGGGTCATCGGTTGATCCGATACTTGCGATGCAGCTTTAACGCAAGTGAAAATTGGTTTATCAAAATACTTTCTAGCTATAACTTCAACAGCCTCTGTTTTTGCTTTGTTTGTTGTACCAATAGCTATGTTCATTTTCTAATACCTCTTTCTTTGCATAGAAAAAGATGCCCCTAAAGGCATCTATTAACTTATTTCAAACGGATGTCTTTTTTACACATTAGCGCGAATCGTTGCTAATGTGGAACGATCTACATTTTTCACTAGTTCCACAATTAAAGCTTTTGCAGCTGCATAGTCATCAATATGAATAATCGACGCAGACGTATGAATATAGCGTGAGCAAACTCCAATTACTGCACTAGGAACACCGTCATTCGCTGTGTGCACACGTCCTGCATCCGTACCACCTTGTGATACAAAATATTGATAAGGAATATGATTCGTTTCAGCAGTATCTAAGATGAACTCACGCATGCCTTTATGAGTAACCATCGTACGGTCAAGAATACGTAATAATGTCCCTTTTCCAAGCTGACCAAATTGATTTTTTTCACCTGACATATCATTTGCAGGTGAAGCATCTAGGGCGAAAAATAAATCTGGTTTAATCATATTTGCGGACACTTGAGCACCACGCAAACCAACTTCTTCCATCACATTCGCACCTGAATATAAATGTGAAGCTAGCTTTTCACCCTTAACTTCTTTCATTAATTCAATTGCCAGTCCACAGCCATAGCGGTTATCCCAAGCTTTGGCCATAATTTTTTTCGGATTGGCCATCGGTGTAAATGGGCAGACAGGGATAATTGATTGACCTGGACGAACGCCAAGTGCAATAGCATCTTCTTTATTGTCTGCACCAACATCTATAAGCATATTTTTAATATCCATCGGTTTAGAACGTTCAGCATCTGTTAATAAGTGTGGTGGTATTGATGAAATCACACCTGGAATCGCGCCATTTTTAGTAAATACCTCAACGCGTTGCGCTAGCATTACCTGGTTCCACCAACCACCTAATGTTTGAAAGCGGATCATCCCGTTATCGGTAATAGAAGTAACCATGAATGCCACTTCATCCATATGACCAGCAACCAACACTTTTGGTGCATCAGCAACTTCACTATGCTTTACACCGAAAATACCCCCTAAATTATCTTGAACGATCTCATCCGAGTACTTTTCCAACTCAGAACGCATGAATGCACGTACCGCATGTTCATTACCCGGCGCACCTGGTAATTCTGTTAATGTTTTAAATAATTGTAATGTTTCCTCATTCATGTTGACTCTCTCCCCACGAAGTAGAATATTCTTCCTTGTCCATTGTAACATATTTATCTATATCCAGCGGAAGACTCCCATTTTCCAATGAGTAGCGGAATAAGTGCACATGGAGTTCATCTTCACAGTGTGTCCCATGTCGCTAAAGTTTTTATCTGTGCGAAAGCGAAGCCTCAGCTACAAATGCCTAATTCGCAAATATGATACATTTCCTAAAAAAGTGCTAACGTGTGAACGTGCATTCACTCTATATGCTATGTTAAAATGAACCTATAGAAAAAGGAGGAAAAGAGCATGAAATTACGTGATTTTTTAATTGGTGTTGCTACTGGCCTTGCTGCCGCAGTCATTGTTAAAGAAGCAAGTGAAAAGGTTTCTCCGTATGTACCTGCAGGACAAGTACTCGAAAACATAAAAAAGGAATTTAAAAAAGATTCACCGATTGACGGTTCATGGATTTTTATGAAAACAGACAATTTCTCAAACGGCATTATGACTATTCCTGTATACCGTGGAGGTATCTCTCGTTTACACGAGGGTGAAATGCAAACATTTGAATTTGCCGCTGACGCTCGCTCAGGTGTTGTAGTAGAATTACAAGAAGTATAACCTTACACAGTAATACGCGAACAAAAATTATAGACTACAAAAGAAGCCATCTCAGCTATTTGAGATGGCTTCTTCCTTGTTATGAAAAAATTTTATGTCCATCAAATTAAGGTGTGGTTCTTCAACAAAACGAGAGGTTGATTTCCGTTCCGACTGGGCGCTTTCCTGGGGGCGTCCGATGAGACGCTAGTCCCCAAGGAGTCGCCCAGTCTCCACTCCAATCAACCACTTAACATAGAGTGTATCTTCTGGCATCTTACTATAGTTTATAGTGATCAAACAAAACTTTAGCAAATTTTTTTGTGAGAAAGCGAAGCGGCAGCAACAATGTATCTGTGCGAAAGCTCAATGATAATGTAGCGATAGTAACAAATACTTATTTAAATTACTACAATAATAATATATTTATAATTGAGTCACTGTTTTAAATCTATTCTGTTCAATTATAGTGAGTAGCCATATCGTTCACTTTTGAAATGAATTATACGCTACTGCTGATTGGAGTGGAAGGCTACTCGACTCCCGTGGGAAAGCGAGACAGGCGAGACCCTGCACGGAGCGTAAGCGGAGGAAGCGGCTCGACGCTCGCCCACAGGAAATCGAGTAGCCTGGAACGGAAATAACTCACATTTAAAAAAGTACAACTTTTATAAATTTCTCCTTAATCATTTTGTTTTCCAATTCTATGAAAAAGCCATCTCAGTTATTTGAGATGGCTTCTTTGTTTTATTCAGTCAAACCTTTATTGTTAAAGTACTTTTTATACTTTCGATAATAATTTAAATTATTTAACGTTAGCTTCACCCAACGTTTCGCATTCATATCTTGATTATAGTAAAGGGAGTTTGTATATTTCCCTTCACGAATTAATTTTTTAGCTTCCAGTTTAAGCTTTTCATTAGATGCATATTTAAATAATACACCTTTAGGAATAATCATCCATAAATGCTTATCCTGAACATAAGTTACTTCTTGCTCAATATTTAACATATAGTCATCAGCTACATATTTCATTAAATTATGACCACTTGCTGTAACATAGTAGCTTGAGCGGCCATTACGCAAATTGATTTCAAACAGCTTATACTGTTTGTCCCGCATATCGTATTTCATATCGAAGTTAGCAAAGCCAGTATAACCGATATCCTCTAAGAAGAAGCGTACTTGATCCATTAATTCTTTATCGTATGTTGTAACGATTGCTGCATAACTACCAATTCCTTCAGGTGAATGCTCTTCTAAGATTGGATTTCCTAGACACATTAGCTTCACTTTGCCGTCTTTCCCTACATATGCATTTAATACACGCATATAAGAATCGTCACCTGGGATGAATTCTTGAATAATCATTGTATCCTGATAAGTTGAGCTATAGATTGCTTTTAAGATAGCTGTTTTTTCCGCTTCATCATGTGCAACAAACACTTTTTTCTTACCTGGGAATGAACATGCCCAGTATTCCACCGAGTTCGATGCCTTTAAAATAATTGGATATTCAAAAGGTGGTGTAAAGTTTTCGTAATTGTCAGCTGTCACAGTCGTCGTACCTGGATACTTAAAATCGTACTTATCACACATTTTATAGAAATTTTCTTTTAATAAAATTTCATCCATTAATGATTCGTCAATATATGGTACTGTAAAATGTTCCTGTAATGCTGGCTTATTTTTGATAATAAGCTTTGCATAATCATCTCCACACGCTAACAACAATAGTTTTTTATCAGAATACTTTTTTGCGACCTTTGCAAGTGCAGGTGCAAATACATCCTGTTCATTTAAGCGATCAATTTCTTGGAAATTTATGATATGGCTGTCTTGTGTTGCCGTTAAATGTGAACGTCCTAATACAAGTGGTTTAATTCCATATGCCTCATAAAATGCACGTGCCATACCATATGCATTCATATCTGATCCTAGTAATACTGGTAAAAATGGTTGCTCCGTTGCCATGTATTTTCAACTCTCTTTTATGTTTTAGTATAGTTTTTAGTGTATCATATTTTCCAAAATGTTCACGAAAAAAGTGTCAAAAAAAAGGGGAATTAGGCTACAGACCATAATGTAGTTTTACCAAAGAGCCATATTTTAGTTATTTATCTACTCTAATTAATTTAAAGGCTCTGATTTCCTCTACGGGCTACTCGCTTTCCCGCGGGAGTCGAGTAGCCCTACGCTACAATCAGTTAAAATAGTCATACATTAGTAAAATATCAAAAAATTCTTTCTATCAGCTACTAATAAACCTATATTTCCCCAATCACTTATTTACCTTAATTTCATTGTTCAATACTTTTCTACACAGCAATAAAAAAACGTGCGAACGCAAAAGGTTCACACGTTTTTTATTTAGAATGTAATAACAGCTTGTCTGCCACGTTCTAATTTATCTACAACTTCTTTACCTGTTTCATCCCATTTTATCATGCGATAATACGCGTCATGGTAGAAGATAAAGCCGTAGCCATTCGCCAGCGCCTCTTTCATTATACGTTCCTTCGCAAAGACACTCGTCATTGGATAATCATCATACGCTAAAACCCATAACGGATTTTGATGTGCATGTGTTGGCATAATATCTGCCATATGCAATAATACTTCGCCATTTTGAGTCAATTTTATAATGGCATGTCCATCACTATGACCACCAGTATGAATCATTTCAATACCCGGAGCTACCTCTAAAGTACCTTCATACGTTTCGATTAAGTGCTGAACTGGCTCCCAGTTTTCTTTCCAATACGTATTTTTCGAGCGGATATTTGGCTCACGCATTTCATCCCACTCAATTTTCGTTACAAAGATTTTTGCATTCGGGAATGTTGGCACAAGTACATCATCTTCCCATTGCGTTAAACCTCCAGCATGGTCAAAATGTAAATGCGTCATTAATACTACATCAATATCAGCAGTTGTTAATCCTAACTCCTGTAAACTAGCCGCTAATGTTGACTCCTCAGTTACCCCAAAGTTACGTAGCTGCTTTTCATTTAATTTGTTAAAACCAACGCCTGTATCAATAATATAATTTTTGCCTTCATATTGAATTAATATCGGCTCAGTTGGTAACTCGATTTGATTTTTTTCGTTGACTGGATATTTGCGTGCCCAAAGTGGCTTTGGCACAACCCCAAACATAGCACCGCCATCAAGGCAAGTGACACCCCCGTTTAGCCATGATAATGACATATTGTGAAACTTTAACTGATCCATCCATTCTCCCCCTAGTTAGTTAAGAATTGCGATTCTAGACGATAAATTGGCTGTCCTTTAGCAGAGAATTTCTCCTCATATTCAGTCATAACATTATCCTCAGGCATATTCGCATGTAGGTCGAGTGATACATACTTAAGTAACATACCATATTCAGACATACTCATTAATGAATACTCAAACAAACCACGGTTGTCCGTTTTAAAATGGATTTCCCCATTATCCACCAAAATCGACTCATATAATTTCAAAAAACCCTCGTGCATTAAACGTCGCTTAGCATGGCGCGTTTTTGGCCAAGGATCTGAGAAATTCAGATACACACGGTCTACATCATTTTTTTCAAAATATTTATTTAAATCTGCGCCATTTACTTTTAATAGTCGTAAATTCGCTGGAGATTTAGCCTCTAAAATTTTTTCCAATGCACAAACGATTACACTATCATAAAGCTCAATGCCAATATAATTTATATCTGGATTTTGTAAGGCCATACCTGTGACAAATTGTCCTTTCCCAGTACCTACTTCAATGTGTATTGGGTTGTCATTTCCGAAAACAGCCTGCCAATTTCCTTTAAAGTCTTCAGGATTTGGAACAATCACCTCTGGATGATCCGTAATCATTTCCTCCGCCCAAGGCTTATTTCTTAATCTCAATTTTCTTCCTCATTTCTTTTTCATGAAATTATTAATTTTTTATAGTATAACGTATTACTATTAAATTCGCATGAAATTATTGCGAAATGGTATTTTTCAGACTCATCACTATAGCGTAGGGTTGATTTCCGATCCGACTGGGCGCTTTCCTGGAGGAGTCCGATGAGCCGCTTCGCTCCAGGGTCTCGGGCCAATAGGATGTTGGTCACGAAGGCGTTATCACAGGACGTGATGTTTTTAGCCTTCGTTCCTCTATATCGCTAATCCTCAAGGAGTCACCCAGTCTCCACTCCAATCAACTTTTATGCATAGCATAGTTTAACAATTGTCATCTCCAACTTTTAGTGAAAGACCATTTTTTTCAATGTTCCTCCGATAGTACCTGCCAAGCATCGCGTTGCACTGTACTATGAATCCTCGTTCCCTCTCTTATTTCTCCAATATAGTTACCATCAGTATGACAATCAACGTCATTTCCGTGCACGAAAATGTTAAATTGATGGCCTTGCAAAAAAGTAATCTCTTTAAATTTTGTATGTTTTTCAAAAAACACAGTGACAAATACTAGTAATAATTTAAGTCGGGAAATACCGTGAACGATTGTTATTTCGATTTGACCATCATCAGGTTTAGAAGTAGGTGAAATTTTCATTCCCCCTCCGAAATAAGGTTGATTGCACATTGCAACAAACCATGCCTGTTGAAAGTGCCATTCTTGATTGTCCGCTTGTATCTTTACATCAAAGCGTCTAAAACTAAAAAGTCCTCTTACAACAGCCACAGCATAGGATAGCTTACCGAGCCCTATTTTATTGAGGTAAAGCTTCAAACGAGATGTATTAATACGTTTAGTGACAAATGCATCAAAGCCCACACCCGCATTATTGACAAATATTTCTTGTTGATAATCTCCAAGCCGAACGGCACCAACATCCATTGGGAGGTAAACCATTTCATTTTGTATATAGTTTTCAATTTGAACGGCATCTTGAAATGTAGAAAAGTATCGTGCAAAATCATTTCCAGAACCAGCACGAACTACACCAATAATTATTAATTTATTATGTACAACGCCACTAACAACCTCATGTATTGTGCCGTCACCACCAACAATAACAATTAATTTTTTTGTTTGAGCATCTTGCGCCCAATTTTTCGCAAGCTCTTGCCCATGTCCCTCATATTCTGTAAAGGCGACGTCATAGTTAATTGTTAAATGCTGTTGAAGACGATGCCAAACTTTTTTACCTTTACCGTGCCCTGCTGCTTCATTCACAATAAATAATACTTGCATTACCTAATCCCCGGCTGGTTGAGAAGATTGCTGCCAAATATCTCGATTAAAGGAAGTTGTTTGTACATTGCTTAAAATCGTTTGAGAAGCACGAATTTGCATATGCTTCATAGGAGAGGAAACTTTCCTTAAATGCTCCATCCATTCTCCATAATTTCGACGATCAACAAATTGAATTCCGTAAGGTGAACCTGGATAATCGAAATAGCCATTCTGTGATAAAATAACCTTGCGAATCGGCATATTTATATTGTCCTGCTTAAATAATTGAGTTAATACGGACTCCATACGATTCAAACTTATCATTGGATTAAGTACTTTTGAATCCTTCGTCCCTACTTTTTTTATCCAGAATCGCTCACTGCCTCCTACATAAACTGCTTGATTTTCAGCTTCTAGTACTGTTATACAAATACATTCTGTCGGTGACATTAGCACGACATCAAGCTCTATAGGTGCTTTTCTAATTTGTAAAATAGGATAATAAAAAAGCAAATAGTTATCCGGTAATTTTTGTAACAAATTTCGCAACAGGGGATCACGCATAAAACGAGGATCCACATACGACTTTTCACGGAGTGTTGAACTTGCCCATTTCATTTGGAAATGGAAAAATTGATCGATAAACATTCGTTTTAATTCATGAATAGATTGTGGTGCATAAACAATTTTTGGTTCAAATGTTAAAGTTGTTTCTTCTTCTGGTATGCTATCTTCATCACTCACTAGCTCATTCGTTATTTCGACCTCTTCAATATCCTCAATTTCTTCCCTCTGACGACCGGCAAATATTTTTTTGAATAAAGAGAACCTTTCTTTTTCCTCAAAAGAATCATTTTCTGAACCGCCGTCGTTATGTTGCCACTCGCTAATTTCTTCTCCTAACTCCCACTGTCGCTTAACACGTTCCCATTGACTTTGCTTTAAGCGTACAAACTGTGTTGGATATCTTGCTAAATCAATTTGATAGCGTGAAATATAATCTTGTAATTTCACCAATTGTGCCATGTGTTTTGGTCACTCCAATCTTACTCGCCCTATATCTAATTTGCTAATTTCTCCACTCTTGCTTAGAAAGCAAATCAATCGCAATATCAATTCGCCTTGGCGTAATTGTGCTGTCGCAATCATTGCTAAATGAAGAGAAATAGACAATTGCATACATTACATCGACATTTGCTCATTGAAATTAAATCCCGATGGCAATCATTCTACAACTGTAGTCATCGTTTTTATTTTACATGACGTTCCAGGAGAAAACATCCATAATTTGTTCTATAGAAAAAGAGAGCTACCTAAAGTTTAGGGTAGCTCTCTTACATTTATTTTCCATTAAATAGAAAGCGGTAATTTCGCCTCGAATGCTTGTTGTAATTTACGAGTCCATTCACCTGGAACTCCAGCGCCAATTTTGTTACCATCAACATCGATAACAGGTGTTACTTCAGAAGATACAGATGACACAATGATCTCACTCATTGTTAATAAATCAGCCTTAGTCATTGGTTCTTCAATAACAGGTAAATTAATTTCCTCAGCACATTTTAAAATAACTTGGCGTGTAATACCGTTTAAAATGAAGTTATTTGCAGGGTGTGTATATAGCTTACCATCTTTAATGCCGTAAACATTTGCTGATGAACATTCTGTTACGATGTCACCGCGATGTAAAATAGCTTCATAGCAACCTTTTTCAGATGCTTCCTGCTTTGCCATTACAGCACCTAATAAGTTTAATGATTTGATATCACAACGTAACCAGCGAATATCCTCTACAAAGGTAGCTTTAACACCTTTTTCAAAGTTTTCATATGAACGCTCGCCTGTTTTAACATTCCCTGTTAATATAGCTGGAACACTTGCATCTGGGAAAATATGATTGCGAGAAGTTGTACCACGTGTGATTTGGAAGTAAACGTGGCCTGTTTCCAAATTATTTTTTTCAATAAGTTCATGTAATAATTTGTGTAATACGTCTTTAGTATAAGGGATGACAAGACGAATTTTTTCGGCACTCGCATAGAAACGATCAATGTGTTCTTGTGCTGTGAACATATTTCCGTTATATACTTTTATTACTTCATAAATGCCGTCACCAAATTGGTAACCTCTGTCTTCTGGAGAGACTGTAATAGATCCTTCTTCTACGATTTGATCATTCCATAATGAATATGCCATGTTTCGTTCATCCTTTTCATATCTAATTTATTTATTTCCTGCAAGTTCAACAATTGCTTCAGCATAAATAGCTGTTGCTTTTATAAGATTTTCAATGACAACAAACTCATCCGCACGATGCGCTACATCAGGTTCACCTGGGAATAGCATGCCAAATGCTACACCTTTTTTCATAACACGCGCATACGTACCACCACCAGTAGACAATAAAGGCGTTTCATAATCTCCTGTTTGACGTCTATAGATATCTGCTAAAGTTTGGATAAATTCATCATCCTCGCTTACATAATGAGGTTTAGAGTCATCTTGAATGTCCAATGAAAATCCTTTTGCCACAGCTAAAGGTTGTGCTTCCGTGATTTTTTCATCAAACGGATATGTGACAGAATAGCGCATACTAATGACCAGGCTACCACCTTTAGTTACATCGTAAGTTACAATTCCGGGATTTAATGTAGTTTTACCAGACATTGCATCCTCGAATTGTAAAGCAAGCTTATTGCCATAATGGTCTTGATAAAAAACATCTGCGACAAAGTCGACAAATTGCTTACTTGCCTCTGTCGTCAACTCTTGTTGTAAAAATGCTGTAAGATAAACAGCTGCATTGACACCTTTTTCCGGCTCCATTGCGTGGGCTGCTTTACCTTTGATAGTTATTATATAGCGAGAACCCTCGATTAATAAAGAGCCTTCTAGCTGATTTTTGCTTAAAAATGTGTGAAAATTCTGTTCGAATTGTTCGGAAACAAATTGAACTGTTGCTTTTGCAAAATCCGGTACCATATTTGGTCGCTTTCCAGCATTAAATAGTAATAGCTGTTCTTTCGAAGCATCGCCGGTTCTATTTTGAGAGAACACTAGCTCTGCAATGCCTTTTTCAGCATTGATGAGCGGGAAATCCGCATCTGGTGCAAAGCCAATCGTCGGCATTTCCTCATGTTTAAAATAGTGGTCGACACAGCGGAAGCCAGTTTCTTCATCCGTACCGATTATCATACGTACTCTTTTATTAAGCTCAATACCTGCATCCTTGACAAGTTTCATGGCCATCCATGCTGCAATTGTTGGGCCTTTATCATCTATTGCACCACGAGCAAATAGCTTTCCATCTGCTACAGTGCCGCTAAAGGGTGGGTATGTCCAATCTGTTTCATCACCAACTGGTACCACGTCAACATGACATAAAATACCTAATAAATCGTCACCTTCGCCCATCTGTATGTGACCAGCATAATTATCAATATTTTTAGTTTGTAATCCTTCAGCTTCGCCCTTTGTTAATAACCATTCAAGAGCCTTTAATGGACCATCACCAAAAGGTACTTCAGTAGTGATCGTATTCTCATCGAGAACACTATTAATTTGCACAAGCTCCTGTAAATCTTGTATCAATTCATCTTGTCTTTCCTTTGCAGCTTGTAACCAATCCATATGATGTACCTCCTCTAAAGTAATAACATTATTCTACTCTTTACAACATAATTTACAATCATCTTTCTGGCAAGTTTTCAAAAACTTACTTCAATCACTACCACATATAGCACGTTTTTCACTTATTCCCACAAAATACAGTGAAAATTTTATGTCTGATTTGTAAATTCCTCTTGCATTCACTAGAAAACTGACTTGTTTTTCTATATAATGAACTTATCAGAACTATTTTTCTGAATATAAAATTAGAAAAGGGGATGTCTAAGGCAGCTACTTATTAGCCTAAGTGCACTCCGCACATATTGTCGTCCGCTAGTCTTTGCCAAGAGAATTAAGATGAAGGAGTGGTTCATTTATGAAACCAACTACTGATCGAATGCTTAATCGTATTAAAGATGTGTACATGTTTATTTTAGACAAAGGAACCGTGTCTACACAGGATTTAGTCGAAGAGTTTAGTATCACTCCTCGCACCGTTCAAAGAGATTTGAACGTGTTAGCCTTTAACGATTTGGTGATGAGTCCAAGTCGAGGCAAATGGACAACGACGAAGAAAAAAGTGAAATTGACGTCTTAGTTTTTACGTATAACACGTAAAACATTTTGTATTGGAAAAGAATGACCTTTCGTCGTGGTCATTCTTTTTTTGTTTTCTACTTTTTTTGATTCCCCACAATTTATCAAACTACCAAGCAAATACTCCAAAAAAATCACGGTTACTTTTAGTGAAATTTCCCTCTAACGATAAATATTCATTAGCTCATCATTAAAGTTGAGGATGACATCTGTTGGTTTGAGCGGCTCATCGGATGCCCCAGAAAGCTATACTCTGTGCGAAAGCGTAGCGGCAGCGGCAAATTGTTTTAACTGCGCGAAAGCAAAAGCAGCAGCTACAAAGCGCCCAGTCGGAACGGAAATCAACCACACATTATGGTGATGAACCGTATTTATACAAGCACTATATTCGCTAAGAATTCATTTATTTTACAACATTTGCTTCCTCGGTGTTATATTAAACTATTTTTCCTACTATTTACAATTACTTAACAATCCGTTAAAATCGAAACACTCTACATTTTGAAAGGAGGATTTTTATGAAGCTTTCTAAACTGTTTCATCCTCTAGTTATGATCATTTTAGGTGGAACTATTTTTACACGCATAGCAAGTTTTATGGCAATGCCCTTTTTAGCCATTTACTTACATAACGAAATTGAAGCATCCCCTTTACAAATAGGTTTGACGATTGGTATTGCACCGTTAATCTCCACTGTAGGAGGATTCTTTGGTGGTTATCTAACTGACCGGTTTGGCAGGAAAAGCATCATTTTACTTACTATTGTTGTTTGGAGCATTGTATTCTTTGGCTTTGCAACAGCGCATACGGTTTGGCTCTTCGTAGCATTGAATGCCTTAAATGGCTTATGTCGCTCCTTCTTTGAACCCTCGACACAAGCATTAATGATTGATTTTACGCCTGTGGAAAAACGGAAAAGATTGTTCTCGCTTCGCTATACAGCGATTAACATAGCAGCTGTCATCGGTCCTGTTATTGGTGTTTATATTTCTCAATTGTCTAGCCCAAGTATTCCGTTTATGCTGACAGGAATTATGTATATTATTTATGCTTTATTTTTATTTTTAGTTTTAAATCACTATGAGATGCAGCAACCAAAAGCTCCAACACCTACAAAAATACTGCAAACCTTCACGATACTTTTGACGAATCGTGTACTACTAAGCTTTATATTCGGGGCAATTTTAATAAATATTGGTTACTCTCAATTTGATTCGACACTGCCACAAATCATTGAACTTAAAATCGAAGAAGGTGCCAAGCTCTATTCTGTATTAATTTCACTAAATGCAGCGGTTGTATTATTACTTCAATTGCCGATTAGTATACTTTCAGAACGTTTTTCATCCTCGGCTACGCTATTAGTAGGAATTCTGTTCTTTGCATTTGGCCTTTTACTATTCGGCTTCTCGAATAACTACCCACTATATATGATCGCTATGGTTATATTCACGATTGGTGAAATTTTTGCCTTTCCAACTATGAGCATCTTGATTGATGAAATTGCGCCTGATACTCAAAAGGGTGTCTATTTAGGAGCAGCTCAATTTAAAAATTTAGGCGGCTTTATTGGACCAATTATTGGCGGGTGGCTTTTAACACATTACATGGATGCAATGTTTGCGGTTATTGCTGTTCTTGTTTTATGTAGTTGTATATTTTACAGATCAAATCATAAGCCACAACAGGGATAAATTTTATCAGCGAGTTCTTTCCTCGACTGATTATTAGTCTTCACCAATCGGGTTATTAAGGAGTTAACATTCAAATAAAAAAATCGCTCCATGTCTATCAGCGAATCTCAAGCATTTGATATACTTGCTTGAACTTACTAATAGGATTGGAGCGAGCTAATGATTAGTTTTACAATTATATCCAAAATTTTAAAGTGGCTTTAACTTTCTCCCTCAACTGTAACTTCTTCATAAATGGTGTATTGGTCTTTACCAGCATTTTTCGATTGATATAATGCCTTATCTGCGCGCTCAAATAAGCTTCTTTCTGACTCATCTGGATGACTGCAAATGGCACCGCCCAAACTGACTGAAAGCACAGACCATTTATCAACAGAAATTTTATCCGCAAACTTCAAGTGATGAATTTTCTCCAAAATAGAATGCGCTAATTTTTCCATATATTCATCTTCCGTATCATATAATACAATTGCGAATTCATCTCCACCAAATCTAACAACAAAGCCATTTTTCCCTACTTCTCGTTTTAAAGTTCTAGCTGTTTCAATCAGGATCTTGTCACCTTCAACATGTCCAAATCGATCATTTACTTGTTTAAAATTATCTAAATCTAACAACAATAAACCTGGTTGATTCGTCTTCCTTTTCCTTAATAAATTGCCCATTTTTCTAATATAGGTAGCACGATTATAAACATTCGTTAATGGATCATATGTTGCGAGATGAATCGTTTTGGAAAGAAGTTTATTGATGACTAATAGCATGATGAAAGAAGTTACTAAGGCAATAAACAGTAAGATTCGAAACTGCTTTGTATTTTTAGTAAGCGCTCTAATTTCTGTGAAATTACCGTATTTTACATATACAACTCTTTTAGAGGATTCTCCCCGAATCTTTTCCGCTTCTGCTTCATAAGGTAAAAAACGGTACTTTTCTATATAACCATTTTCAAACTCCTTTTGATATTCCGTTGGCTTCATCGTTTCTTTGGCCAGCTTATAATGCTCTTGAAATATTTTCGGTTGATCATTTACAGTTTTACGAGATTTAGAATCCTTAAAGAAAACCCCTCCCGCCGTTATCGTTTGTACTTCTAATAAATCAGCATATTTATCAATTAAATAGTCAGCTGTCTTTTCGAAGTTAAAAGTTTGGAATACAGGATCTTTAAGTAAGTCTATACCGACCTCGAATAAATATTTCTTGTCAGGTGTTGCTAAATAACCAAATTTTCGATATCCCCCAGTAGTTGTTGAAATATCTATACCATCAACATAGTATTCCCCACTTATTCGACGTTCGTCTAGTAAAGCAGAAAAACGTGTGCAGCATTGAGAAAAATTTAAACCTTTATCTTTTTCAAAAGTTGTATAAATTACAGTATTTGATTGATCGAGTATGTACACATCCATTCCATGCTCGTTTTTTATTTTCTCCAAGTCCCACTTTGCTATATGAGGGTTTTCTTCATAATATGTAATTAGGTTTCGTAATACCGTTTCCATTTTCTCTGAGAGAGTTTTATCAAAATAAAAATGTGCATTATCTACCGTTTGCATATCTGTCAAAATATGATTTTCAATTAATGTTCTATTCATAACTTCTTGTTTTTTGATATCAGATGTAAGTATTTGCCTATTGAAATAAAAAATTACAGCAACTAGTACTAATGCAAAAGCAATTAAAGATATTAATAATTTAATTCTTAGGTTTTTCATTAACGTGTCCTCTACTTATTTTCACCATCATTTTTTTCGAAACTTTTAGTGATTTTTAGTACCATAGACTAAATAGCTTTTAACATAGGTTACATTAATTATACAGTTACTGGTATAAGTATGTATATAAAAAATACCCCGATACTAATCGTCGTTAGCATCGAGGAATTCTCTAATCCCTATTTTGTAAGCAGGCTAGTTCTTCAGCCGTTAATTCTCTATATTCACCTAATTTCAAACTGTCATCTAGCTTTAGGTTGCCCATTGATAGACGTTTTAAATAGGTTACACGTTTTCCAACAGCCTCAAACATACGCTTCACCTGATGAAACTTACCTTCTTGAATCGTTAACTCAATTTCAGATTGTTGAGCAGATTTTAATATGATGAGCTCTCCTGGTTTGGTTTCATAACCATCATCTAGCTCAACACCTTGAGCAAATTTCTCACAATCTTCCTCAGTCACAATTCCTTCTATTTGTGCATAATAAACCTTTGGCACATGTTTTTTAGGAGACAATAAATTATGTGCTAAAGAACCATCATTTGTTATTAGCAATAATCCCTCTGTATCTTTATCAAGGCGACCAACAGGGAAAGGCTGGAAATGCTGATGTAAAGGCTCTAACAAATCGATGACGGTTTCATCTCGTAAATCCTCTGTTGCAGAAATAACGCCTGGAGGCTTATTCATCATAAAATATACAAACTCTGTATAGTTCACACGCTCCCCAAATACAGAAACCTCCTGCTTTTCAGGATCAACATGTAATGCTGCATCCTTCACATATGCGCCATCTACTGTCACTGCTTTTTGCTTTAGAAGCAACTTAACTTCCTTGCGTGACCCGTAACCCATATTCGACAGTAATTTATCTAATCGCATTAGTTCCTCCTATTTAAATCCCAGTTTGTTCGTTATTCTTGTCAATCGTTCACCGAGAAGCTTTTGTGCTAAGCCTAGGCGTAAAGACAAGAAGCCATATACTGCTACGCCTACTCCAGCACAAATAACAGAATAAACTAACGCTGAGAATTTACCACTTACTGGTCCCATTAATAACTCTAAAAGCGTATGAACGATGAATACACTTACCGCCATTATCGCTGTCAAAAGAGAAATGAGCATGACACGACGAATAACCATTTCTGATCTGTAGTTCAATGTTTGTCGTAGCACAAGTATATTAATGATAATTGAAACACTATAGCCAATAGCTGTGGCAAGAAGTGCACCATCTGCCTCCATTAAACGAATTAACGGAATATTAATCGCTAGTTTGACTAAAATCCCAGATAATAAGCTGAGGACAATCCACTTTTGGAAATCAATCCCCTGTAAAAGTGCTGCAGTCACTTGGAATAATGCAAATAAAATAGCAACAGGTGCATAATGGGCTAAAATCATAGCCCCCATCTCGCTTTCCGAATAGAGCATAAAATATATTTCATTCGATAACAACGAAATTCCAACTACTGCTGGTAATGTAATGAAAATTAATATTTGATATGTCTTATCCATTGCATTTCGTAACGATAAATATTCACCTTGCGTAAAAAATTTTGTAATCGTCGGTACTAGCGCCATTGAAAAACCTGTAGCTAGCATTACTGGAATAATGACAACCTTATGTGTTGTAAAGTTAATCATTGATAAATACTTATCCGTTACTTCCGCTAAGCCTATAGATGCCATAGCTCCATTAAACGTAAGCATATCCACTAATTGGAATAATGGGTTAGCAACACCTACAAACACCATCGGAATCGAATACGTAATTACTTCTTTATATATGTTGGACATTGGTAGCTGTGTAGATGTAACACTTTGACTGCGCAATAAATCAAATTCAGGTTGATATTTTTTCCAATAATAATAGAGTACTAGCAACCCGCCAATTGCTCCAATAAAGGCAGCAAACACCGCAAAGGAAACAGCCGTTTCTGGTTTCCCATTAAAAACTACTACAACTAAGAATGAACCACCTAATAACACTACAATACGAACAATTTGCTCTACTAGCTGAGAAACTGCAGTAGGCTCCATTTTGTCATAGCCTTGGAAAAATCCACGCCATAGACTCATAAATGGCACTACAATTAACGCAAAGCTAACCCAGCGAATAACTGAGGCAATTTGCTCTACCGAAAATGCCTGTTCATCACTTTTAATAACAAGGCCTGCTATTGGTGTAGCTAATATAAAGAGAACAACAAACGCCGCTAACCCCGTACACATCATAATAAGTATGCCGGATTTCATAAGCTTGCGGCCTGATTGATAATCACCCATTGCATTGTATTTAGAAACAAACTTGGATACAGCAATTGGCGCACCCGAGATGGCTACTGCTAGCATAATCGAGTAGGGAATATATGCATATTGATAGAGGGCTACATTCTCCTCACCCACAATCGCATAAAATGGAAAAATATAAATTAATCCGAGCACCTTCGATAAAAACATCCCCATCGTTAATATCGCAGTACCTTTCATTAAATTGGACATTGTAACCATCCATTCATTTTAAAGTCAATAATTTCATTATCTTAACACTTAAAAAAAACTTATAAACTATTTGCCAATCAATTATGCCTAGGCATAATTTCAATGTACTCAAGGTTTAAGCTACTTCTTGAGCAGATCTTTCTGCGAATAAAGCACTTGTTTCACAATAACTTGTAAACGCTGCCATATAAAAAACTTACTCTCACTGTAAAAACTACAGAACTACATTAACAAAATTCAGAATACAATAACCCTAGAAAATATTAAAAAAGTAAAGCAACTGTAATCTTAACACATTTACTAGGTAAACAGACGCATAAATACATTAAAAAGTTCTAGCACTCAAAAAAAAATAGCAGTTATGTCCTCCCAAAGGAAAATAGAAGTTTCAAAATAATCGGTGGAGATTACGAAAACCCCCACCGATTAAAGCTACTTCTCTATTACATATCTACGAAAAATTGTTTATACCATACTAAGAACACATAGGCTGTCCAAATATAACGCCCACGATTTGCTTTTCCTTCATAGTGCTCATCTAGATAGCCTACTAATTGTTTTGTATCAAAGAATTCATTGGCAAAGTCCGTTGTAAACATTTCTTTTACCAGTTTATAATACTTTTCTTCACGTAACCAGTGACGGATTGGCACTGGGAAGCCAAGTTTTGGACGTTTTGCCCATTCTTCAGGTAATTCCTGATGCGCAGCTTGACGAAGAACATATTTCGTATCAATATCATTTACGCGATATTTCGAAGGAATGTTTTTCGCTAATTCCATCACTTCTTTATCTAAAAATGGTACACGTAATTCAATTGAATGGGCCATACTCATTTTATCTGCTTTTAATAAAATATCGCCTGGCATCCAAAGATTTAAATCAAGATACTGCATTTTAGTAACATCATCATCGCCTGGAACTTCATCGTAAATACGTTTTGTAATCGATTTTACAGATGGACCATTTTTATAGTCTGGTTTCAAGACATTTAATGCATCTTCTTCATCCCATACTACCGCTTCTCCGATGAAGCGCTCTTCTACTGTTTGACCACCTTTAACAAGGAAGTGCGTATATTGATTTTTAGGCAACGCCTCTGCTATACCTCGTAACGCTTTACGGATACCAAAAGGAACTTTTTCATATTTTTGCATTTTGCCAGAGTTTTGATACCATGAATAGCCACCAAAAATTTCATCCGCACCTTCACCTGAAAGTACTACTGTTACATCCTTCGATGCTAACTCAGAAAGGAAGTATAGCGGTACAGAAGATGGGTTCGATTGTGGCTCATCCATATGCCACTGAATTTTCGGTAATGCTTCAAAACACTCATCTGCCGAAATATATTTACGCTCATTTTGAATATCTAATGTATCCGATAATTCTTTTGCTAAATTTGTTTCATTGAACATATCCTCGTAGTCAGAGAAACCAACAGAGAAGGATTTATCAGGGCGTAATAATGAAGTAATATAACTTGAGTCAATACCACCTGATAAGAAAGAACCGACCTTCACATCACTAATTTGATGCGCATCTACTGATTCTCTTACTGTCGTACGAATTTCTTCTACATATTTTTCAATTGGAGCTTCTTTTGCATGGAATTTTTTATCCCAATACTGCACAATTTGCTTTTGTCCATTTTTAATAAGTATATAGTGTGCTGGTTGTAATTTGTACACACCTTTGAAGAACGTTTCGTCCATTGAAGAATATTGGAACGTCAAATAAGGACGTAGCGCATCTTTATTTAATTCTTTAATAAATGATGGGTGTGGTAAAAATGATTTAATTTCTGATCCGAAAATAAACGTACCATCTGTTGTGTTTTCTGTATAATACAGTGGCTTAATACCAAAGCCATCACGAGCGATGAATTGTAAATCATTCTTTTTATCCCAAATACAGAATGCGAACATGCCGCGAAGCTTTTTGACAAATTCTACACCATATTCAACATAACCATAAATAATAACTTCACTATCAGAGTGTGTTTTAAAGTTATGACCTTTTTCAACCAAATCAGCACGTAGCTCTTGGAAGTTAAAGATTTCTCCATTAAATACTAGAACGATATTACCATCCGCACTGTACAACGGCTGGTTTGCCACGTCTGATAAGTCGATAATACTTAATCGACGGAATCCTAACGTTATTTTATCATCACTGTGAATCCCACCGCTGTCAGGTCCGCGGTGAATAATTGTATTCATCATATTTTCAATCGTTTGATGATGATCAATCACATTTGTTCCATTAATATAGCCTATAAATCCGCACATTCTATTTTTCACCTCATAATTTAGTGCATAACCTTTACCATAATAGCATGAAAAGACATTCATTTCATACCGACAATACATATAAAGCAAAACTTTCATCAGTTAATTTATTCTACACCGATTATTCGTTCAACCAACGAGCACTTTATCTCATTTAAAAACACTTCAATTTCACATCTTCCATCCAAAATCCACACATGAAAGCTCTTCATTAAAACGTGTGGTTGATTTCCGTTCCGGCCGGGCGCTTTGGATGTTGGTCACGAAGGCGTTATCACAGGACGTGATACTTTTAGCCTTCGTTCCTCTATATCGCTGATCCCCAAGGAGTCGCCCAGTCGTAACGAAGATCAACTAATATGGCATGGCATATGTTTTAACTAATGGCATCCCCAACACTTGATGACGAGCCCTTCGTGAAAGTAGAAGATAAGAAATTATAAAATACTTTTGTCGTATTTTCAATGTGAAAGAAGCCTCTCTATATAGACTTCATGTATAATAGGAAAGATTCCTAATTTGAAAAGAAAGTGAGTTTTTAAATATATGTACGATGTTATCGTTATCGGTGGTGGCCCATCCGGTTTAATGGCTGCTATAGCCGCTGGAGAACGTAAAAAGAAAGTATTATTACTAGAAAAAGGAACAAAGCTCGGCAAAAAATTGGCCATTTCAGGCGGTGGTCGCTGTAATGTCACTAATCGTTTGCCCGTTGAAGAAATAGTCAAGCACATCCCTGGAAATGGCCGTTTTCTTTACAGCCCATTCACGGTTTATAATAACGAAGATATTATTGCATTTTTCGAAGGACTTGGTGTGGCATTAAAAGAAGAGGATCACGGACGTATGTTTCCTGTATCTAACCGCGCGCAGGATGTTGTAGATGCACTTATTCGTCAGCTTCAGAGACTTCATATTGAAGTGCGCTTAAACACACCCGTTAATAAGCTTCTAATGGATGAAGAAAAAATTCTCGGGGTACGCCTTACAGATGGCACAGAAATTCGTAGCGAGGCAGTAGTCGTTGCCGTTGGTGGGAAAGCTGTTCCACAAACTGGCTCAACAGGCGATGGTTATCCATGGGCAGAGCGTGCCGGCCATACAATTACTACACTTTTCCCTACTGAGGTTCCTGTTCTATCAAAAGAGGATTTCATTCAAGCTTGTGAGCTACAAGGACTTGCGTTACGCGATGTCGCTGTCTCTGTTTTAAACAAGAAGGGCAAAGTACTCGTAACACATCAAATGGACATGCTTTTCACTCATTTTGGGATAAGCGGTCCTGCTGTTTTACGCTGCAGTCAATTTATCGTGAAAGAATTGATGAAAACAGGATACGAACCTGTGACAATGCGTATTCAAACACTTGTTGATTATAATGAGGAAACGTGCTTGCAACATTTAAACAAACTCATTAAAGAAGATCCCAAAAAAGCGGTGAAAAATGTATGGAAGGGTATTGCTCCTGAACGCTGGCTACTATTTTTATGTGAGCGTGCAAATATCGATGTGCAAATGACAGGCGCTGAATTATCACAGGAGAAAGTCCGCAACTTAGCTAGATTACTCGTCAATTTCACAATGACAGTTAGTGGGACACAATCTCTTGAAAAAGCATTTGTCACTGGTGGTGGCGTCTCTGTTAAAGAGATTGAACCAAAGACTATGGCTTCGAAGAAAAAGAATGGTTTATTTTTCTGCGGGGAAATCCTTGATGTTCATGGCTACACAGGTGGCTATAATATTACGTCTGCACTCGTTACAGGACGTATTGCAGGGATGAACGCAGGAATGTAAGATACTCTATTTCGGACTTATATTAGTGGTTTTATCACATAAAAACTATTGGGTAATAAAGCTCTTCGGCAAAGCGAGGGGTTAATTTCCGTTTCCGACTGAGCGCTTTCCTATGGGCGTCCGATGAGCCGCCCATAGGAAGCATTGCTCTGTGCGAAAGCGTAGCGGCAGCAACAACAAAGCGAGTAGCCTGGAACGGAAATCAACTCATTAAATGCACCACAACATTCACAAAGATTTCCTTGAACATTTTATTTTTCCACATTATAAAAAGCGTGTCCTGAGAACGCGGACACGCTTTTTTAGCTTTCTTTTGACATATATACTTCCTCATATGGTTGAATGATGACAAACCCTTCACCTGAAAATGCCATTTGAATAGATTCACCACTACCTCGACCGATAAATGTTCGGAAGCTAATATCTGTTTTAAACTCTGGGGACAAAGTACCGGACCAAGCTACAGTAGCATGTGGATCAGTATAAACCGTTTCACCAGGCTTTACTAACAAGGTTAACGGTTCGAAATGAGTTGTAATGGCAACCTTCCCTCTTCCTTGTAAAGTTACATTAAACAATCCACCAGACATAACTCCTGCCATTTTACGCATTAAATGAATATCCCAATCAATACTAGGCTCAAATGCGAGTAAATCATTACCGTTTACACAAATTGTTTCATCCTTTAGATCGAAGACTGTTACTTTTTTCCCTTGATCGGCTAAATAAAGTCGCCCCTTACCCATCGCTTTCATAAGTTGAGTACCTTCGCCGGTTAATGCCTTTTTAAACATTTTACCTAAGCCATGCTCCAGCACACGCTCACGCTCAAACTTAATATCTCCTACATAAGAAATCATTGCGCCCATTTTCGACCAAACCTCGCCATTTAGGTTAACCTCTAATACACGCTCAGTTTCTAACTCGAAATATTCATTTTCGCTATCGTCCTGCTGTGTTTTATTAATAAACTCATTTAAAGAAAATTTCCCCATATATCAATGCCTCCTTATTTATTTTATATACGTTTTAAGTTCCGGAAAGATTCAATCAAATTATCCGAGGGGTAAAAACAAACGATTGAATGATGCGTTGAATCTTTTATTCATGAAATTTCAAAAAATGAAATGGTATCTAAACCCACTAGCAAATTAGTTCATACACCTCGCATTTGCTTTCCGTTACAAAATTTCTCTTTTAGTAGCGAATTCACTTTATTTCCCATAATGATATTGACAGCAGACATCAACTGTTATACATTAAACAGAGATTAATCGAGTGTTATATAACAACAGCTACAAAAAAAGACCATACAAGCGTCATGTGCGAAATGACACTCATATGGCCATTACCTTCAAGTGCGAATTGAAAGTAAACTTTATTGTGTAGCGGAGACGTCTCCAACCTTTTGAGAAGCTTCTTTTAATGCTGTTCGTTTACGTACATCTGCACGTAATGTTAATGCAATAATTAATGAAGCTGCAATTAACCCTGTAAATACATAGAATACAGGAATATAGCTACCATAAGCATTTTTAATAGTGCTTACTAAAAGTGGACCAAAAATACCACCTAAAGACCAAGTCGTTAATAAATAACCATGAATAACTCCAAGTTGTTTCGTACCGAATAAATCACTTGCAAATGCAGGTAGATTAGAGAAACCTCCACCATAGCAACTAACAACTAAGAAAATAAGTGCTTGGAAAATAATAACGTTTGTAGTATGCGGTAAGACGATAAATGTAACTAGCTGTGCGATAAAGAAAATTACAAAGACATTCGAACGACCAATATAGTCAGACACAGCAGCCCATATTAAACGACCACCACCATTAAATAATCCCATTATACCTACCATTGCTGCGGCTCCCGCAACTGATAAACCTACAATTTCTTGAGCCATTGGAGATGCAACAGAAATCATCATAATACCTGCTGTTACGTTTACTAAATGCATTGACCAAAGCATCCAGAAATGCTTAGTTTTCACAGCTTCACGTGCTGACATGACAGCTAAATCTTTCTTCACTACTTCTTTACCATTATCTGCAGCCGCCTTCATATTCGCTGGCATATAACCAGGTTTAGGCGGTGCTATATATGAAGCCCCTAAAATCATTAACGTGAAATAACTTGCCCCTAAAATAAAGTACGTTGTAGAAATTCCCACAGCCCCCATTAAGTTAGCTGCGACTGGCGCTGTAATAAGTGCTCCTGAACCAAATCCAAGTACAGCCATACCTGTTGCTAGTCCTCGGCGATCCGGGAACCATTTTACTAATGTCGATACAGGCGCAATATAACCAATACCCATACCCAATCCACTTAGTAAACCATATGTTAACCAGTATAATGTTACGGAATCCATTGAAATAGCTACACCTGCACCAGCTTGTCCTGCCCCAAATAGAACAGCTGCTATCATCGCAGATTTACGTGGCCCCATTTTTTCTACTAAGTTACCAAATAATGCTGCCGAAAAACCAGCAAGCCCCATCATTATTGTGAAGGCAACCGTTACGTTTGTTTCACTCCATCCCATTTCTGTAACAATCGGTATCTTGTATACACTATATGCATATGCTCCACCGATTGAAAGGTGAATAGCGATTGCAGATAATGCAATTAACCATCTATTTTTATTCATAATTTCTCTTTTCTCCCCTCTTTTGCTACCTGTGAAAACTTTATGAACGTCTCTGTAAAACAATTTACCACTTAGAATTATTCAAATGCAAGATGTTTTTTAAAAAAATATTATTTCTGCAAAAAGTATTTTATTTTTCACCCCAATAATTTTATAACGTAAACCCTACAGTCTCTAAGCAAATAGATGTTTTTTAAACAAAAACCATAACATTTTTTAGCTATTATTATTTTTCTACTCTATTATACAACTTCATATTAACTATATTAATATAATTAATTTTGTGCATATTTTCACATACAATCAATGTATACCCCACTTTTTCTAACGCTTATTATTTCTTCGTGTTTCTATAAAGGTTCATAAACAAATATCCATTAAGTAGAAATAACGTGGATAAAAGAGAATTTTAAAGCCTAAATAGACAAATTTCGTTCGTGCAAAAGGGAATGTGAAAATCATATTAAATGATTTAATTAACTTTTAATGGATATTCAATTAAATAAATACAATACACATTGTGCATACTTTAAAACGATTAATAATTACTTATTGATTTTTATTATTCAAATATATATTTTTTCTTTTAGTAAAAATCCTACACATTCTTTTTAGCTATGGCTAGTTATACTTTTCAAACTAAAAAACAACTAAACCAATCAGTTATAACAGAAATATTTGCTATAGCGCACAAGTAAAAACAGTACTTTTCAACCAAATACTGTTAATGTTTATAAAAACCAATTATAGATTTTTTTATGTAAATACTAACTTTGACGAAGATATGCATTCTATTAGAGACGGTCAATCTAAGGCGGTCTTCAAGACATATTTTGAAATGAAGTTCCCCATTAATCTAGTTACATATCAAAAAAAGAGATGCTCGAAGAATTTCAGAGCACCTCTTTCCTTTTTATGAAAAATAAATGATAAATACAATTATTAGTACTAGTGACATAATAAACAATCCAATTGATATATAATGTCTTTTTTCCTCTCGCCCATAATTATAGTCAATCGCAATAGAACTTATCATGGCGACAGCTAAAAATCCGGATATTGCAGCTATATAGATAAACCATCCATATAGATTCATTAAAATTAAAATTGCCCCTTCTATAAACTTAACAATATATGTTGTACGTTGATGGCCTGTATTTATATATTTTGGCTCCTTTGAGATGCTAAACTTTTTTCTAATAACTATCTCGATAAGTAACCCTAGAAAGAGAGCAATTATTAAAAAAGTAACCATCTCACCGAAACTAATATCTTTATCATCTTTTCGCATAAGGGCAATAAATGCTGACGCAGTGTCAGCATCTTCCACCTTGTAGAAGATATTTGTATGTCTATCGCTAAAAGCTAACAGCTCATCGTTTAAGTACATTTTTAGCTGCACAACCTGCCCATTGTCAAACTCTACCCATACATCACGATATGCATAGTAATCATCATCCTTCTTCGAAATAACTGCCTTTTGAAGCGTATTGGCAATGAGCTTTGTTTCCGAATCATTTTTATAAGACTGTTGCCCTAAAATCCAGCCAGTTCTTCCGGCCTTAAAGGTATCCTCCTCCCAATTATACGCACTCGTAAACTGTTTAACCTCATGTTGGGCTAGTTCAATAATCGTAGCATGCTTAGATAAATCTACTTGCTTCCATGGACCAATTACAATCAAGAAGAGGATCGTCACGACTGCTCCAATGAAAACCATTGGATATTGCCATCTACGAGATTGTTTATTTTGCTGAACTACATTGTGCAAAATACGATCCTGCAATTGTTGTGAGAAACGCGGGGCTTCTCCAAGCTCTTTATCCAGTTTATTTTTAAAAGATGTCATCTTCTAGCACCTCCCAATGGTTTTTGTCCAGTTCTCCCTGCAATATTTGTCTAGCTCTACGAAGTCTTGTTTTCACTGTATTTTCGGTACATGCAAGTACCTCCGCTATCTCACGAACCTTTAATTCTTGGTAATAATAAAGAATAATTACTTCTCGGTAGTTGATTGGAAGTTCAAACAAAGCTGCTGTTACAATTCTTCGTTCATCCTTTTCAATCAAATTTGTTTCTGGCGATCGTTTATTGACGCCAATGTGCAGCTTTTCAAATAAAATATGTCGCTTATTTCTCCAACTTCGTAAATAGTCATGACTTTTATGTACTGTTATTTTTACTAAATATGTTTTTAGCGAGGATCGTTGTTCAAAGCGCTCCCGTTGCCGATAATAAGCAAAAAAGACATCTTGAACGATTTCTTCTGCAATAGCCCAGTCTTTCACATATAGATAAGCTACTCGAAGGCAATACTCACCATGCTCTTCCATAATATTTGCTAAATGCTCACTCAAACAAACACCTCCTATTCACACTATAGTCGTATCAAAATCTTATATGGTTTCAGCAAAAAAGAAAAAAGTGCCCAAATATTGGACACTTTTCACATTATTATTTCACGACGATATTAACAAGCTTACCTGGAATGACAATTATTTTTACTAAGTCTTTGCCTGCCATATACTCTTGTACTTTATCATCTGCAAGAGCTACTTTTTCGATTTCTTCTTTTGAAGCATCTTTCGCTACGACGATTTTTGCACGTACTTTGCCTAGTACTTGTACAGCGATTTCCACTTCATCATCTACAAGTTTAGCCTCATCATATGTTGGCCATTCCTTATATGAAAGTGATTCATCATGACCTAATATCTGCCATAGTTCTTCAGCAACGTGTGGCACCATTGGAGCTAGCATTTTCACAAAGCCTTCAGCGTATTCTGTTGGAATTACATCCGCTTTGTAGCAATCATTGATGAATACCATCATTTGTGAAATGGCTGTATTGAAGCGAATACCTTCATAATCCTCTGTCACTTTTTTCACAGTTTGATGATATGATTTTTCTAATGTTTTGTCATCAGAAACTTGAATTTTCGCAGCGATTGTACCATCTTCTTCATTAACAAATAGACGCCAAATACGATCTAAGAAGCGACGTGCCCCGTCCAAGCCATTTGTTGACCATGCAACAGATGCTTCAAGTGGACCCATAAACATTTCATATAGACGTAAAGTATCCGCACCGTGTGAAGAAATGATTTCATCTGGGTTAACGACATTACCTTTTGATTTAGACATTTTCTCATTACCTTCACCAAGAATCATCCCTTGGTTAAATAATTTATGGAATGGCTCTTTCGTGTGTACAACACCTAAATCGTATAATACTTTATGCCAGAAGCGAGCGTATAGTAAGTGCAATACCGCATGCTCTGCCCCACCGATATAAATATCAACTGGTAACCAACGTTTCAGTAATTCAGGGTCTGCGATTGCTTCTTTATTTGTTGGGTCAATATAACGAATGAAGTACCAGCTAGAACCTGCCCACTGTGGCATCGTATTCGTTTCGCGACGACCTTTTTTGCCTGTTTCAGGATCAACAACATTTACCCATTCAGAAATGTTCGCTAACGGAGATTCACCCGTACCTGAAGGACGAATATTATCTGTTTTTGGTAGTACTAATGGTAATTCTGATTCCGGTACTGGCGTCGTTGTACCATCTTCCCAATGAATCATAGGAATTGGCTCACCCCAGTAACGTTGACGAGAGAATAACCAGTCGCGAAGACGGTAAGAGATTTTCTTCTCTCCTACACCTTTTTCTTCAAGCCATTGAATTGCCTTAGCAATACCTTCCTCTTTGTTTAAGCCATCAAGGAAGTCAGAGTTAATATGTTTACCATCACCTGTGAAGGCTTCTTTGCTAATGTCTCCACCTTCAAGGACAGGAATAATTTCTAAACCAAATTCTGTAGCGAATTCATAGTCGCGCTCATCATGTGCTGGAACTGCCATAATTGCACCAGTACCGTATGATACTAACACATAGTCCGCAACCCAAATCGGCATTTTTTTACCGTTAATTGGATTAATTGCATAGGCACCTGTGAATACGCCTGTTTTTTCTTTTGCTAAATCTGTGCGTTCTAAATCAGATTTCAATTTTACTTTATCTAAATAAGCTTCAACAGCTTGTCGTTGTTCAGCAGATGTAATTTGATCCACTAATTTATGCTCGGGTGCAATAACACAGTATGTAGCACCAAATAATGTATCAGGACGAGTTGTAAACACCGTGAAGTTTTCATCTGTTCCATCTATATTAAATGTTACTTCTGCACCTTCCGAACGACCAATCCAGTTACGTTGCATATCCTTAATAGACTCTGGCCAATCAACTTCCTCTAAGTCATCGATTAAACGATCAGCATAGGCAGTAATTTTAAGCATCCATTGTTTCATTGGACGACGTTCTACAGGGTGACCACCACGCTCTGACTTTCCATCAATAACTTCTTCGTTTGCAAGTACTGTTCCAAGTGCTGGACACCAGTTTACAGCTACTTCATCTACATAGGCTAAGCCTTTGTTATAAAGTTGGATAAAGATCCATTGTGTCCATTTATAATATTCTGGATCTGTTGTGTTAATTTCACGATCCCAGTCATAGCTAAAACCTAACTCTTGGATTTGACGCTTAAATGTTGCAATATTTTTCGCTGTAAATTCTGCAGGGTCATTTCCTGTATCAAGTGCATATTGCTCTGCAGGTAAACCGAATGCATCCCAGCCCATAGGATGTAGGACGTTATAACCTTGCATACGCTTGAAGCGTGAAAGGATGTCTGTCGCTGTATAGCCCTCTGGATGTCCTACATGAAGACCAGCACCAGATGGATATGGGAACATATCTAACGCATAAAATTTTGGTTTTTCTGTTTCGTTTTCAGTTTTAAACGTTTTATTATCAGCCCAATATTGCTGCCACTTTTTTTCGATTTGTTGATGATTAAAACTCATTATTTTTCCTCCTTTGAATGTGTCATGCTCTTCAACTTAAGAATTGACAAAATATTTAAAAAATAAAAAAACTCGCCCCTTTCTTCATTAGAAAGGGACGAGAGAATTCGTATCTCCCGCGGTACCACCCACATTAGTGATCACACTCAGCTTTAGCTTCCTTAACGCGGAAGGAACGGCACGAGCTGTTTCACTCGGGCAGACTCAGAAGGCGAGTTCAATTTGCTTTCCTACTAGCTCCCACCAACCGCTAGCTCTCTAAAAAGAAACACAAATTTACTATTCCTCATCATTGTCTTACATGTATTGCATTTATTCTAATGGAAAGTACTGAAAAGCACAAGACTTTGTTTACATACTAACCATTTTTGAACAAATTAAATCCCTAAGAAGGTAACAATATTCGAAATAAGTTGTATCCATAGTGCTCGCTTTATTTTAAACTACAAGAAAGCTCCGTAAAGATAACTCCTAGCGCATAAGCACCGGCATCCGGATAACCTAGACTTCTTTCACCAACTGTTCCAGCGCGACCCATTCGAGCTACGATTTCCTTTGTATATTCCGCTCCTTTAACAGCAGCCTCTGCCCCTTTCTCAAAAGCTGTTTTAAAGTCCGCACCAGTTGCAGCACTTTCTGACCAGGAATTCACACAAGGTACAAGCGCATCTACAAGCGTTTTATCGCCTACCTCTGCCCCTCTTCCGAAAGAACGCTCACCGACAGATTGTATACCTTTCAGCGTAGCTTGTAACATTTCAGCAAACTCTCCGACAGTTAATTCCATTTTCCCCTCCACTGCTTTACTAGCAGCTCGGAAAGCCCCGCCCCAAATTGGACCAGAAGCTCCTCCACAATGTTCCATAATGATCATGGAACAACCATCAAGGAAAGTCCCAATACTTAAATGTTCATGATTTAGAATCGAGCTCCATCCTCGTTTTAATTCCTTAAAACCTTTTGCGACACTCATTCCGAAATCGCCGTCACCTGCATAGGTATCCAATTCGCAGAAAGACACTTCGTTCTTAATAATAATCTCACTCATTTTATCTACAAGATAAATCATATTATTTAATGTGATTACCTCGTTTTTAATGATAGCGTGTTCTTCTTCTGTTTCCGTCTCAAAGAATACCTCTTTCTCTTCTACGTTATCATTAATATCTACGTATTCTACACGTTCAACTGGTCCATCTACCTTAAATGCAGGTGTATTACATTCTTTCGATAATAATGTATTCAGTTCATTATCTAGTTTCATTACTGTAAGAGAGATCCCAGCCATATCAATACTTGTCATGTAATTGCCGACAAACGTTCTATTGATTCGTATATTTCTTTTACTCAGCTCTCTAGTAACCGCATTATTAAACAGATAAAGTTCTTGAAGTGGTGTACCACCAAATCCATTTACTAGAACAGCAATTTCAGCATCTTTATCTAATCCTAAATCTTTCATAAGGTCATTTGTCATACGTAAAGCTAATTCATCTGCAGCCATTATTTTTTCTCTTTTTCTTCCTGGCTCTCCATGAATACCGACACCATATTCCATCTCGTCTTCACCCAATTTGAAAGTAGGTGATCCACTAGCAGGAACCGTACAGGAAGTTAGTGCCAGACCAATTGTTCGAACATTTGCCGCTGCTTTTTCCGCTACAGCTTTAACCTGCATCAAATCCATACCTTCTTCTGCAGCTGCACCAGCAATTTTATGTACTAACACAACTCCTGCAACGCCGCGGCGTCCTACTGTATAAAGGCTATCTTCTACTGCAATATCATCTTCTACGCGAACGTACTCTACTTGAATGCCATCCTCCATAGCTAAGTGGGCGCCATTTTTAAAATTCATTATATCCCCGCTGTAATTTTTAATTATGAGCAGTGTACCTTTTTGGCTGGCTGTTGCTTTAATTGCTTGATATACCTGTATTTGTGAAGGAGAGGCAAACACATCACCACATACCGCAGCATCTAGCATTCCTTTTCCTACTAACCCTGCATGTGCTGGTTCATGTCCACTACCGCCACCGCTAATTAAAGTTACCTTATTTGCATTCATTGCTTTTTTCTTAATTATTTTATATTTTTTTAACAGCTCAAGTTCCGGGTGAGCCATAACTATCCCATTGCACATTTCCATAACAAGTGATTCAGGTTGATTCATAATTTTTTTCATCTTAATCCTCCCCTATAAGTTTTGTCACATTTTACGGAGCCTATTTGTAGACATACTTCTATAATTATTCAAAGAAGATTCCCGCTATGATACCCCTCGAAATATATTTAAAAACGAATTCTAATTTACTATGTAAAATGAAAGTTTTGTCTAAAGATACTCATACTCGGCATAATTGCGTTCCTTTATTGCGGGATAAAGTGAAACTTTATCAGTGGGGTGTTTTCTGTACCCCACTGATCATTAGTCTTCACCAATCGGGCAATTAGGGGCAGTTCATTTATTATTACTGCCCCTTATTGCGGGATAGCTCCTGACATTCACGGAAAGCGAAATGCTTACAGCCAATACATTTATTTGTATCTAAATAGCTTAAAGCTTTATTAATCGCTTCTCCTGTATGCGGATAGAAATTATCTTCACCAATTTCATCATATAAGCCATTGTGCTGTAGTGCCTTTTTTAATTCGTCTTGTACTCCTGTAACTAAAATAGTGCCACCCTGTGTTTTAAAATTCCGAATGACATTACTAAAATACGACTCACCTGTTGAATCCATAAAAGGTACTTTACCCATGCGTAATACTAAAACTTTTTGTTCGTGCTGAATAGAACTTACAATTGCCTGCTCAAAGGTTTGAGCTGCGCCAAAGAAAAGAGGACCCTCAACTGTATAAATACTAATTTGTGGACAGTCTCGTTTTTGATGAACAACATGTGATTGTACCTTTCCACTCTCTTTCGAATGATCCGGTAAAACCTTTGTTACGACAAGCTTTTCGCTCATACGCTTTGCAAATAATACGACCGCTAGTACAAGCCCCACCTCTACAGCTAATGTTAAACTTGTAAAAACAGTAAGAAGGAACGTAATGATTAAAACGAGGGAATCTCCTGATTTTAATTTAACAATATGTGCAAAATGCTTTTGCTCACTCATATTCCAAGCAACAACCATTAAAACTGGAGCCATACTAGCTAATGGAATATGTGAAGCAAAAGGCGCAAGTAATAATAAAGTGACTAATACAAATACACCGTGAATAATACCTGATATTGGTGATACTCCACCTGTTTTAATATTTGTCGCAGTACGAGCAATAGCGCCTGTCGCAGGGATCCCTCCAAAGAAAGGAGTGACGATATTAGCAATCCCTTGACCAACAAGTTCTCGGTTACTATTATGCTTTGTATTTGTCATTCCATCCGCTACCACAGCAGATAAAAGTGATTCAATTCCACCAAGCATCGCAATCACAAAAGCTGGTCCAATAAGTAGCTGAATACGCTCCCATGTGATATCTGGAACTGCGAAATTTGGTAGTGTATTAGGAATTTGACCATAGGCTGTTGCGATTGTGGCAACTTGTCCAGAAAAAAAGAATGTTGCCACTAGTGTAGAAACAACAATTCCCGCTAACGCTCCTGGAACTTTAGGTAATACTTTCGGTGTTATTAAAATAATGATAAGACTTATGATCGCCGTTAAAACACTATAAAAGTTTGTCGTACCAATATGCATAACAATTTCTTTTACATTGTCAATAAAATACTCATGTCGTTTAATATTTGTTAAACCTAGGAAATTAGCAATTTGACCTGTAAAAATAATAACGGCTATTCCTGCTGTAAATCCAATTGTCACGGGTCGGGGAATAAATTTTATTAATGAGCCTAGTTTAAAAATACCCATTAAGCACAAAATAATCCCGGCCATTAATCCAGCGATTAGTAAGTTTTCATAGCCATACGAAATGACTATCCCTAATAAAATTGGCACAAAGGCACCTGTAGGTCCCCCTATTTGGAACTTCGAACCACCCAAAAGAGAAATAAGTATGCCAGCAATAAAAGCTGTATATATTCCATACTCAGGCTTAACACCTGACGCAATGGCAAAGGACATTGCCAGTGGTATTGCTACAATCCCGACAATTGTCCCTGAGATTAAATCTTTCTTCAAATGATGAACAGAATATCCTTCATATCGCCCTGTAAACAGTGACTTCATCTATAAATCTTCCCTTCAAAATAATAGCAAGGTAAATGTTTCGTAAAAACCCCAGTTTACATATCCTCTTCATTATCTTCATTAATAGTCATTTCTTCTAATCTTGTAATTGTATTTATTAAGTGATTATTAAAAATTTCTTTTGCGACGCCAAGTAACTCTCCAATCATCGGATCGCTTAAAGAATAATAAACTTTTTTCCCCTCTTTCGTTCCATACACAATATTTTTGCCTCGTAATACACTTAACTGCTGAGAAACAGCTGAGCCCTCTTTTTCTAAGTAACTTTGAATTTCATTGACATTTTTCTTACCGTCTACTAGTAATTCCAATATTCTAATTCGTAATGGATGTGCTAAAGCTTTAAAAAAATCTGCCTTAAATTGCTGCAAATCTTCCACATAAATCCCTCCATGAATCATATTCATATATTCAAATATTTGAATATGTATAGTTGATTGTACGCTAATATAAGCTAACTTTCAATGTCAAACATTAAAAAACGAGCAAAAAACGTGTTTCCCACACGGTTTTTGCTCGTTTTGAAAATATTTTTGTTAAATTTATCTATTAATCTGTCGCAGTGTTATTCTTTCGTAAAGGATAATCATAGATAAGGCATGGAATAATCGCAAGCAATACAATTATTACTAGAATTGAAACGAGTGCAATCATACCAAACTGATCAACCATAATACCACCAAATAGAGGGCCAATCATACGACCAGTTGTTGCTGCACTATTAATAATCCCTTGATAAAAGCCCTGACGCCCTTTTGGTGCAAGTTGATTGGCGATTGTAGGTAAGGCAGGCGTATAAAACATTTCACCAAAAGTTAGCACGACCATTGCTGCTCCAAACATTTTAAAATCGCTTGCAAACGCAATGATTCCAAAGGATATCGCGATAAGGACAACGCCAAATACTAATTGACGCTTCAAATTATTTTCCCAACGTTTCACTAGCGGCGCAATTAGCGGTTGCCCTAAAACGATAAGCAGACCATTAATAGTCCAAAGTAAGCTGTACTGTTTCAATCCTAACCCTAGATCTTGTGTATAGGCAGAAATAGTCGCACTCCATTGTGAATAAGCTACCCAGCATAGTACAGAGGAAGAACTTATAATTAATAATGCAAAAAACGGTGCTTTATTTATTATTCTCTTACTTTCACTCACGACATTCTTCGGCGCAATGCTCCCCGCTTCTAATCGTTTAAAAGTAAAAAATGCTATAAAAAAGAACAAAATATACATGGCTAAGTTGACCTTAAAGACGTAGTCAAATTGATAAGCAGCAACAACACCCGCAAGAGCAGGACCAATTGCTACACCTAAATTTTGAGCTAAATAAATTGCGTTAAAAGCCTTTCGTCCACCCTCGGGCCACGCAGTACCAGCTAAAGCAAACATTCCTGGGAATACAATACCCCCACTAAAGCCGAGTATCGTTAAAATCCACACATAATGTGGCCAGCCGTGCCAAATCGTTAAAGCAATTAATGATGCAATCGTCAAAAGAATGCCAAACATTGTTGATTTATAGCCACCTATTCTATCAAATAAGTAACCACCTAAGAGATTCCCTAATACGCCAGCAGCAGAATTCAACATCAACACAAAGCCAGCCATCGCAAGCGACTTCCCTAAATAATCATGCATATAAATGGCGTTTAAAGGCCATAAAAAAGAGTTGCCCGTCGTATTCACAAGCATACCAATAATTAAAAACCAAACACTTTTTGGCATAGAATGTCCTCCATTATTTCGCTACTCTAAATAGTTAGTTTATGTTTAAACATACAAAAGCACAAGAAAAATAAATTTACTCTTTTTACATATGCATTAGAATATTTTTTGTGTAGTTTTTTGGGGCCTCCTGATGATATACGATGGTCGATGTACTTTTCGATTGCCTCCTCTCATAGTACATCCACATATTATTAAATTCTTCCCTCATGACGGAAACACCAGCACGTGATAAAATATAGTTTTAGAGGAGTGAAATAAATGACAGAAACAAACTTTCCTTTTCCATCAGACGGGAAGAGGTATTATACATGGAATCGCTATTTACGTGAGCAATTTGGTCATAAAGTTTTTAAAGTAGCACTAGACGCAGGCTTTGACTGCCCAAACCGTGATGGTACAGTTGCCTTTGGCGGTTGTACGTTCTGTAGTGCTGCAGGTTCAGGTGATTTTGCGGGCAACAAAGTTGATCCTATCGAGGTGCAATTTGCTGAAATACGTGACAAAATGCATCAAAAATGGAAAGATGGCAAATACATGGCTTACTTCCAAGCGTATACAAATACACATGCACCGCTACCAGTATTAAAAGAAAAATTTGAAGCTGCATTAGCCCAAGAGGGGGTTGTCGGATTATCCATCGCAACACGCCCAGATTGTCTGCCAGATGATGTAGTTGAATATTTAGCTGAATTAAATGAGCGTACCTATTTATGGATTGAATTAGGACTTCAAACTGTACATGAAAAAACAGCCAATCTTATCAACCGTGCCCACGATTATGCAACATATGTGGAAGGTGTTGAAAAGTTACGAAAACATGGTATTCGTGTATGCTCACACATTATTAATGGTCTTCCTCTCGAAGACTCTGACATGATGATGGAAACTGCTCGTGAAGTCGCAAAGCTTGATGTACAAGGTATTAAAATACATTTACTGCATCTTTTAAAAGGTACTCCAATGGTTAAGCAATACGAAAAAGGAATGTTAGAATTTTTAGATCAAGATGTTTATACAAAGCTTGTTGCCGATCAACTTGAAATTCTACCACCAGATATGGTTATTCACCGTATTACAGGCGATGGACCAATTGATTTAATGATTGGCCCGATGTGGAGTGTTAATAAATGGGAAGTATTAAATGGAATTGATGCTGAGCTTGAACGCCGCGGAAGCTGGCAAGGAAAATTTTATAAAGCTGAGGATGACAAATGAAGCTACAACGAGTTTTACAATATGCCCAACAGCTAATAAAAGATACTGTTGAAGAGGGCGACACTGTAGTAGATGCCACAGCTGGAAATGGCCACGACACTTTGTTTCTAGCACAGCTTGTCGGCGATGAAGGACAAGTATACGCCTTTGATGTTCAAAAGAGCGCTGTTGATGCCACTCTCCATCGCCTTTTAGATAATGGCTTAGAGCATCGTGCACTTGTTTTACATAGAGGGCATGAAGAAGTAGTCAACTATGTCCACAAACCAGTTGCAGCTGCAATTTTTAATCTTGGTTATTTGCCTGGTAGCGATCACGACATCATTACACAGCCAAATACGACGATACAAGCAATTGATGATTTGCTAAAGATGCTAAAAATAGGGGGTCTTATTGTCCTCGTCATTTATCATGGTCATCCGGGCGGGAAGGAAGAGCGAGATGCTGTGATTGACTATGTCAGTCAACTTCCCCAAAAATGTGTACATGTTTTAAAATACGAGTTTTTAAATCAACAAAATGATCCACCTTTTGTAATTGCTTTAGAAAAAATGAAAAATTATTCGTTAAGTTAGTTAGATAATTTAATATAAATTTTACATGCATGTTGATTAGGAAAATTTAGGTTTATTATTGACTGATAAAAGGATTTTTTTGTTGATACTTTGCTAATGGATGTCCATTTTACTGATTGTAGCGGTGGGCTACTCGACTCCCGCAGGAAAGCGAGACAGACGAGACCCTGCATGGAGCGCAGCCGAGGAAGCGGCTCGACGCTTTCGCGCTGAGCAAGGCTTCCTGCGGGCGAGCGTCAGCGGCAGCACCAATTGTTTTATCTGTGCGAAAGCGTAGCGGCAGCACCAAAGCGAGTAGCCCGCAGCGGAAATCAGAGCCATCTAAGTAATTTGAGTAGATAAAAATGTTTAATCAACACACTTGATAATTTATTTAAGGCACAATTCCGATAACTCATTGGAATCGTGCCTTTTAATTTAGAAAAGAGGATATCCCTGATAGCGCGGGAAAGACAAAACAAAAAAGCTATCTAATAGAATCTTTCAATCTATTAGACAGCTTCCTATCTTATTATCTATTTATTTTTACGTTTTTCATTATAATCAATCCAGAAATCTGCACCTTTAATTCCTAGTTTACGAGGATCAAAAACAGGATCTTTTCCTTCTTTTTTCTGTCTCTCATAGTCCTTTAATGCAACTATAGCAGGCTTCATAATAATTAAAATCGCTATAACGTTAATCCAAACCATTAGTCCTAATCCAACATCCCCCATAGCCCAAGCAAGGTCGGAAGTACGTATAGTACCGTAAAACGCAGCAATTAAAATTGCAAATTTAGCTAGCCAAATGACGACCTTCTCTGTAGTTCCTGAGAATAAATAAGCCACATTTGTTTCGGCAATGTAGTAGTATGCCATAATCGTCGTGAAAGCAAAGAAGAATAATGCGATCGCTACGAATGGTCCACCAAAGCCTGGTAATGAAGAGTCAACTGCATATTGTGTATATGCTGCACCTTCTTTAATACTTTTCGCAAATGTTACTTGCTCATCTCCAGTTAATCCACCTTTATTGAAATCACCAACATAAACATATGAATCAGTGCCTTCTGCAGCTTTTTCATCCTGTACATTGTACATGCCAGTAAATAAAATCATAAATGCAGTAGCTGAACAAATTAATAATGTATCAATGTATACAGAAGCCGCTTGCACGATACCTTGTTTAGCAGGGTGTGATACTTCTGCTGCAGCAGCCGGATGCGCACCTGTCCCTTGCCCTGCCTCATTTGAATAAATACCACGTTTAACCCCCCATGCAATAGCGGAGCCAACAATACCACCGAAGATTTCTTGCGCACCAAATGCACTAGAAAAAATTAATGAAAATACAGCTGGTACTTCTTTAATATTCATTGCGATAATGACAATGGCCATAAGAATATATGCTAATGCCATAAACGGTACAATGACCTGTGCAGCATTGGCAATCCATTTTACCCCACCGATAATAATAGTACCTAATAATACAACAATAATAAGTCCTGTAATCCAAGTGTCAACAGAGAAAGCGTTTTCAACAGCTGTCGCAATTGCATTTGATTGAACACCCGGCATCAACACTAACATGGCAGCTAATGCAGCAACAGCGAAAATGACAGCAAACCATTTTTGCCCCATTCCCTTTTCTATGTAAAAAGCTGGCCCACCACGATATTCTGTATCTTTCTCTTCTTTATAAATTTGAGCTAATGTCGACTCAACATAAGCAGTTGCCGCACCAATAAAGGCGATTGCCCACATCCAAAAAACAGCACCAGGTCCCCCCATCCCGATTGCTGTAGCTGTACCGGCAATATTACCTGTCCCTACTCGACCAGATAATGCAATAGACATTGCTTGGAAAGATGAAATCCCCTTTTCCGATTTTTCGCCTTTAAACATTAAAACAAACATATCTTTAATGTGTCTTACTTGTAGGAACCTTGTAATGATTGAAAAGAAGAGCCCAATTAACAAAATGCCATAAATAAACCACGGTCCCCATAAAATCTCATTCATTTTCCCAACGATTGCTTCCATTTTACCCCTCCAATTTGAAAAATAATACTTTAGGTCATTATAGTATTACACTTTTCAGAAAATTACAACATTATATTCAAGTAACAAAAAGTTAGTAATTTTCTAGTTAATTGGAGAGGTCATTCACTACTTAATTATATAGCCAATGTTTCGAAGAGCATTATTAATAAAATCACGTATATAAACAAAAATCTCATCACGCTCTACTTCATGAAATAGATTATGATAACTGTTTGCCCATTCTTTAAATTGAAACTCTGTAAAGTCCTGCAGATGAAGCCAATTACGAGTTTGTTTAGTTTCAGTAATATTATCTTTTTCAGCTGTCATCACTAACATAGGTCTATTAGGGAATTCTGCCTTAGGCAATAACACTAAATTGCGCATCATTTGCTGTAGTTCTCGATACCATTTCACTGAAACAACTGACGAAAAAGGAACTTCATCCTTCATCTCATCTCTACCTTCTACACTGCGCGTTAAAGTTTCTATAGTAATTTCATGAGTCAGCTTCACATTTGCAGTCAGGGCACTTAAACTAGTTAAAGCATTTGATAATTTACCTGGCAGTAGCTTTAAATGAAGCCATGGTGAAGTTAAAATAATTCCTGCGCATTCATATTTTCGTTTTTGCATGGTATGTAGTAATAGTGTCGCACCAAGCCCATGTCCTATTAAAAAGACAGGTAGATTATACGAAAAAGCATTCTCGATCAAATGCCTTGTATATTTGTTGTATTCTTTAAAATCTTCATCGTGAACATTTGAAAATCCTTTATTCACTCCATGATTAGGTAAATCCCCCATGACTATGTGGAAGCCTTCCAATCTTAATTTTTCTATAAGCCATGCATACCAGCGGTGATTTTCATATGCACCATGAAGAATTGCAACCACAGCCTTTGCTTGTCCATCAGCTTCCCATTTCCACATTTCACATAGTCCTCCTAAAAAAATAATTACACAATGATTATAACGAAATATCTAGCTCATTTTAATTTAATATTTCCATCAAGTTGCGTATTTGATACGATAATATTACATCATAGAAAGAAAAGAGGCGATTCTCATGATCTATCCATTTAAAGGTAAAACACCCAATATTGATCCATCTGTATTTATTGCCGATTATGCGACCATAACTGGTGACGTTACAATAGGTGCTGAAACAACTATTTGGTTTAACACAGTTATTCGAGGGGATGTATCACCGACAATTATCGGAAAAAGAGTTAGTATTCAAGACCTCTGTTGCTTGCATCAAAGCCCTAAATATCCACTAATTATCGAAGATGAGGTAACAGTCGGACATCAAGTAACTTTACATAGCTGTACGATTCGTAAGAAAGCCTTAATAGGTATGGGCTCTATCATATTAGACGGAGCGGAGATTGGAGAGGGTGCATTTATTGGGGCGGGTAGCCTTGTTCCTCCAGGCAAAGTCATTCCTCCAAATAGCTTAGCATTAGGGCGTCCCGCAAAAGTTGTAAGAGAATTAAATGATGAAGATATAGAAGATATGGAACGCATCATACATGAATATGTAGAAAAAGGCCAATACTATAAATCTCTTCAACCAAAAAATAAATAGTTCTTTCAACTAAATCAAAGCAGCTCCACGTTGCTTGGACAACCGATCCCCACGTGATTGTATATGTCGCTTATTTTTTGATCAATTATGCCTCGGCATAATTGCGTCCGGAATCGGCTTTGTGCTTAGGCCTGCGTGAGGGCCGACACGATGTCGGTCATTTCGGTAATGCCACAGGACATGTCCCTTTTACCGATGTAGGTCAGTTAGTCGTTATCGCATGAATGCGATGGTTTTAGGCTAACATCCCCTAAGCACTCTTTTCTGATTCCGTGACATCCACCGGGGGCTTTAACTTCTTTCAACGGGTGTTTAGACACCCGCTGAAAGAAGTTAAAAACAACGAAAGGGGCAATAGCATGTTAAGCCCCTTTCTGTAATAGTATCTTAAAATATTTGTCCAACTACTTTATTACTTTAGCTGAATAGTTTATAAACCTGCTTTTTCTTTTAATGCGTCTGCTTTGTCCGTTTGTTCCCAAGGTACATTTAAGTCTGTACGACCGAAGTGACCATATGCTGCAGTTTGCTTATAAATTGGGCGACGAAGGTTAAGCATTTTAATAATCCCTGCTGGGCGTAGGTCAAATAGCTCGCGTACCCATTTTACAATTTCACTTTCCGTAACTTTTCCTGTCCCGAATGTATCAACAGCAATAGATACAGGTTGAGCAACACCAATAGCATAAGCTAGTTGTACTTCAGCTCGATCTGCTAAACCAGCTGCTACGATATTTTTTGCCACATAGCGGGCTGCATATGCCGCTGAACGGTCTACCTTAGTTGCATCCTTACCAGAGAAAGCACCACCACCATGACGGGCATAGCCACCGTATGTATCAACGATGATTTTACGTCCAGTTAGACCAGCATCTCCTTTTGGACCACCAATTACGAATCGGCCAGTTGGGTTGATGAAATATTTAGTCTCGGCATCTAATAATTCACTCGGAACAACTGGAGCAATAACGAATTCTTTTAAGTCTGCTTGAATTTGCTCAAGTGTAGCTTCTTCGTCATGCTGTGTAGAAATGACAATCGTATCAACTCGCACTGGTACATTGTTTTCATCATACTCAATTGTTACTTGTGTTTTTCCATCTGGACGTAAATAACCTAGTTCACCAGATTTACGTACTTCCGTTAAACGACGAGCCAATTTATGCGCTAAACTAATTGGTAACGGCATAAGCTCTGGTGTTTCGTTACATGCATAACCGAACATTAAGCCTTGGTCACCTGCGCCAATTGCTTCAATGTCAGCGTCTGTCATAGAGCCTTCACGTGCCTCTAATGCTTGGTCAACACCTTGAGCAATATCAGGTGATTGTTCACCAATAGCAACAAGTACTGCTAGATTTTCAGCATCAAAGCCATATTTCCCACGTGTATAACCGATTTCTGCTACAGTATCACGAACGATACCTTTAATGTCTACATAAGTAGACGTAGTAATTTCTCCTGCTACTAATACTAAACCAGTAGTTACTGTTGTTTCACACGCTACACGTGCGTTTGGATCTTCTGCTAAAATAGCATCTAAAATGGCATCCGAGATTTGATCACAAATTTTGTCTGGATGTCCTTCTGTTACACTTTCTGATGTAAACAGTCGACGTTTTGTCATTTGGTTTTCCTCCAATTACTTTTACAAATAATATTTGCGAATTAATACGGTACTCATTACCCATGTCAAGCCCGCTCCTATAGATTGAACTCTAAAGCAGTTGTCGCTGTCGCTACGTTTCACTACGCTTTCGCATAAAAAACAACTACTGCTTTTAACACGAGGTTTTCGAAAGATCCGTCATTATAATAAGGAAAGGACTATATACTTACCTTTACATTCGTTTTTAACAATAAAAAAATCCTTTTCTCACGCTTACTTTACATGAGGAAAGGAATAATGACTTCGTAACCTTTCACTCTTATCGTTCAAGGGGTTTCCCTTGCATCAGGTTGGCACCAGCGCATGTCGTGAAATAGTTCATGCAGGTTGCCGGGTTTCACAGGGCCTGACCCTCCACCAGCTCGGGATAAGAGTATCCGTTCAATATCTCATAATACGGAAAAGGTCGAACGTTGTCAAATATTTTTAACTTCTTTCAGCGAGTGCCCAAACACCCGCTAAAATAGGGAAACTCAGTGTAAGAACGCCACGTCCTGTAGCATTACCGAAAGCGAAAATCATGTCGGCTCTCGTGCTGTCACTGTCGCAAAGACAAAAACACATTGCTGTCACTACGTTAACACTGCGCTTTCGCAAAATAACGTCTACAGGCATAAGCACAAAACCGATTCCGGACGCTTTGTTTATCTATAGCGAAAGCAAAGCGTTAGCTACAGTTATACCATTATTATGAAACTCATTTGTATTATCCTGTAAATTCAAACAAAATAATCCCTACTCTCCACCTCACATCATGTGTTAACATATGTGTAACCCTTTACAGCACATTTTGTAGTGAAAGCAAAGCGTCAGCTACGGAACATGTGGTGGATGAAAATGATTGTAGCCCCTTTTCAATCGAAGACAAGCTCCAACTAATAAAAAACAAGCTGAAAACTTCACATCCTGTGCGAACCTCATATAAGCCAAAAGCTTCTAGAACACAATTTTGCTGTGTCGAAAGTGATTGACTGATCACTTATAATAAATAGGGTAAAAAGCATTATCAAAACGAATCAATTTACTTTTTGTCGTTTTCTTGAAAAGTAATAAAATCTGAAAAATAATTTCTGAATTAGTATAGATTATTTAAGCAATTGTGTTATACTATTTTTGAAATTAAGAAAATCTCCCTCAGACTCAAGGGAATACTATAAAAAAGGATGGTATTTAATCGATGAATTCAGTAGAAATTGCAAACGAACTGAAGGAATTATTAAGCGGCAGTAACATTAATGTTCAACTTTCAGTACCACAATTAGCTGAAAAAGCTACTTCTCGTGGTGAAGCTATGTTAACAGTAGATGGCGCAGTTCGTGCAGAAACTGGCAAATACACTGGTCGTTCACCTAAAGATAAATATACGGTAGAAGAAGAGAGCACAAAAGATAAAATTGACTGGGGAAAAGTTAACCGACCAATTTCTTCTGAAGTGTTCGATAACTTATATGTAAAAGTAGTAAAATATTTAAAAGAACAGGACGAATTATTCGTATTCAAAGGCTTTGCTGGTGCTGACAAAGATTCTCAATTAAGCATTCAAGTAATCAATGAATATGCTTGGCACAATCTGTTCGCTCATCAATTATTTATCCGTCCAACTAAAGAGGAATTAGCTTCTCATGTTGCTGACTTCACAGTTATCTCAGCTCCTAATTTCAAAGCAGACCCTGCCGTTGATGGCACTGCTTCTGAAACATTCATCATTGTATCACTTGAAAAGAAAATCATCCTAATCGGTGGTACTGAATACGCTGGTGAAATCAAAAAGTCTATTTTCGGTATTATGAACTACTTATTACCACAACAAGGCATCCTTTCAATGCACTGCTCAGCAAACGTTGGTGAAGCTGGTGATGTTGCATTATTCTTCGGTTTATCTGGTACTGGTAAAACTACTTTATCAGCAGATCCTGATCGTAAGCTTATCGGTGACGATGAACACGGATGGTCTGATAACGGTGTATTCAACATTGAGGGCGGTTGCTACGCAAAAACAATTAACCTTTCTGCTGAAAAAGAACCAGAAATCTACAACGCAATTCGCTTCGGTTCTGTTTTAGAAAACGTAGCTGTTGATCCAGAAACTCGTGTTTGTGACTATGATGACGGTTCATTAACAGAAAATACACGTGTAGCTTATCCAATTCAATACATTGAAAATATTGTTGATCCATCTGTTGCTGGTCACCCAAAAACAATCATCTTCTTAACAGCTGATGCATTTGGTGTATTACCTCCAATCAGTAAATTAACAAAAGAGCAAGCAATGTACCACTTCCTAAGCGGTTTCACATCTAAACTTGCTGGTACAGAACGTGGTGTAACAGAGCCAGAACCAGTATTCTCTACTTGCTTCGGTTCTCCATTCCTTCCACTTCCAGCAACAGTTTATGCTGAAATGTTAGGTCAAAAAATTGACGAGCACGGTGCACAAGTATTCTTAGTGAACACTGGTTGGACTGGTGGCGAATATGGTACTGGTAGCCGTATGAAGCTTTCTTACACTCGTACAATGGTGCGCGCTGCAATTGATGGTAAATTAACTGATGTTGAAACAATTCAAGATTCAGTATTCGGTTTAAACATCCCAACTACTATTGAGGGTGTACCAACTGAAGTGCTTAATCCTCGTGATGCATGGGCAGATAAAGCTGCTTATGATAAAAAAGCTGCTGAACTTGCTGGTTTATTCAACGAAAACTTCAAGAAATTCTCAAATGTTTCTGAAGCTATCACAAACCTTGGTGGTCCATTAAAATAATTTACTAAGCAAAGGGAACGATTTCAGTCGTTCCCTTTTTTGTTGAAAGAGAAAATTTTTATGAAAATGAGAGAGATTTCCATACTAGACTACTCGCTATCCTTTGTATCTAGCCACTTCCACTGCCTTGCATTTTGTTGCCGCTTCCATTTCGTATTCAAAACATTAGCGTTTTAACACTTTTAATTACAGTAGCATGCCAGAAGATACACGCTGAGTGAATGGATTGATTGGAGCGGAGACTGGGCGACTCCTTGGGGATCAGCGATATAGAGGAACGAAGGCTAAAAGCATCAAGTCCTGTGATAACGCCTTCGTGACCAACATCCTGCTGTTGCTGTCGCTGCGCTTTCGCAAAAACAAAACCAAACCCTGTTGCTGCCGTTACGTTAACACTACGCTTTCGCGCAAAAAACATCTGTTGGCCCGAGACCCTGCAGCGAAGCGAAGCGGCTCATCGGACGCCCCCAGTCGGAGCGGAAATCAATCCCTCATTTTTGCCGAAGAGCCACACTAAATTAATAGTAGTTCGACAACATACAAAGGGATCGATTCAAGTCATTCCCTTTTTTATTTTCCCCTATTTTAGAAAAGTCCACTTTTCATATTGGTAACTTTGTGTATAATTCATAATAGTAGTTTTAGGAGGAAATATATGAAAAGAAAGTATAAAGTGATTATTACCATTGTCAGTCTTCTATTAGTATTGTTTGTTGGTGCTGGATTTTTTGCAGGGAATTATTTTTATAATCTCGCCTTAAATCCTAATACAGATAAATCAGCTGTGCTTGATGCACCGCACAATTCAATCGCTGTTAATCCTAAGGAAGCAAAAGAAAAAGAAGAGAGTGAAAAATGGTTTAAGGAGAATTACCAGGATTCTTATGTAAAGTCTTTTGATGATTTGAAATTACATGCCTATACGCTTAAAAATACAAACGAAACAAATAAATGGGCAATTGTTTTCCATGGATATTCATCTGATGGCTCACAAATGTCAAAGTATGCTAAGCATTTTTATGATACAGGCTACAATGTTCTCATACCAGATGCAAGAGCTCATGGAAAAAGCGAGGGTGACTATATTGGGATGGGCTGGCACGATCGGCTTGATGTAGTCTCATGGATTAATAATGTTACCAATTCAGATAAAAACGCTGAAATTATTTTGTATGGTATTTCCATGGGAGGTGCTACAGTGATGATGGCCTCAGGAGAAGATCTACCTAACAATGTTAAAGCTATAATTGAGGATTGCGGTTATTCCTCGGTTTGGGATGAATTCTCCTACCAATTACAAGAAATCTTTCATTTACCGGCCTTTCCTATTATGCACTTCTCTTCAATTGTTACGAAAGTAAGAGCTGACTATACGCTTGGTGAAGCTAATACTGTCGAGCAAGTTGCCAAATCGAAAACGCCGATGTTATTTATTCATGGAAGTAATGATACATTTGTGCCATCTTATATGCTAAATGAAGTATATGAGGCTGCCAATGTACCGAAGGAGAAAATGATAGTTGAAGGTGCTGGACATGGCAGTGCAGAAAGCGTTGCTGGTGATTCGTACTGGGAAACTATTAATAACTTTTTAGTGAAATACGTAAAGTAAGTTTCCTTTTTCCAACCGTTCATGTGCCTACAGTAAAGCACCTGAACGGTTTTTTGGGCTACCTGAGCAGTTTTTCTAACAAAAAAACTCCATTTTGAAAAAGAGTTAATCAAAATGGAGTTAATTAACTAATTTTACCGATCTTCATCTATTGTCGTTTCATCCATTCACAAAGTGCATGTACTGTCTCTCTATTTTTGGCAGGCGGATACTGATGAGCGTAGCGATGATCATACCATGTCTCATATGATATATTGGCATCTTTTAAATAAAATTCTAACTGTCTAGCATGTTCAATATCTACATTTTCATCACGATAGCCATGAATAATAAGGACAGGAGCTGTCATATGCTCTACCTCAAAAAGTGGTGTTCGGGCATCATAAGCTTCTGGTACACGATTAGGTGTCCCTCCAATTACACGCTTCATCATTCGGCGCATATCTGTTCGCTCCCAATATGTAGCTGTTGCATCAGATACTCCTGCCCATGTTACAACAGATGTAATATCTCTACGTAAGATTGCAGTCCAAAGTGCCATAATACCGCCACGTGAAAAACCAAAGACATGAATATTATCATTACAGAACTGCTTTAGTACGTCTACTGCGTATACAGCGTCATAACGATCAGCTCCTGCAAACTCATCTCGACCTTCTCCACCTCGATTGCCACGGTAATATGGGGCAAAAACGATAAAGCCTTGTGCTGCAAACTGAGCGACACGCGAAGGTCTAACCATACCAATGCTTTGCATCCCTCCACGTAAATATAAAAAACCATCATATGTACCTTCTGCCTTAGGTTCCGCTAATAATCCCTTCACACGTAGACCCTGTGACATATACGTGATTTCCGTTAAACGAATAGCTGGATTGGGCGAAGGATAAGGACGTTTTTTAACGATCTTACCATTGGTCATAATGTTTCAACTCCTCCAGCATTTTCTTCATTCCTTCATCTTTCATATGAAAACTTAAATTTGGATGATTAGTAAATTCTTCATCTGTTAGCCAAGTCATCCCTGAAGTTTCTAAATCAAAATCAATGTCCTCCTGCCCCGCAAACTGTGCAGTAAAGACCGTTTTACAAAATAAACTATCATCATGAACGGCATATTCAGCAAACCATCTAAGGTTTTTTACATGAACACCAGTCTCCTCGAATACTTCCCGAACCGCTGCCTGCTCCAATGTTTCCCCAGGTTCTAGCTTTCCACCTGGAACCTCTACACCACGGCGTTTATGAATCGTACATAACCACTTATTTTCATGCTTTAATAAAACAAGTACATGCTTAGGCTCAACGTCCAATACGCCTCTTATAAAACTTAAATCCACTCGTAAACCATTTAAATCTGTAAATGAGAACATGCTCATCAACTCCTTTGTTCATGTTAAAGGCTTATTTCACACACTGAGCCCAATCAATTACTAATAGAGATTGGTATTCTTCGGTGTTATGGTGATAGTCTTTTATTTTCACTATAGTGTAATCATGTAGCTACAATCAACAAATAAAATTCACTACTTTTTCAACTCCAATATTTACAAAGTGTAAATATCATGTCATTAAGTTTGATTTTCATGAATGAGAGTTATTAGCAACGATCTTTGAGAAAACAGCCTTTTATAATTGAAAGTACAATAAAAGTAGTTTTCACTAATTAATTCTTAAATAAAAAAGATCACTGAAGTATTCAGTGACCTTAACTTTTAAGCACGTTTGTTGAAATAAGGAAGTTGCTCCACAAATGCCTTTGTATCCGCATCCCCATATTCATGAACTAGTGCATAGATTTTTTTTAATCGTAAATCAATTTCATCATTTTCTCTATCAAGATGATATTGGATATATGGCAATTGCGCACGCCACGCATTCGCAATCTCCAACATCTGCATTTGCTGAAATATTTTTTCAAATACATCTAATGCTTGTCGGTCTACATTGAGCTCAAAATTCCACGGTCCTGCATATGGATTTGTATAATATGTTCTATTGGCAAGTGAAAAATATACACGCTGACGATCCATTTTTACAAAACACTCCTTTTACCATAGTATGGCGGTAAAAGTACTGTTTTATTCGCTGGAATGTCAAACTTCCTTCACAACTAAGTAAGTTTATCTATTTTATAATAGGAAGTGATGAATCAGGAACGGAGTGAATGCCATGAGTTTAGTCACACTCTTAATTGTAGCCGCAATCATCGTTGTATTAATAACGGTCGCGACTATTATTAGTGTCAATCGTGCGTATGCTTTTAAACATACAGTTGACGAAAAACCTCAGCAAAGCTTTCATCGAGATGATGACTAGTTCAATTTGTACATTTTTTTTAGCAATTCTTTTATAATATTATTATCAAGTAGAATTTGGAGTGAACGCAATGGGAGTACCATTACCAATAATCATTATGATCGCAATGATGATGCTTATGTTTGGCGTATCTGTCATTGTCCTGTTGAAGAAAAAAAGCAATTTCTTTACACAAACTATCGATGCTAAGCCTAAGCAATCCAACGCTCAACAAGAGGACAAAAAAATATGAAATATCCCTTTATATGGCTCATTAAGTTTTACAGAAAATTTATATCACCCATGACACCGCCATCCTGTCGCTTCCATCCTACATGCTCCTCTTATGGACTTGAAGCTTTTCAAAAACACGGTGCCATTAAAGGATTCTATTTAACGATTAAACGTATATCAAAATGCCAACCATTCCATCCAGGTGGCTTTGATCCAGTACCTGAAAAATGGCCTTCGAAAAAGAATTAATTTTCGAGGGTCATTTTTTCTTGTGCTTTTTTAAGATGTACGTTATTATAGAAACTGTTCAAAAAAATAAATCGTAATGATTACTATTAAAAAAAGAGGTATACAATAAGATGAAAAAATTATTTTTGTTATTTTCAGTTGCAGTACTTGCCCTATTCACTGCTGCCTGTGGGGATAAATCATCAATGTCCAAACAGTCAGAGACAAAAGATAAATTAACAATTTACACGACTGTCTATCCATTAAGTTATTTTGCACAACGAATTGGTGGCGATTTTGTAGAGGTTTCTTCTATTTACCCTACCGGTGCCAATGAACACACATTTGAGCCAACACAAAAAGATATGATGAAATTAGCAGATGCTGATATATTTTTCTATATTGGCTTAGGGCTAGAGGGCTTTGTTGAGAATGCCAAAAAGACTCTAGCTAATGAAGATGTAACAATGGTGGCAACAGCAGATCAGGTTTCAGATGAAAAATTAGCTATGAGCTCAGGTCACTCACATGATGATGAAGAGGAAGCACATCACGGTCATGAAGATCATGATCACGGTAATGTAGATCCACATGTTTGGCTATCACCAACGATCAGTCAAGACTTAGCACTTTCCATTAAAAATACTTTAGTCGAAAAAATGCCAGAACAAAAAGCTACATTTACAGCTAACTACGAGACATTGGTAAAAGAACTACAAGATTTAGATAACGAATTCAAAGCAACGGCGGATAAAGCGCAAGAGAAAACATTCTTCGTATCACATGCAGCATTTGGCTATATTGCAGGACAATATGGCTTAAAGCAAGTACCAATAGCCGGTTTAAACTCGCAAAATGAGCCTTCTCAAAAAGAACTTACAACGATTGTTGATAAAGCAAATGAATTGCATATTCACTACATTTTATTCGAGCAAAATGTCTCTTCTAAATTAGCAGAGGTTATCCAAAAAGAAGTCGGTGCGAACTCTCTTGTCTTGCATAATTTAAGCGTTTTAACAACAGAGGATGTAAAGAAAAATGAAACTTACTTCACCCTTATGAAGAAAAATATTCAAACCTTAAATACTGCCTTAAACGAACACAAATAAATGAGTAAGGAGGTGCCCCGAAAATCGTATGGGGACACCTCCTTTATTATGACGTACTTTTCTTGTGGCATTCGTTTTTCCGTTCTATCAATACTTATTAGCCCTTTTTTCTTATACAAAGTATTTTGTATTATCTTTCGATTAGCCTTTAATTGGGCTATATTACTTTCTAAAATAATTGGTTCCCATTCATTTAGATGTACCTGAACACTCTTATCGCTTTTATTACTTTTCAAAAGCAGTGTAGGTTGTTCTATTAATGGCTTTACTAGTTGTTTATTTTCACTTAAAACGGACAGCCCTCTGTCAAAGGAAAACTGACTATCCATAATTGGCTTTGTAAGAACTTCAATCTTACTTGTTTTTTGTAAATCGCTATAGGCTTCGTTTGTAGCAGCTGGGAAACTCGAATAGTCCCAAGAGTGATCTTTTGCTAATTGGCGATCAGAAACTAAAAAATAATTATAACGTACCTCTCCCTTATGATCAGGCAAAGGATCATCCCAAGTAACGTCGATATGATACCATGCATTATCAAGCTTTACTAAGACCCAGGCGTGTAGTTGCTCCCCTACTTTTCCTGGTACATATTGTACCTCAAAGCCTTGCATCTCTAGCATTCGATAAAGTACTAAAGCATACGCCTGACAAACTCCCTTTTTTTCTGTAAGCAATGTGTAGGGGGAATATGGACTTCCTTCCGTTTCCTTTGAATATTCAGCAGATAGGACGATAAAATCATGTGCAGCTTGTATTTTTTGCAATTCACTTAATCCATGCATAGGTGCAATAATATTCGCCAAAGTCTGTTCTACAAACACTTCCTCTTGCTGTGAAATATGATAGGTAAACTCAAATCTAATGACAATATTATTGGTATAGCCTTCATATTTCCATTTAAAACTAGAAATATTGGCGTAAATATATGGATCTTGAATAGCATGTTTAATAAGCTCTGATAGTTCATCTTTTATTTCCGTCGTTTTACCAGTATATTGAATGTCAAATTCAGTAGTTAATTGCATGACTTGTTCTTGAATTTGATATTGTAGGGATTCTATTGAATTGGCTGTTGTTGTGTTCTTTTGTTCATAGTTTGCGAATACTTGCACATGACTCATTTGTAGAACAAATAATATAATGAAAACATTATATATATATTTTCTCATATGAGTCATTCTCCTTTACTAAATAGTTTATGCCTGTCATTTCTTATTATGTTAATGAATGATTAATTTAATCCTAAAAATTTACTAAAGATGACTCTTAAAACGAATAAAAAAAGCCTTCTTATAATAAAGGCTTCCCTTTATAGTGTTGAAAAAAACTATTATTTAGTTGAAATAAATGAAAGTATGGCTATTCTACAAAACGATGGGTTGATTTCCGTTCCGGCTAGGCGCTTTCCTGGGGGCGTCCAGTCGGAACGGAAATCAAACAAAGTCACAAAGTATGTCATTCTTATAGAGTCATAAAACAAAATTATAGTAAGTGGTGTTTGATTTGCAGAAGCTTATACTATTTCCCTGATCATTTTGTTTTTTTAAACACATAAAAGAGCATCGATTCCGATGCTCTTTTAGTGTGAAAATTATTAATTTCTTTTTGTCTCAGTAATTATAGGCTCATCATATGAAATAATATCGATTATATGGTTCAAACAAGGAATTTGATAGTGAACGAACTGCTTTTCAGGATTTATATCTTCAGCAATTGTTCCTAATTTAATATAATCCAAATACCTTGATTTAGAGTAAATTCTAAAAAGATTACCATCGGAAATTTCGTAATCATCCATTACAGTAAATGATTCGTCAATAATGGAGTAAGCAACATACGTTTCAAAATCCAATTGTAAAACTGATTGATTTTCATCAACATCAATTAGGATGCTTCTATTCCAACCTTATCTATAATTTTCACGGATCCCTTCGTATTGTTCGCATTACACCTATCGATAAATACCCTCAATGAATTTTCTTCTGGTTCAAACAATTTATTTAAATATATATACCCTTTAAATTTCATCAAATCTTGAAAATTCATTTCTTTACCCCCATATTAAAAATCTAAACTAAATTTTTCATGTCAAACACCTATAATGAAAGCTTCTTTTTGGATTAGTTCATTAATTTTCTCCGAAGTAGCTTATTGGCGCCGTTTCGTGGGAGCTTGTCCGTAACAATAATCTCTTTTGGAAGTTTATATTTCGCAAGTTTCTTTTGACAAAATGCTTGTAATTGTTCTACTTGAACATGTTCTTTTAATACAACAAAGGCTATTGGTACTTGTCCCCACTTATCATCATCAATGCCGCATACTCCCGCTTCTTTTACAGCAGGATGTGTAAGTAGCACATTTTCTATTTCAGCAGGATAAATATTTTCGCCACCTGAAATAATTAAATCAGCCCGACGATCGATAACAAATAAATAACCATCTTCATCTATATATCCAATATCCCCAGTATGGAGCCAGCCATCAATCGTTGCTTCTTTTTGAGCAAAACGACCAATGTACCCTGGTGTAACATGTGGACCACGTATGCAAATTTCTCCTTCACCATTGTCATTCTGCTCAGCAATGCGAATTTGATTAAAAAATAATGGTTTTCCCGCTGAACCAATTTTTTTCATCGCATCTTCATTTGCTAATGTTGCAGTTTGTGACGAAGTTTCTGTCATACCATACGTTTGAGCTACAGCTAAATGTAATGCATGCGCTCTTTTTAAATAATCCACTGGCACAGGTCCACCACCTGCGAGCATCATTTTAAATTTCGGTGAGGCTTGTGCGTTTCTCTGTTCAAGAGTATGTAGAATCCTTTCTAATGTGACAGCGACTACCGACATATGTGTAACCTCGCCATCCATTATATTTTGCGAAATTGCTTCTGCATCAAAGTGATCATATAAATGCACTTTATTTCCGTACAACAGTGAACGCACTAAAATAGAAAAGCCACTAATATGAAAAAGTGGTACAGCACATAACCATGTATCATCCGCATGCAAACCTATATTTAACACTGAGGCCGTTGCACTTGCCTGGTGATTTCCTACTGTTTGACAAACGCCCTTTGGAAAACCAGTCGTACCAGATGTATACATAATCGATGTTGTTTGGTTTAAAGACCATTCTTTCGTAATATCAATTGCCGTTTCTGTACTTTTTTCTATTGTAGAAAATAAATAATTCGTCGTATGTGATGGTAATTTTTCTATATCCTCATCGGCAACTAATACTGCCATAGCTTCTGAATCCTCTAGCTGGTAAGCAATTTCATCCTGTGTTAGCCTACGATTTAGCATGACCATTTCACATTGTAAATGCATACATGCGTACATCATAATAACAAGTGAAGGCTTACTCGGCCCCATTATTGCAATACGGTCGCCTTGCTTAATATCCAGTGTTGTAAGTTGACGAGCACGTTTTAAAGATAAATCATTTAACTCTTGAAATGTCCAAGTCTGCCCATTATATGTTAAACCGTTTCGTAATGGTGTTAAATACGCTCGCTGTAAAACCCAGTTCAGATACATTTCGTTATTCCTCCAATCTGCCTTATCTTGCCGTTTCATCATAGAATCCTTCAGTTGGACATGGAGTCCCGTTACTCTGCCAAGTCTATCCGACTTGCCCATTTAGATATACAAAAAGCTCGTATCTCAGTAAGATACGAGCCGTTCATCGCTTCAGATCATCAAGGGAATCTTGGGAATTGACCGAAATCTGGTTGACGTTTTTCTTTAAATGCGTCACGACCTTCTTTAGCTTCATCTGTTGTGTAATAAAGAAGAGTAGCGTCGCCAGCCATTTGTTGAAGACCTGCTAAACCGTCTGTATCTGCATTCATTGCTGCTTTTAAGAAGCGTAGAGCAGTTGGAGACATTTCTAGCATTTCTTCACACCATTGTACAGTTTCATCTTCTAATTGCTCATAAGGAACAACTGTGTTAACTAATCCCATATCAAGTGCTTGCTGTGCATCATATTGACGGCAAAGGTACCAAATTTCACGCGCCTTTTTATGACCAATAATACGTGCAAGATAGCCTGAGCCATATCCAGCATCGAATGAACCAACTTTTGGTCCAGTTTGTCCAAAACGAGCGTTGTCAGCAGCAATTGTTAAGTCACAGACAACGTGTAATACGTGTCCTCCACCAATTGCATAACCTGCTACCATCGCTACTACAGGTTTTGGAATAACACGGATTAAACGTTGTAAATCAAGGACGTTTAAGCGTGGGATTTCATCTTCACCAACATAGCCGCCATGACCGCGTACTTTTTGGTCTCCACCTGAACAGAAGGCATGTTCACCTTCACCTGTTAAAATGATAACTCCAACATTTTTGTCATCACGTGCACGTGAAAAAGCATCGATCATTTCCATTACCGTTTTTGGTCGGAACGCGTTGCGTACTTCTGGACGGTTAATCGTAATTTTTGCGATACCGTTATAGAACTCATACTTAATGTCTTCATAAGTATGTAAACTTGTCCATTGACGTGTCATTGAATTGCCTCCTAATAATTAAATTCGTCTCGTTCAAATCGAGGCGAAAACGTAAAAATTTTATTACTATCAATTATGCCTCGGCATAATTGCGTCTGGAATCGACTTTAACTTCTCTCATTGGTGTTGAAAGAAGTTAAATACTCCTCTACTATTGTAGCAAACTCAGCGGGATTTTCCACATGAATTGCATGTCCAGCTTCATTTACTGTCGTATGCTTGGCATTTTTTAATAACGCTTTCATTTCTAGTGCTATTTTACAAAATTTCTCATCGAGTGATCCTGTAATTAAAAGCACAGAAAATTCAAGATTCTCCAATGCTATCCAATTTGATGGTTGGCTTCCTGTACCAATGCCTCGTAAGCTACCTGCCAAGCCTTCCTCTTTCTGAAAAAGTCGTTCGAACCTAATCGCTTTTCGCACATTGTGTGGTAAACGCTTTTGAGATTCAAACAAAGGAATAGTCTCCCATGCATTAACAAATGATATCAAACCATTACTAATTATTTTTTCAGCGAGAGCGTTATCCCTCTCACAACGTTCAGAACGTTCCTTTGCCGTTCGTAAACCTGGCGAAGCACTTTCTAAAATTAGCTTTTCAATGCGTTCAGGGTAGGAGATTGCATACGATAATGCAACTCTTCCCCCCATTGAATAGCCTAGCAGCGTAATTTTTTTTAGCTCTAATTGGCTAAAGACTTCCTCTAAATCTTGGATTTGCTCTTGCATAGAGAAACGACTAATTTGCTGAGGTATTGCCGTTTGACCATGTCCAATTAAATCAATGGCAATAACTCGTACATTAGGTAGAGCTTTCGCTAAATTTTTCCATGTAGCCGTACTTCCTGTAAAACCATGCAATGCAACGAGCGTTTGCTCCGCTTCTTCATTCCAGATTTCCACGCTCGTTTCAAGTCCACGAATCATTAGCTTTGCCATGCTTTTAGCCCCGCATTAATGCGATTCCACAACGCTCGATGCGCATATACATTTTCCTCTCGGTTCGTGAAAATTTCGATTAAGCGCATTGGTCGTTTCTTCATAGTAGTGAACTTTACTGATAGCTCTGAAATATCGTCTACACGTATATAGTCCATTCCGTACATGTTGGCAATATCGAAGAATTCTAGGGCAGTTGGTGTCCCGAACAAATCTTCATAATGTGCCTCGACTGTAGATTGTGGTAAATAAGAGAAAATACCGCCGCCATCATTATTCATAACGATTATTGTTAGGTTGCATTCTTGGTATCTTGAAGCAATTAACCCATTGACATCATGTAAAAAGGCTAAATCGCCAATAAGCAAGTAGGTTTCGCGGTTATTTCCTTGACTAAAGCCCATTGCTGTCGATACGACGCCATCAATACCGTTCGTTCCACGATTCGCAATAATACGAAGATCTTTTGGTGTTGCCATTAAAAACGTATCAATATCACGCACTGGCATACTGCTACTTACAAAAATATCACTACCATTAGGAATCATTTTGAGTAATCGACTTACCATTGCACCCTCATCAATCGCACCATCAGAATAGTGTTCAATATACTCTAGTGCTATATCATTAGCATCTTGCCACTCAGCTAAATACGCTGCTTCTAGTGCTGTTTTAGAGACTTCTAATTGCGTGAGCCACTCGCCAATACTTGCATGAACAAAATGAGTAGACGCACCTGTAGCATCACGGAACATCGGATCTTCATCGACCACAATATAAGCATCTGGCTGCGATTTAGTAATAAATTGCATAATAAATTTAGAAACAGGCTGTGCTCCTAAACGTAGTACCGTATCTGGTTTAACTAATGCTTTAAAATCTTCGCTCTTCATAATTGCATCGTACGTTGTGATCATATATGGTAGACAATCCTCTGGGACAGACGAGCGCATATTAGATAAACTCTCGACAATGACCGGCCATTTTAATTGGCGAACAAACTCCCACATCATTGTTAAATCTGTACCAAGTGCTAACTCCCCAATAATAACAAAGCCTTTTTTAGTTGCACGTATAATCTCCGATAACTCTTGTTGAGTCGCCTTGGAAGGTATTAACTGACCCATACTACTGTGCTTAAATGTCGCTTCAGGAAGTTCCTTTCGAAAATCAATTAACAAAGGTTCTCTAAACGGTACATTAATATGCACTGGTCCAAATGGTGCGCTCATTGCAATCGCTACCGCACGTGCGATATGACGCTCGATAAACGGCAATGTTGGTGCTGCATCATCTGCCAACGGGAAATCCACGCTCCACTTGACATGGGAGCCGTATAAATTCGGCTGATTAATAGCCTGTGGTGCACCTACCTCTCGCAATTCATGCGGACGATCAGCTGTGATTACAATTAACGGTACACGGGCATAGCTTGCTTCAACAATGGCAGGAAAATAGTTTGCCGCAGCTGTTCCCGATGTGCATAAAAGAACAACAGGTTTTGCGGTAGCCTTTGCAATTCCTAACGCAAAAAAGGCAGCAGATCGCTCATCAACCTGACGATACATATGGAGCTGTTTCGTTGAAGCAAATGCATAAGCTAAAGGTGTAGAACGTGAGCCAGGGCTGACAACAACGTTTTCAACACCAGCTTGCACTAGTGACGCTACCATTTTATAAACATAATCCGTTAATATTTCTCGTTCACTCATGTAATTGTCCTCCTAGCGCACGAAGCATTGGACGGAATTTCACTAATGTTTCATCATATTCAGATTGTGGCTCTGAATCTGCTACTATACCGCCACCAGCATATAAATAAGCCTTATCCTTAACTAAAGCAGCAGAACGAATGGCCACTGCAAATTCCCCATTACCTTCAGCATCTACCCAACCAATTGGAGCTGCGTAAAGTCCACGATTCATAGGCTCATACTTACGTATAGCTGCCATTGCCTCTTTCCTTGGCACACCGCCTAAAGCTGGCGTTGGATGCAAAGACTTTGTCAGTTGTAATATAGTTGCCTCATTATTCAACTGACCTTCAACAGGTGTATATAAATGTTGTATATCTCTAATCTTTAGTAAGCGAGGGCTATCTGGTACTTTCATCTCGACACAATTTTTACGGAAAGTTTCCGCAATCATATCGACAACATATTGATGCTCCCCACCGTTTTTCGAATCATTTAATAAGCTTTGTCCATAGGCTTCATCTTCCTCTGCTGTCTTACCACGTTTAATAGAACCTGCCACACAAGATGAAAAGGCGCGGCCCTTTTCTACTTTTACAAGACGTTCAGGGGACGCACCAAAGAACAATAATTCTTGATGCTCTAAACCAAATAAATAGCTCTCTGGCTGCTCATGAATAATTTGTGATAATACTTGTGGTGAAGAAACTTCTTCTTTAAATTGCAATGCTAGAGAGCGTGCAATAACAACTTTATCTGCCTTCTTTTGCTTAATCAATGCTGTTACTTGGTCAATCGAAGCTAAATATGGTTCCTTATATGGCTCAAAATAACTTGTGATTTCAGGCTTTGAATACGTTTTCACTTCTTTTACCTGCGCAGCATGAATTAAATGATCTCGCTCTTTTCGTAACGCGTCAAACTGAGGCTCTGCTTGCCCATCTTTTGAAAGAAGATGGATACTTACAAATGCTTTGTCATCACGTATGACAAGCTGATATGTTGCGAGCGCAAAAAAAGCTTCTGGAAAGTCTGTCCACTCCCCAGCAACATTATTTTGTGGATCAAATGTAAATCCGCCAAATAAAATTGGCTGTAGCTCACTTTGTCCCTTAACACAGTTTTTCGTTAAGTTTTTCCATTCCGCTTCTACTGCATCGTAGCGATCATTTTTGGCGTTATTTTGTATTGTATAGGCATGTCCTAGCCCTACTAATGTCATTGTTTTTTCTCTATTTTGCCAATAAAATCGTTCACCTTTATAATGTTCCTCACCCGCCGCATAAAATGCGAGCGCCGATAAGCGACTTACTTCAATTGTTTCCATATAAAAATGAAGGCTTTGGCCCAAAGAGTCCACTTCTACTTCTGTGGCTTGGTACCACTTCTGTTGCATGAAAATTACCTCCGTTGTTGCAATGTACATAATGAATGACGCACGGTATGTTTTGTACTCGCTCTAACTTTCAATATAAATTTTAACTGCTTTGGCTTTTCTATAACACAAATTGGACAAACCTTTGCATAATAAAGTGAGTGTTTGTACTTTTACCACATCATATTTATATTGTTAAAATAGCTGTCATTTTATTTTGCTAGCTTATTCTTTGTACTGTTGCTATTATCTTAATTATTGTTTTCAGTTCATAAATGCATGTTCTATTGTATCATTTTTTTTAACTTCTTTCAGCAAATGTCCTTTGTACCGAAAGCGTAGCGACAGGTACAGAAGTCTCCCTCCTCTATAGGTGGTGAGATGAATGCGGATTTAAGCTACTTTTCAGCGGGTGTCCAAACAGCCGCTGAAAGAAGTTAAAAGCCCCCGGCGGATGTCACGTAATCGGAAAGGAGTTCTTTGTGCAAGCACAAAGCCGATTCCGGACGCAATTATGCCAAGGCATAATTGATCTGAACTGTATATAATAAGCTGTGAACCTATCCAATTTCTCATTCTTCGTATAAAATAAGAATAGTCTACAACATTTGAAGGAGAGAAAGACCTTATGACCAAAGTCATTGAAGCTGATAGGGGTTTTAAAGTTTGGTGGCATTTAACACGTCCACATACTTTAACCGCTTCATTCGTTCCAGTATTTTTAGGAACAGCGATTGCCTTGGCAATTGAAAAACAAACAATCGATTATGGACTATTTTTTGCTATGCTCATTGCAAGTATGCTTATACAAGCAGCAACAAATATGTTCAATGAATATTACGATTACAAATTAGGACTAGACAACGAAAATTCTGTCGGTATCGGTGGAACGATTGTACGTCACGGTGTTCAACCAAAAACTATTATGATGATTGCCTTAAGCTTTTATGCAATCGCTATGCTGCTTGGCATTTACATATGTGCCTCTACCTCTTGGTGGCTTGCTGCCGTAGGACTTGTTTGTATGCTGATCGGTTTTTTATATACTGGAGGACCTTACCCTATAGCCTATTCACCATTTGGAGAACTTGTATCTGGCGGTGTTATGGGGATGGGTATTATCTTAATCGCCTTTTATATTCAAACACTTACAGTAACTTTTGATGCTGTTTTACTTTCAATACCTAGTATGATTTTAGTTGGGGCAATCATGCTGTCCAACAACATTCGTGATATCGTTGGCGATACAGAAGGTGGTCGAAAAACGCTTGCTATTTTAGTAGGCCGAGACAATGCCATTTCTGTCCTATCTGGCTTTTTTATCATTTCGTACTTATGGGTAATCGCTCTTGTAGCAATTGATGGTATTACCTTTTGGGCTCTAATCATATTCTTAAGTGTTCCAAAACCACTTCGTGCGATTCAAATTTTCCGCGATAAAAAAGAAGCTAAAGAAGTGATGCCTGCGATGAAATTTACAGCGCAAACAAATACATTCTTCGGCTTCCTCTTAGGAATCGGTTTATTGATTCAATATTTCTTTTATTAGTATGACCCATCATTAAAGATGCAGCAGCCTTAAAAGGTTGCTGCATCTTTTACATAGCGTCGAAAATTATTACTTGCAATACCACAAACTTCTTCGATTGAAAAATGTTCACGTAATGCCTCTAACAAATTTTGTGCCTCTCCTGCGTGCGCTAATCCTTTGACAGTAACATCTATACCATCGAAGTCTGAACCTAGTCCAAGGTGCTCTACCCCTACTATATTCGCTAGATGCTTCACATGCGCTACTAAATCATCTATCTTAGCATTGTCTCGGATAAAAGTCGGGTAGTATACGACATGTATATGACCGCCATGCTCGACAAGTGCTTTCGCCTGAGCATCCGATAAATTTCTAGGATGATCACAAATTGCACGTGCATTACTATGACTAGCAATTAGATGCTTCGCTAGTGGCAAAACATCCCAAAAGCTCTGTTCATTTAAATGGGAGACATCGATAATAATATCCCTCTCATTTAGCAAGTTTATAACTTCTTTACCAAATGATTTTAAACCAAGGCTTGCATCCTGTTCAGCACCGTGGGCTACAGCATTTTCTTCATTCCACGTTAGACCAACAAGCTTTACACCTGCGTCTAATATGGCAGAAAGCTTTGCTAAATCTTCACCGATTGGGCCACAGCCCTCTAAGCTTAAAATGGCTCCAATTTCATGCGGAGCTAAAGTATCTAATTGGGACCAATCCGTAATATGCACCATGCCCTCAGTTTGTAATACATGTGTATGGAAGGCTTCAATTTGCCGCACCGCCTCTAAAAATTGCATGCTTTGCGGAATGTTAGGGTTTATAAAAATAGCAAATACTTGTGCCTTAACCCGCCCTAAATGTAATCTCTCTCGATTGGCATGCAAACGTGCATCATCTTCAAATTTTGCCGCTTCTAAAGTTGTTAATTTCAATAGAGCATCACAGTGTAAATCAATTATATCCATATTCTCACCCCATACAGCTATTATACTGCCTGTGAGTGAAAATGCTTACTAACTTTTATCTTGTGGTGTATCGGAAGAGCCAAATTCCTCAAGTTCTATGAAATCATCTGATTTTGGGGTTGAAGACAATACATCTTCCTCTACTGGCCTTAAATTATCTTCTTTGTGCTCCGCATGCTCAACACATGTCAATGCTTTCGGCATAGCTTCTAGGCGACCAATCGGAATCTCTTCACCACATACAGCACATTTACCATATGTACCGTCCTCCATCGCTTGTAGTGCAGCCTTTATTTCTTCAGCATCGTCACCACGGTGTTCATCAATCGCCATTTCCGTTAGCTGATCCGTTAAATCACTCGCATTGTCAGCTGGATGATTATCATAATTAGATAGCTCTGTCGCTTGTGGACGCTCTGATTCCTCCAGTTGCTGTTCTATTTCCTGTAGCTCCTGCTCTAATTGCTTTTTCAATTTTTCCATTACTTGTGGGTTCAAAAAAATCTCCTCCTCATGCCTTCATTTTTTCCTAAATTAATATTTCTAAAACATGAAAGCATGAGAAGGAATCACTTATTTTTTGTATATTTATTTTCATTTAGTAAACGTTTTTTATAGCGAAAGCGAAACGTCAGCTATAATTACGCTAAAGTGAAATTTTGGATGGCATCATGTAAAAATTGCGCTGCTCCTTCAGCAACACGTTCATCGTAATAAGCTGAAAAGCGTTCATCCGCTACATACATCTGTGCTATACCTGCATGTGCTTCCTTAGAATATTGTGCCCACGAAAAGCTAAGCCAACGTTTATGAAGCTCTGCTACTTCCATTGCCACATCATTGTTTGTATCGCCGATTGCCATCGCTTCTTTTAAACGAGCAAATAATTGCTGTTCTAGCTGCTGCATAGCCTCATACTGGTCTTCCGTCATATTCATTAGCTTCGCATTCGATGCATCAACCGTTTTATCACCATATTTTGCACGAACCTCTTGACCATATTGCTTTTCATTCTCCTCGATTAGTTTCTCTTTAAATCCATTAAATTTCTCTTCATTTGCCATTGGTTGTTCCTCCTCTATAGATTGAATGGTTTTTTCCACTGTTTGTAATATCTTTTCAAGCTGTTCCTTGCGTTTCAGTAAAGCCGTACGATGGGTTTTGAGTGCCTCTGTATGTTCAAAATTTGGCGATTGAATAATTTCCTTAATGGTCGCTAACTTCATATCTAATGCTCTATAAAATAAAATTTGCTGGAGCATATCAACTTCAAACTGTCCGTAAAATCGATAGCCCACCTCATTGGTTCTTGCTGGCTTCAGTAATCCAATTTCATCGTAATAGCGTAGTGTTCTTGTGCTAACTCCGGATAATTGAGCAAGCTCTTGAATCGTAAATTCCACACTGTTCACCCCCTCTACTACTACTGTAAATCTTTACGCAACGTTAAGGTCAAGGAAAAAAATAAAAAAATTTGTTCCTCGCCATAAGTGTGGTTGATTTCCGTTCAGACTGGGCGCTTTGCTTTCGCTACAGAAACCATTTGTTGTTGCTGTCGCTACGCTTTCGCACAGAAAACATTCGCTTCGCTTCAGGGTCTCGGGCCAACAGATATTTTTTGCGCGAAAGCATAGTACTAACGAAGCGGCAGCGGCACCGATGTTGGTCACGAAGGAGTCGCCCAGTCGTAACGAAGATCAACTTATATAAATTGCATAAGTCTTTCAAATTTCATCCTTCAATACATGCGTATAAAAAAAGCAAACTAGAATTTTTATTATCACTAGTTTGCTCATTATCAATTATGCCTTGGTTATTTGCGTCCGAAATCGGCTTTGGGCCAACAGATGTTTTTTGTGCGACAGCGTAGTGCTAACGCAGCGTCAGCAGCATGAAGTAGGTCCCTCAGTCGTGTGTTGTTGCTGTTGTTGTTGCTGTCGCTTCGCTTTCGCACAGTTAAAACCGTGTCGCTGTCGCTTTCGCACAGATAGATTGCCACAGGACGTGGGGTTCTATTATAGCGGGTGTTTGGACACCCGCTATAATAAGTTAAATGTTTGCATATTTCCCATGCCACATAATATTTCTATAGTTTTCTACATCTGTGTCACCTTCAGTGTTAATAAACAATATACGAGAATTTTCATCTATTTGTAATGTATCTTTCAGTTCTATATATTGCTCATTCATCATCAACTCATAAAAACATCCAACTGGGGCAGCTCCAGATTCTCCAGCAATAATTCTTGCATCTGTTGCTAGTGGATTCCCAAGAATGCGCATACCTGTAGCGGCAATTTCCTCATCACAGCAAATACTCACCTTCGTATAAGTCTTTAATAAATCCCAAGCTAGTGGATTCGGCTCACCACAAGCAAGACCTGCCATAATGGTTTGCATCTCTCCACCAACCGTTACAAATTGCTCAGCTCCTGCTTTAAAGCTTTCATAATAGCAATTCGCTACAAAAGGCTCAACTAAGACAAATGTAATCTCTTGCTCATAGTATTGTTGTAAGAAAGCTACAACTGCACCTGCAAAAGATCCAACCCCAGCTTGTAAAAATACATGGGTAGGTGCTTTTTCCAACTGCAGAGCGACTTCTTTTATTAGCGTTGTATAGCCTTGCATAATCCATAAAGGAATTTCCTCATAGTCTTCCCACATCGTATCCTGAATAACTACCCAGTCATTTTCTGTTGCTAGTTGTGAAGTATAACGAACTGTATCATCATAATTCATTGTCGTTATTTCAGCATATGCACCTTCATTTTTAATATTTTGGAGGCGCTCCTCAGCACTACCTGCTGGCATATAAATGCGTGCTTTCAAACCAAGCTCTCTAGCAGCCCAAGCTACTCCACGACCATGATTGCCATCGGTCGTTGAAATAAATGTTAAGTCTCCTAGCTGCTCCTTTATTTCTGGTGATTTAAGCTGCTCAAACGATAACTCATCAATATTCCTATCTAACTTTTTGGCAACATACTGCCCAATTGCATAAACACCACCCAATACTTTGAATGCATTTAAGTCAAATCGATATGATTCATCTTTTACAAAAATACTTTGTACGCCAACTAGTGATGCAAAAGCATTTAAGCTTCGCAATGGTGTGCTTTCAAATTTCTCATATGTACGTTGAAATCTACCAACACGGTTTACTTGTTCTGATGAAAAATGATGTAGAAAAGGTACTACTTGTTCTACGTTCTTCTGCAACAAATATTGTTGGTTGTTTGTCCATAATAATTTTTCCATCTCCATCCCCCTACTTTTGTTTCTATATTTATCTTAGCTTATAGCATCACAAAAAAATACTACAAGGCTGTTTTCGAAAAGATTATTGCTATAATAGTTTTCGATACTTTAAATCTACTGAGTTTGAGAGGTTAGAATATGATAAGAAATGAGAAAGAGTTGAAAACCAAGCTGAATCAGTTGATTAGTGATTCTAATTTCTTGCGTTTACAAGAATCTTTTGAAAAACAAAGCTTGTTTCAATTATTGGGTTTTGGACACCGCGAAACGATGCACAGCTCTTTTATCAGTTGGTTGCTTTCACCAACGTCTTCGTTAAATTTAGGGACGTTCCCACTGAAGCGTTTTCTCTACTATATTTCTGAGGAAAATGTCTCAAATGCGAAAACCGTTATTGATTTTGATTTAATCGAATCGGACTCACTCCAACTAGAGGAAATGGAAGTGGCAACTGAGGTATCGGAGTCTGCGGTCGATCCAGAGACAAACCAGGAATTACGGGCTCGATTTGATTTATGTTTGACGAACGATCTGGTGAAAATCATTGTGGAGAATAAGGTGTTGGCAAGAGAAAACAAAGACCAGACCGAAACCTATACGAAAATCTTAAAACAATTGGATGACTCGTATACATATGAATTAAAGGTCTTTTTGTCTCCAGATGCCACGGTAAAACCAAAATGTCCCGAGTTTATTCAAATTGATTATCAAGAGTTATATGATTTCGTCATATTGCCTTGCTTGAATCACCCCAAAATTACAACAGCAAATAAAAATATTTTAGAAGAATATATACATAATCTTCGTATGGTCTATAAAGGAGTGAATAAGCCGATGGCAAGAGTAAATGATGAGTTGTGTGTAGCAATATACGATAAGTATAAAGATGTATTAGATGAGATATTCGATGCGGTTAAAAATGAGACACCTGAAAAAAGGACGGCCAAAACATCTTCTCCGATTCGTAAATCAAATATCTCTTGGAAAGAGTTGTATTCACAACTAAATGAAGACGAAAAAAATCTAGAAGCTACTTATGGAGGTGCCGTAAGAGAGGCAGAAATCGACCTAACAAGTGGCAAGGTCCTTTTTGAAGGAAAAGAATATAGTAGTCCTTCAGCCGCTGCCATTGCCGCAGTAAATTCCGTTAAAGGTGAAAATTACACAGAGCGTTACAATGGCTATGCGTTGTGGAGTATTGTGTATCCAAATGGTGATAAGAAGAAACTGTCTGGTGTACGTGATGATATCGCTGCATCTTTTGCTCAAGAGGAAGAGGATTAAGCTCCCTAAGAACTTTTCAAGATTATTTCGTATACAAGTATTCCACAAAAAGGCACGATTGTTTAAAAAGCATCGCTGTTTTTCCTAAAACGGGGCTTTAGTTAAAAAAACAAAAAGGCGGAATTTATTCTACACATTTTGTAGATTAAATCTGCCTTTTTGTTTTAACAGCAACAATCTTTTGGAAAATAACTTAATAGAAAAAGAAAAGTTTGAAACCTATTAATGAGATTCATCGTATATGTACTAGTATATTCAATTGGAGGTTTAAAATGGATAACCCTAGTAGAATTGCGATAATTGGAGGAACAGGGAAAGTAGGAAGGCATATAGCAGCTCGTGCAATAGAAAAAGGATATCATGTTCGGATGCTTGTTAGGAACCCGGAGAAGGTACTATATAAAAATGATAAAATTGAAATAGTAAAAGGACAGGTTCAAGAGATAGAAAGCATTCGAGAACTTCTTAAAGATTGTCAAGTTGTTATTAATACATTTGGTCAACCACCTAAAGAGGAACCTATTTATAGTAAAGTTACAGCTACTATTTTTAATGTGATGGAAGATTTAAACATTAGTCGATATATAGGTGTTTCCGGTGGTTCTCTAACGATAAAAGAGGACAAAAAAAGCATGATGAATCGTTTTGGAGCAAAGATGTTTGAAGTTATCTTTCCGAAAATGATGAAGGATAAAAAATTGGAATGGGAACTTTTATTAAATAATAAACAAATTAAATGGACACTACTTAGATTACCATTTGTGAAAGATAGCTTAACATCTAATCAGATAAAGGAAAATCTTACTGATATGCCTGGTACAAAAATTACGAATCAAGATATAGCCACTTTTATCATTGATCATATTGATAATGCAAAGTACGTGCACAAAACACCTTTTATATCCCATTAGGGTACTAGCAATAAAAAGACATGAAAAGTAACATGCTATTTTTGTAGTGTATCTTAAAGACAAATAGTATTACATTCGCCACCTTTGGACCATTTGGAAATACAAAAAAATACAGTAGATGTAAATTACATCTACTGTATTTTAGTATGACCCGTACGGGATTCGAACCCGTGTTACCGCCGTGAAAGGGCGGTGTCTTAACCACTTGACCAACGGGCCAATGGCGGAGAAGGAGGGATTTGAACCCTCGCGCCGGTTACCCGACCTACACCCTTAGCAGGGGCGCCTCTTCAGCCTCTTGAGTACTTCCCCACAAAAAAATGGCTCCGAAGGCAGGACTCGAACCTGCGACAACCTGATTAACAGTCAGGTGCTACTACCAACTGAGCTACTTCGGAATAATGGTGGGCCTAAATGGACTCGAACCATCGACCTCACGCTTATCAGG
>NZ_JBWHYQ010000015.1:0-162806 GCF_056322905.1 Lysinibacillus sp. G1-3
TCATTTTTATAATTACGATCGTTATCAGAAACGATTAAACGGCTTGAGTCCTTTAGAATTTAGGGCTCAAGCCGCTTAATACATTTTTTATTATTTCCGCTGTCTACTTGACGGGGGGCAGTTCAAATTTTGAGCCTGGGCTTTTTTTATTGTCGTATTTTTACATCTTTAAATGTGAAATGTTTACCGCCAAAACTAAAAGTAAAAGTAGCAGTGTCTCCTTCGACTATGGATGGCTTAAAGTACTGAATGTTTGTTACTGTACCATCTAAAAAATTTATTACTGCAGGTGCATCCTTAGAGCCGTATTTTTCTTTCATTTTATAATTAAACTCAAAATCATATGCATCTTTGTCATTTATTTTTGTTGAAGCATCATATATTCCGCCGCCATAAACACCGTTATTAGTATAATGAACAATAACCCTTAAAAATTCCGAGGTTAAATAAACATCTTCAACTCTGATTCTCAAATCCCCATTAAAATCATAAGGAGAATCTAAATAATCCCAAAGGCGTTCTTCGGAGATTGTTATTTTTTGTTCAGTTGTTGTTTCTGACGTGTTATTCTCTTGTTCAACCTGGTATTTAATTGTCCTTGCTAAAAAAGCTGAAATGTGAGCACGTGATAAGTTGTCCTCTGGTTTGAAAGTGCCGTCATTGTATCCTGTTGTTATGCCTGCAGCAGCTAATTGTTTAACTGCTTCATATGCATAATGTCCTCTTGGCACATCATTAAAAGTTTTATTTCCTTTAGGTGGGTCAAATGCTCAAGCGATGAACGCTGCCATTTGACCACGCGTTACTTTTGCTTTTGGTTTAAAAGTATTATCTCCATATCCATTAATAATTCCTGCCTCAACAGCTGATTGTATATATCCGCTGTTTTTATTAGATATAGGCACATCACTAAATTTTGTAGTGCGACACCGTCAAGCCCTGTAGCTTTAGCTATCATAACTGCTACTTCTACGATTATTTTTATAACCGTATTATTACATTTATTAACATATGTGTTAGGTGATGGAGCAACGGATTATGAAACGGCACGTAGGTTTGGTGCATTATATTCAGCGAATAAAGATTGGTCGGAGTTTCCATATTTACTTACAGCAACTTATCAGCATATTGGTGGAATGATACATATAATGTTAAATATTTCGTTCATTATCATATGTGCACCATTCTTAGAGGAACTATATGGTACATTTAAATTTGTGTTGCTTTATAATTTGACGGGAATTGCTGGTGGTTTAGTGACGCTAATATTTGAGACGAATGTTATTTCCTCTGGAGCGTCCGCCGCTGGATATGGAATGTTAGGGATTTATATTGCACTGATTGTGAAGCAACATCAGCAACTTTCTAGCGTGAATCGCCAATCAATAATTAGCATGCTCATCATAGGAATTATTATGACATTTACTGTACCAAATATATCAATTACAGGACATTTAGGGGGTTTGATAGCAGGAGCATTGTTAGGAATGTTCCTTTCTACTAAACATAATACCAAAAGAAATACAATTGCTAGTATTATTAAAACTTTAGTTGTAAACGTTTTTACTGTTGGTTGGATTGAATATTCCGGAAAAAGTGATAACTTCACGAAGTTTTTCTGATGTAATAAATGAGATTGGGTTAGAGGGCATTATTGACGGCAATAATCAATCTCCTTTTTTATCTTCATTTCATAGTGTAAATGATGAAGTAAAATGGATTTCTAATTATTGTAATAATTATTTCTATAAATCAAGCAATACATTGTTGCAGGCATATAATGCTGGAATTTCGGGGGATGCTACATCTGCATTAGAAACGATAGAAACTACTTTACAAGAGATTAAGAGACAAGCAGCGGAAGTACAATCGCATTCAGGAATAGTAGAAACTCAGAATGTGCAACAAGAGTTATTATCACTTTACCAAAATTTAGAACAGTCCGCTTATACTCTTAAGGAAGGTTTGAAAACGATGGATTATTATCTACTAAATCAGTATGTACTTGAAAATAATTCGCTTGTAGAATCATCCAAATCATTTTTTAAATAATCTTCAAAGTTTATATTAGAAGAATTCGTTTTAGGAAAGCTTTTTGGCGTTAAAAAGAGTTTTTTTCTTTGTATATGGATTAAAATTTATCAGTTTTGCAACAATACTGTTATACCGAGTTCTTCTTCTGAAAAAATTAATAATCCTAGCTTTTCTATTGTTTGATTATTCAGTATAAGGATTTCTGGTTCAGTATTTTAAAACTCATAATTTATAAATGATTTCCCAAAGGAAAGGGATATTGCTCAGGGGTTAACTATTGAGTAATATCCTTTTATAATGCCTTCAATTTTTTAATAATGGTGCAATTAGTTAATGAATTTGTTAGATAGGATATTTGATAGTATCGATACCTTAATAAATGTTTTTTATAACTATAAAACTAGCGAAGTTGACTTTTTTTGAATATAATCTAAAATAGTATGTATGATAGGAGGTTGGAAGATGATAAGTTTAGAAGATAAAATTTTAAAAGATATTGTAAACGGTTTAGTTTATTCAGACCCGGAAATGCGCCAGCTATATTTACAATCTATTTTAAATGAATCTGGTAAAGGTACTCAAAATAGTTCACATCAGCATAAATGGGATTTAAAATATAATACTATTTTAAAAATAGCTGAGAAGTTTGATTTGAAATATTGGAAAATTAAACGTGGAAAGCTTTGGGAAGCATTATCCATTGTGGGTCCTGAAAATGAATTATATGTGTTTTTTGCAGAGAAAAATTTACAGAAAATTATATGTAATGGCAATGATAGTCATTACCTGAGATTATTAAATTTATTTAACGGGCATTATAATATGATGAGTCAATTATCTGAACAGACTTCGTTAAATTTATTTGCATCAAATAAGCATGAAAGCAAATTTGACATCGATGAGGCAAGGGAAATGCTACAGTTATTTGAAAAAAATCCATCTCGAGTTATAGTTTTTGGGTTCGATGTATCTTTTATTTCTACTGTCAGAGCTTACGTTTTCAACGCCAAAAATCAATTAGTTTGGGAACAAGGATTAACACAGCTAATCGATACAAACTATCAATTAGTATTAGGAAATGATAATGTAAATGCTGGTACTAAGGAAAGTAAAATTGAAAAAGACCTTAAAGAGCCAGCTAAAAAGAGAATTGTACAATTGAAAAAATAGAAATAGTTTGGAGATAGCATTATGAGAAAGATATTTAATGGACAACGACTAAAGGAAGCGAGACTTTATAACAAGTTATCGATTACTGATTTAGCAGAGAAGTTAAATGTCACAAAACAAATGGTTTCTAAATATGAAAGTGGTAAAAGCGATCCTAGTTTTGAAAAATCATTACTACTGACTGATATACTAGGATATCCCAGAGAGTTCTTCTATTCAGAAGAAACCTTTACCATAATTAATGAAGGCACTTTTTTTAGATCACGTTTAACTGCAACTCAGAAATCAAAAGAGCCTGCTACTATTTCTACAAAGTATTCTGTAATAGTAAGGGATTTTTTAGAACAGTTTATTGATTTTCCAGAATTACTAGATCGCTCAAAGTATGAGTTAATGGATAATTATGAAGAAATTGCTCTAGATATTAGGGGAATGACGAGTTTAGGTACTGCTCCAATACATGATATTGTAGAGGTAGCGGAATTGATGGGCTTCGCTGTTATAAATATGGATTATCAAGAAGATAAGGTAGATGCATTTAGTAGTATGAACTCAATCAATGGTAAAGAATATTTTATTATTACTATTGGGGAAAGAAGTTCATTTTTTAGACAACAATTTAGCATTGCTCATGAAATAGGGCATTGGGTCCTCCATCAGCATTTAAACCCACAAGAATTAGATAAAGATGAATATAAGGTAATGGAAGATGAAGCAAATAAATTTGCCTCTACTTTTTTAATGCCAAGTGTCTCATTTGGAGAGGAATTAAGTGGATTAATTGTGGATGAAATAGAAACCTATTACAATTTAAAAAAGAAATGGAATGTATCAATGGCTGCTATGATAAAACGGGCGAGAGACCTTAGTTTAATCAATGCTGAGCAGGAAATGAAATTATATAAACAAATGCATTATCGAAAATGGAGAAATCCAGAGCCTTTTGATTTAGATACAAAAATGACATTACCAGTAGCATTTAAGCAGTCTCTAGAATTATTAATGGATGAAAATATTTTAAAAGGTTATGAAATACCTATGAAATTAGCGGAACAATATCAACTATATCTTACACCTAAAATGCTCGGTGAAATTTGTGGTGTTGATCCAGCTATATTTAATGATAATTCACAGTCGAAAATGGTTCTAAAGATAAAAGATTTTAAAAAGCGTAACTTGGGTTCATAATTTATGGGGCTCCGTATATGGTTATCGGTAATCATGAAAAATTTAATGATGTTTGAAAATTAATGCTATTTAGTCCGATAATAGATAGTAAATTATCGGATTAAATATTTTTAGAGTGTGTAAAAGATAAGGTGAATTGAAATTTCTGGGAAAACATTGTGGTATTTTCAAGTTATTTTCCTATATTATTTGTATTGCTTGTAGAGTTTTATTGAAAAGACTGTATTCTGTCTTAATAAATTAACCAATGTAAGAATGTAAAGGAGAAATTGTATTGGGGAAAATAAAGCATTTACTTTACTTTAATGAAATGAACAAAAATGATTATTTATTTTGTATGTGTTTATTGTTTTTGCCAATACTATTAATTTTCACCCCAAACAATAGTTCAGGGATTTTAATTATTGGTACGACGATAGTGTATCTCATCTGTTTATTAGCGAATATCCTATTACTGAAAGTTGACATGGAACATTATAAAAAGTTACCTAATGATTACAAAATATTTGTTGCATTAAGTATTTTTGTCTTGATTGGTGTAATTGTATTTCGTTTAGGAGTAGTAAATCATATAAGTGAATCTGATCAACTTTTCTATCCAATCGTTTATATAGTTGCATTTACATTATTGGCATACATGTATGGATGGTGGTTATTTTTTAAGATCTGTTTTATAGTTGTTTATTACACAATATTAAAAATGTTTTTCTTAGAGGAATCAGACCAAACCGAAAATTATTTGTCTATAAAAAAAATATCTAAATTTATAAAGATCTATGATCAAAAAAGATATTTAAATACTGCTATAATAAATTTTATTGTATACATATTTTCAGTTGGTTATTTTTATTCATGGTTAATATCTTCAATGCAGATTCAAGACCCTATTGTTGAAAGGATAATAGAATTTGCAGAAAAACTTTTTATTGTAAACTTTGGTAATACTTTAGGTTTGATTTCAGTAATAATAGCAATTTTTACAATTACTTATTCTATTCAAACAAAAATTTATGATAAAGCTGTCGAAGCATATAATCTTAATCGGGAATCGAATATTTAATAGACTGAAAGATGTTATTGATTGCTCGAAAATATTATTTATTTGAGCGCCAGTTTGACTTACGACCAGATATTGTACTTTGGGGTAGCAACGTAAGATTATTATTGATACGTAATGGAAACTATTAAAAAATGAGCCTCGTAAAAATAAAGTATTTCTCAAGCAGACATGTATCAAATGTATCCGTATGCCAAGAAGTACAATACAAATGAAATTGAATTGTTCTAATCTATCCGAAAACAAAGGTATTTTCTGGGGATGGAGCAAAATTCATTTTGTGAGTGATGATGGAATTATAGCTAAGGTGTTTTTTGTAGATTGTCTTTGGATTGAAAATAGTTTAAAGGATTAGTTGAGTACTATGAAATATAAGATAAGAAGCTGCTTGATAGGATTCAGGCAGCTTCTTTGAATTTAAATTATCTATTTAATAATTTTTAGTCAAGTACAAGAAAAACAAATTTTGGTACGAAGAACCTTTTATATTATCAAAATGATGGTAAAATAATATCAATTTATACTCTGGGGTGATTGAATGCTTAATAGTTCTTTAAAAAAAGAAGCTGTTGAAAAGTTAAAAAAAGAGGTTACTGATTATGAAAATGCACAAAAAAATGTACAAAAAGCGGCGTTGAATTTACATAATTCACGTACATCGGCATTAGAGGTAATTGAAAATGTAGAATGCTATATCAATTCAATTGCTAATACACCAAAAGAATTTGACAAGGAATTCGATGCGATTCGTATTAATACTGCAAGCTTTAAAGCATTAAGTGAAATTACGTATGATGAAAAATTAATGATAAAAATTGCAGGTGGAGGTACGGCAGCAGGTGTAGCGGCTGGCGTAGCAACAGCCGCATTTGCACCAACTGCGGCCATGGCAATAGCTACAACTTTTGGAACAGCTTCGACCGGTGCGGCAATTTCAGGATTAACGGGTGCAGCGGCAACAAATGCTGCGTTAGCTTGGCTTGGTGGTGGTGCATTAGCTGCAGGAGGTGGCGGTATGGCCGCTGGTAACGCATTATTAGCTTTAGCTGGTCCAATTGGCTGGGGCATTGGTGCAGCAAGTCTAGTAGCAGGTGGCGTATTTGCAAGCAAAAAAAATAAAGAGGCTGCGATAAAAGCGGATGAAGAAAGATTAGAAATTGTAAAAGAGCGTCGTAAAATTGATGCTGTTCAATATGAAATTGTTGAATTAAACTCTGCAACAAAAAAATTAATGAATGAATTATACAAAATGATTACGAATTTCACGAACTCTGCACAAGGTATTACTTCATTCCAACAATATTCTTCAGATCAACGACAAGAGTTAATTGCCATAATTAACAATACATCTTCTTTATCTAAATTATTTATGAAGGAAATTGGAAAATAATATGACAGTGTGGAAGGATCAAGTTATTGCAGCTGCTGTCGATGGATTTAATGTTTGGAAAAGTCAATCGATTGCAAAACAGCTAGATTCAATTGTTAGCGATTCGTTAAAAGAAAAACAAATTCAAAATGAAAACTTTGAAAAGGCGTTGCAGCAATTTACTAAAATGCGTCAGTTTTTAAATTCACCAGAAAATAATTTAGGTTCTCAAAAAACAAAGCATGGTGAGATTGCTGAAAACTTTGAGGTGCATATTCGGAACGCTAAAGCAGCTTTAAACGGTCAAGCAGATGTTGCAACGTTTGAAGGTGTAGGAAGAACAGCGCCAGAGGATTTTATTTTGAACTGCGTAAAGACGCAGTCGAAATTTATTAACGGGACGAATAATTCTTTGTCCAGTGTGTTAGAGCATTTTGATAAATACCAAGATAAGGCGATGGATTATGTAATTCCTAAAGATCAATACGATATCATTCAAGCATTGCGTAGTGGTCAAAACCCTACGGATTTAAGTGAAAAGTCCATTAGATCGATTCTACAGAAAGTAGATGAGATTGAACGTCAAACAGGGCGTTCATTTGATAATGTTGTAAAACAATCGATTTCGAAATATGATGAAGTACAAACAGGAAAAGCACACGAAACGCTTCAAAAAAACCAAGAACAAATGGTCTATGAAAATCAGCAAAAAATTAATGCAATCGATAAAGAGGCTGAGCAAAAAAAGGAGGTAGTACAAGCAAATGCTGGCCCTTCATTAAAAGAAGGAATGAAGGTTGCGGGTACTGCCGCAGCAATTAGTACAGCTGTAAGTGCATGTACAAACATTTATTCAAAAGTTAAATCTGGTACGAAGCTATCCGATTTTACAGCTGATGACTGGAAAGAGGTTGGACTACAGTCAGGAAAAGCTGGTGCAAAAGCAGGTGTTACAGCTGGTTCAATTTATGCTTTGACAAATTTAACGTCGTTGTCGGCTCCGTTTGCAGGGGCAGTTACGAGTGCTGCGATGGGAGTTACTTCGCTTTTAGTAGATCATCAAAAAGGTCAAATTGATTTAGATGAAGTCGTAACTCAAGGTCAAATTTTATGTTTAGAAGCCGGTATTGCAGCGATTGGTGGCGCAATTGGACAAACACTTATCCCAATACCGGTACTCGGAGCGATTATCGGTACAGTAACGACTAATTTCGTTTGGGGTATCGCAAAAGGGAAACTCGGTCAAAAAGAAGCTGCATTAAAGCATCACATGGATGAGTATATGGCAGGATTACTAGCAAAAGTAGATAATGCGTATCATGAAATAATTCAAAAAATAGATGAAATGTATGCACGGTTTAACACATTAATTGATGCTGCATTTGACTTCAATGCGAATAAAGCAACATTAGCTGCAGCTTCGATTCAATTAGCACAAGAAGTCGGTGTTGAAGAGTATAAAATTTTAAAAAATGAAGATGATTTAGAGGCGTTCTTCTTAAACTAAATTTGATATGGCATTAAAAATGTTGTTTTGTAATAAGGAAAATAATGCTGAGTAAGTTATAACTAGCACAATTATAGATGAAAAAGCTGCTTGATTTGTTCGAGCAGCTTTTTGTTATGAGTGCATTTTTTATTTATATTAAGTGGATTATTTTTAGTATACATGTGGCTAGAATTCTGTAAGACTGCACTGTAGCTAATATTTATTTCGTTTATTACAAATACTCACCAGGGAAAATGTCGACATTTAATTAAGGGATTTTAATAAATGGCCCTCCGAAAAATTATAGTACCGGCATTTTTAATTCATGAATGAACAAATCCCAGGTACCTTTTAATATTGGTTTATTAGGAACATAAATAATCGTCGCATCACGGCCGCGTGTTAGAAGTACTCGATAGGCATTAAGTTTCATTTTTTGTGGATTTTTAGCACCCGCTTTAGTGTAGTTGTATTGCCATTGTCCGTTATGCCAGTATAAATCTTCATCCCGATGTACAATAGCTGTATCTAACTCAAGACCTTGTGTTTGAAATTCAGTTGCAGCATAGCGTAATTCTTTACAGTAATAATCGCTATTCGGATAATTAAAATAAGCTGTCACAGGTTTTGGTAGCACATTACGTCCACCGAATGGAACTACTGGAACATGTTTTGAACGGTCTGCACCAGAAGTACATAAAATTCCAAATGTTTTATTATCGCCTGTATATAAGTTTCGCAGTTGTTCTTTTGCACGCTGTAAGTCGTTTGTCACGAAAATAGGATAACGTTGTTGTTCCAAGGGTTGCTTCAACAGCTGAGCATTTTTAATATCTTCATCAAGCAACGCATTCACAAAAGCATAATATTTGAGCGCGGCATGTGAACGTAATGAACAGTTTAAATGTAAGTATTCATGTTGTTCATAGCGTTCAGCGTTCTCAAATAAAAGGTTTTCGTGCTTTGCATGAACGGTAATACCCTGGTTTTGAATAGCTGTATTCCATAAACTTAATCCGCTTTCCTCACCTAAATGGATTTCTTGTCCATCACCAATTAATCCAATTACAACACTCCAAGGTTTATTTGCTTTTGCAATTTGAATAATGACATCTGGTTCGCTTAAATGGCTATTCATTTTTTGTGCATCCCATGCGCGCTGAGCTTCGTCGAAAATGATGATTTGCTCATGAGGCGTTTTGCCATGTTGTAAATAATCACGCTTATAACCGTAAAGGGATTGAACAAACGTCTTATTGTTGAGCGTATCTTGTAATACTTCAACTAATGGACCGTTGCCTGAAAGATAAACAGAATTTGGCGTTGCATGTGCGATCTTTAAGCCTAAAAAGGTTTTCCCGGCACCAGGTTCACCCGAAACTAAAATGAGATGGTGCGTGTTTGTTTGCTGTGCTTCCTCAATAACGGATTGGATCGTATTATATACATCATCAAAGTTACTGCTATCAACGGCTTTAATGCGCGGTAAGTCTTTATTGTTTAAAATGGCACGTGCCGCTTCCAGCATAGAGGGGGAGGATTGATATGTACCTTCTAAAAATTGATCTGCTGAAATTGTATTGTTCGAACTTTGTTTAATAAGCCCATTAATTAATTTGCATAAGCTATTTTGAGATGCTAAGTACACTTGGAACTCATTTTTTGGTAACAGTGTATCACTTGAATGGTTTGTCAGTAGTAATACACCTGTTACCTTAAGTGAATGCTTCTGTACTGTCGAAGGTAATGTTCGATATCACGAACATACAGGGAAGTTTGTAAATATTCCGCAGTACTGACGGCGTTATAGCTTTTACACTCAATGACAAGTACATGTCCAGGAAGTAGCAAAAGTACATCTGGACGACGACCGCTACCGCGCAAAATGGTGTATTCAAAAATGAGCCAGCCATCAAGAGTACTGTAGTTGTGGAAAATTTGCTGCAGCTTTTCGAAGCAGTCTTTCCACGCTTTTTGTTGTGATTGAATTTTTTCTTGTTCATCATGCCATTGCTGTGAACTAAGTGAACCATATACATAAGAAGTTAATGTTTGAACAAAGTCGTGTAATAAAAGTTGTAGGAATTCTCTGATTGTGCCTTTCCAGCCAAAGTTCAATGTGATCACTATCCAGTTAATAGAATAATTAAAATAGAAATTAATGTAGTTTTGAGAAGAAAAAAAGATAAGTTAAGTCATACATATAGGTAATCGCGTTTAATCATTCTATATCTTTATGCATTTATAAAATGTGTATCATTTGATGTTGATTGCTGCATAATGCGATTGAAAGTTGTCACCACTCCATTATCCGTATCTTTTCTGCTTAGTTTAATTGTACTTGAAACGTATAGGCCAGGGAAAGTTTAAAAAGTTACTGATCGAACGTAAGTGTAAATGTGCATTGTGTGGGGTAACAGATCCGCGCGTTCTAATTGCGAGCCATATTAAACCATGGAGTGCTTCGACAAATGAGGAACGGCTTGATGTGGATAATGGATTATTACTTTGCCCGAATCATGATGCATTGTTTGATAAACATTTAATTTCGTTTGATTTAAATGGAAAGATTGTGATATCTCAATCATTAGATGAAACAGCTCATGTATTTTTGAATGTAAACGATGCTTTGCGAGTTATGTTAAATGAAAAGCAGTTGAGTTATATGGAGGGGCATTACCAAAATTTAATTAATGCTATAAAAATTCAATGAATCAAAGTAGGTGTTTTATATGAATCTAACCGTAAATCAAGCAGTTTGGTTAGGGGCAGCAATGATAACGTATGAACGATTTAAAAATAATGAAGTAAAATCTATTGATGATATTGCGCTTGTTCAAACGGATATTAGAAAGAGAGCACAAAGTTTAACAGTTAATAATGTGGATAGTGCGAGGATTTCCCAGCATTTTAACGCGGATTATCAAAGCAATACACAAAATTATTTTAGAACGATGAAGGAAAAAAAAGAAGGTTAAGTTATTCCAGAGAGTGGGAGGGGAAAAAAGAAAGACCGGATTTAAATTTACAAGATTGAGCATTGTGACACCAAGTGAAGTTTTTAAAACTTGCGGCATCTATTCTTGGTGCACTTATAGGTATAAAAAAATGGGCGAAATTAAAAAAAGTTGTGCTATAGGAGCTAATGAAATTTCGCCCATTATCTGATGGGTGAAACATAGACCAATATTTTTATATAATGTATAATTTTATATAAATAAGGTTTTTTATACAGATACAAATTTTTTTTTGCTATCTAAAATTAATTTTGTTTATTAATAAATCTAAAGTTTATATCCATCAAATCGGTTTGTAATGATCATTTCTTCAATAATTGAAGGATAAGAACTAACGTAACTTTAAAATGAAAGAAGAGATAATAATGAGTTTAAATGACAGGAAATCAACTGATGTCAAACATTCAATCGCTGGTTTTTATTTCCAACTCTTAATTGCCTGTAAGGAGCTTGTTTCAATCTCTGAGCAGTTTTCAGAAGGCTACGTCGGAGTCGAATATGGTGCAGATATTAGAGTTAACAAGGGTGATGATAGTTACATTGAGGCTAAGTTCTATAAGAATGATTATTTTACAAGATATAGTGAGGCTATTAGGCATACAATATTTAATTTTTATAATACATACCTGGAGTCTGTGAATCGTGTCGGTGAATCGTTTATTATAAATACCAATGTTCCTATATCTAACAGTAATTTGGACTTCTTTAAAAACTGGAATAACAGTACTTTTCCTGAACCACTTGATTACATTAATTATATTAAGGATTGTTTAGTCTATGAGTATTTAGAAAAAGAGCCTTTTAAGGGAAAATATGCAACATTTAAAAGAAAATACGAAAATGATAATCCACATCTTAAAAGTCCTAAGGTCAAAATTGCTTTGATTAACTATTTACATGAAAATCCAAAGGACTATGCTTTATATATCCCAAAAGAGAACCTTTTAGATGATATAACAATACTTGAATTTGCAAAAAAAGTAAGTTTTGATTTCCCTGCAGCAAAAATAGAGAAATATAACAGTGTTATTCGGTTAAATAATGATATTGAAAATAAATTAACGAAACAATTTCCTGGTTTCGATTCTAAGCAGTATTCAAATATCCGTTACTTAATAATGAATGCATTTCTAAATACAACCACGAGCGCGACAAAGCATGTATTATACGTGAATGAGTTAAGTGAAATTGTAAAAGGCCATAAAGATGCAATAAATGATCTGATTGAAAATGATTCGCTTGTAAAGACTATGAAAGAAATTGAAACTGAATTAATTAAGTATGAAAATAAACTAATAAAAAAAGGATTTTCTGATCAATTAGAACATATTTTAAAAGTATTAGGTGCATGTACTGAACAATGGATTCAGGAAATACGTTTACATGGAGAGAAGAAAGTAAATAATCGTTTTATTATGAGTGCGGAACATTCATATCCATTAAACATATTGGATCTTTTTAAAGCTATGGCAGAAATTTCTTCCTCCTCGGAATCTAATCTTGGGGATGTTGAACTAATTGATTTAGAGGGAATTAACAATATTGGCTTTAATGGTTTTGGGGATTTTGTATTAAGAACAACCCCTTCTTCTAGTGATAGGGAAGATGAGGAAACCTTAATTACTTCTTTTATAGAGCATAGTTTACGGGAGTCAGAATATCTAAATGCTATAGGGGATGAAACAATAATTTTCGAGAATTCTTGTAACATATGTAAATATGACAAGAAAAGTATAGAGGAAAATATTGTAATTGATATTGCAAGACCTTACGGTACTTTAATACAACAAGGTTTATTCCAATCGTTTGAATACAAGTGTACTTCATGCTTAAAACTATTGACTCAAGACGGTGACTGTGCTTTTGCAAATAGCTTTAAGAAAGGAAAATAATAATGGATGAATTAATAAAAGAGTTGGGTTTAATCAATAGTGTGTTATTTGAAGAATTACCAAATTGTAGAATTTGTAATTTAGATAAGGATAAAATCCTGATAATTTGTGAAATAAAATTGTTAAAAGATATAGATACGGTAATCACACGATTGCCAGGGCTTAGAAGAAAAATGCTGGATAAAATTAATAATGTGAATAATAAAGAGTTTGTTCAAGATGAAAAAATTCCAATGTCTAAGTTTCTTTGGGATATGTATGTTATAGGATTAAATAAAATCGATTCGGAAAATCATGCGTTCAAGTCTTCTAGTATAGCTGAATATGAACGGGATAGATTCGTTGCAAGAAAAATAATATTACAATATGAACATTTTGATGAGTTAAAGCACAAGTTTAATCAATTAATTTTCCCAGAAAGAATTTTAAATACATTTTCTCCAATAGAGAATGATGAAGATGAAAAACCCATTGATTATGATTCTATTAGAACTCTTATAAAAAATATAGATACTTTAATAAAGGAGGACTAGTATGTATCTATCATGTGTAAAAATCAAAAATTTTAGAGGGTACGGCGAAAATTTAGAAAATAAAGATAGATGCTATGTCTATGATGATTTGGATGCTCCTTTAATCATATTTAAAGGATACAATGGGTTTGGTAAAACTTCCTTTTATGAGGCTATTGAATGGTGCTTAACAGATAATGTATATAGATTAGAAAAATTTTATGTCGGTAGTACTTACCAGGCAAATGAGATTAAGAGAAGCCATTATCTCAAGTTTTATCATCCGATACACGGGAATTCCACAAAGAGAGAAATTTATGTAGAGCTAATTTTTAGTGATGGTTTGAGAATAATTAGAACAAGTAATAGTAATGTACTACGAACAACTGAAAAAGATAAATTATATAAATCTAACGTATTAATGGGATATGAAGAATTACAAGAGGTTTCTAATGAACAGATATTGCAAGAGTTTATTTCGAAGGCTAAAAATATCGATGTATTTTTCAATACACATATGCTTGGTCAAGAAAGCATCAGTGATTTTCTTCGACATAATTCTCCTGCAAAAAGAAGAGAGATTTTTATGCAATTGTTGCAAGAAGAGGAGTTAAACTCTGTATTCCAAGAGGTTCAAAAGTATGTGAATGTAGGGAATTCGATTTCTAAGAAAAATGGTGACCTAGAGAAAAAAATAAGTGATTTCAAAAAGTCTCAGAGCGAAATAGAAAAATTTATTAAACATCTTGGCTATGATAATCTAGAAGAATATATAAAATCCCTTCAAGAACATTACTTGACAATTGAGAAGGTAATAAAAAATAGTGAGTATAGCAAAGAATTAGAATTAGATTCACTTATTCTCGATGAGGAAATAAATCTTGAGAGTAGTATTTCTTTCCTTCAGAAGGTTAGTTTTTCGCAATCAAAATGGGCAAAACAAAAAGAAACTAATAAAGTAAATAGAGAAAACTTAAAACGCATTAAAAGTAAATTAGAAACAATAAAATTGCTAAACACCACTAAAACAAATATACAAAAATCAGAACATGCAAAGAATCTGTTAGATAACAATTATAATGAACTTCAAGATAAATTAGAAGGATTGAAAAGTCTAAAAAAACAATCCTCTGATTCAATGAAAGAGTTTGAGAAGAAATTAGAAAAATTATTAACTAATAAAAATATTTTTTCCGATTTAGATTTATTAATAAAACAAACAGAGTTAAATATAAATGAAGACTTTTGGGTTCAGATCAAAAAAGAATTTGAAAGATGGATTTCTTTTAAATTAGAATATAAAAATTTGTTAAATGATAGAAAAGATTTTTTTGAAATTGATTTAGAGTGGTTTAATCAGAATAAAAAAATTTATGATGATTATCAGGCAAAGATTAAACAAAAAAGATCAAATTTAGAAGACATCCTTAAAACAAAAGATATGATTTCTAAACTTAATACTGAGCACCAACAAGTTCTTTCTCAGGTAAAAAAACTGTTAATTGTGAATCCTGATATAAATAATTGTCCAGTGTGCTTAAACGATGATTTTTCAGATATTAAATATGACATTAAAAACATTAATAACTGGAAATCTAATTTAAGTGTTTCGGATAAAATTTTAGCAATTATTGATTCTACCTTTGCCTCAGGGAATAGCGAAATTGAAGGAATAAGTATTAAAGAGAAGGAACTTATAGAGGAAATAAAAATAATTCAAGAATCACTAAAGCAACAAGTATTCGATCAATTATTAAATAAATTGGATAATATAAGAAGTGATTTCAACTCATTGTCCCAAATAGTGGAGAATGAAATTCGTAAGAAAATTAATGGATTTGATGCCAATGTTCAAAAGCATCACAAAGAGATTGATTTAATTTCAAACAAGAATAATAAACTAATTGAATCAATAAATATATTGTTCGGAAAAGGTGTAACACCAAAGTTAATTGAAAAAAATAAATTAGAGGAATTTATTAAAAATAAAGAAAATTGGTTTAAACTTAATAGTGAAAAGTTGGATATATTAAAAAGTACTGTTTCCCTAACAGAAATCGAAAGTGAAATCGCTCTTCTAGTGGAGGGGAATATTAATCAATATACTGAGGAAGATATAATAGCTACTATCAAAAAAATTAATGATATAGATGATGTTATTAATAACATTTCACAAAAATTTGATGAGATAAGTAAGTTTAAACTTCCTGCTATATATGAAGAAAATTTAAAAGAATATAATAATTTATCAGATAAAGTAACAAGTTTATCTCAAAAGAAAATAGATTTAGAGGTATATCGCAAAGAAATAACTGAAATCCATGGAAGGTTACTAGGTCAACAAAAACGTGTAGTAAAAGAACGGTTAGAGAAACATCCAATCATTAGTTGGGTGTATGAAACTATTAATCCACATCCGTTCCATAAAAAGTTACATATTACTAATACGGAAAGAGGTACAAATTTCATCGGAGAAACACAACTAGGTGATAAAATAGATCTTTATTTAGATCAGATGTTCAGTGCAGCACAATTAAATATTCTCGCTTTAAGTATCTTTTTGGGATTGGGGTTAACTCAAAAGTATAGTAAACTACAACAATTGTTTTTAGATGATCCAATTCAAAGTATGGATGATGTGAATATTCTTGCTTTAATTGATGTTATTAGAGCAATAATGGACTCTCGTTATAAGGATAAACATATTGTGATATCAACTCATAATGAAGATTTTGCGCAGTTAGTGGCAATAAAAATGAGAAATCGAGGTGTAGTTCAATATAATATTACGGGCTATACTGAGGAAGGTCCAAAAGTAGTGAAAATAAAATAAAATTATAAATATAATGTACCCTTTTTTTGTGAAAAACCAATAAGAAACTGCCTCAAAGGAAATTAAAAGGCGATTTTAATCAAATTTTATTATAAAAGATTTTAAATAACTTTTAAAAGCCTTACTACATATCAAATGTAGTAAGGCTCTTTAGTGCGCCCGGCATGCGTATGAACTATAGGGTGTGAGTCCCGGAACCCCGAAGACAGAAGTAGAGGTTAGCCAAGAGCAAGGGTGTCCGTGGCGACACGGAATCTGAAGGAAGCTGGAGGCAAAACACCGGTCCGAGGAACACGAATCTCATATAAGGCTAGGTATGATTGGATGAGTGTGCATAACAACACAAAGTCCTTTCTGTCGAAGGTCATATCGAGTAAATGAGGCGGATAGATGGTGTGAAAGTGCATACGCTTACCCGGGGAGGTCTGATGGAAGCGTGAAGTACCCTTCTTAACCTACTTGATGACAATTAGCTGAACCATCAGAAGTCAGCCGAGGTCATAATACGATTGGGTCTAGAACTAATCGGAAGGACCGAACAATTAAGAGAGAATAGCCCTTGGCATTCCATCTTGAATGAATAAACCCAGTAGAAAGTAATGGTGAAGTCCATGAGGTTATTTGCGGAGGGTGTAGTTCAAGTGGGCATAAGAAGACAAGCTATTCACGGAAAGGAACGAAATGACGATGTTGAATCAAATTCTAGCACTTCTGAATATGATACAAGCATTAAAGCGAGTGGAAGCGAATAAAGGAGGACATGGAGTAGACATGATGCCCGTACAAACCTTACGTCAGCACATCCTCAAAAATTGGGAATCCATTAAAGCGCAAATTCTAACGGGAACCTATGAACCGCAACCAGTACGTCGTGTCGAAATCCCATTAGGAATTCCAATCGTGACAGACCGTTTGATTCAACAAGCTATATCGCAACCTTGCGTTACTCATCTTAATTGAACCGCCCTATACGGATCCGTACGTACGGTGGTGTGAGAGGTAGGGAGTTAATCACTCCCTCCTACTCGATTTCATCCTATGCTAAAATAATCTTTTGTGTTAATTCACCCAGGAATTGTTCCTGTGGGCTATTATCTCTGTACAACGTATCGTCCTTTAGCTGGGACAAAATATGGATGAAATCCTCATCTTTCATTGGTAAAATAAGATTTTTATTGTCTTTGTAATAATCTGCGCATCTTTGTATAAGAATCTCTTCATTCTTGCAATTTCTGAATACCATGAAACCGACTTTCCCTCTATTGGGAGAAAATCTTCCATTCAGTTGATCAAGTTCAGGGTTAGCTACATCTTTTGTATAATTTTTACATTCCACAAAAATATAGGCTGATGGTATATCTTTCACGGACTGTAAGTTATAGAAGTAACCTTCCTGCGCCGCATTATTATAAGCAAGGTCAATTCGTTTTCTTCCTTGGTGAATCTCCTGTTCTTTTACTGGATTAGTTAAACTTGGATAGAATAAAAAATTCATACAGGCAATAATATGATTGTGAAATTTATCAGCATCTCTTGTTCCAGTGTTAATCTCGGTGAACTCGTGAATTAATCGATTAATAATGTCTAGATAAAGATCATTACCGTGATCTTCTAGTATTTCTTCATTAGTTAGAGAGGATAATTTTTGTTCTGCGCTAGCCTTAAACCTATCAAAGTATTCAGGATGTTGCCTAGTAAAGCGCCGTAAATAATTTTTACTATATGCATTATATTTTTTTGCAACATCTTCTTTAACTATGCTTACCTTTGTTTTACCATTCTGTAGTTTTCTTCGCTTTACCAAATTCGTATTTAACCTTAATTCTTCACTCACTAAAAAATTTAATACAAAGTGTCGTGCATATTGTGCAGAATCATAATAGAAACCTTTTTTTCTACAAACAATAGACTTTGGAACCAGTAAAATGGGTTCATCTTCTATAACGAGCATTTCCTCATAACTTGAAGTCCATTCTAAAGTGACGGGATTCCAATACTCTTTTGTTGCAACTTGCTGTTGTAGCGGGATGCCATACAATTCACATTGATTTTTTGTATATTCAATTAAATGTTTACGAATAACATTTGTACATAAATCTGATATTTTATCGTGGGATATATTATCTACAAATATTTTAATTTCATTAACGCTAGAAATTAAACCATCTTCTAAACCACCACTATCAATGATATGCTGAAAAAGTTTAGTAGCATCTGCTTCACCTAAACTTTTTCCCTTTACTCCTTCTCTCGATAAACCAAGACATGTCTCGTAGGGTTCTGTAAATTTGAAGTTATGCTGTGCATCAGCTACTTTCCCGTTTTTAAACAGAGTTAGTATATATTGAAAAAAAGATTGGAGCGTTGCATTCGCTTCTTGGGACCACCTATCTTCTCTAATAGAAAGAAAGTATGGGTCTAAGAACAGAGGCATATCATTGTTAAAATCAATATCGACAAAGTCTAATTCATTTTGTTTTCTATTTAATTTAAAGTATTCACTTATTTTCATGCTTTTTCCCCATCCTAGTATATTAAATATATTGTATCATTTAACTAGAAGATATTGTAGGGATATAGAACTGTAAGAGAATATATTGAAACACCAAACATTTTATAGAATTAAAATTGTAGAATAAAAAACTGAAATGATTTCTCATTCCAGCTCTACAATTTATTAAAATTTATAGCACAGTTGTGGTACTCTTTATATTAATTTACATGGTTTGATATTCTCGGAAATACTTCCATATCAATCATATAGCACTATAGGGTTATTGGTAAATATTCCAACCATCTTGTAATTGAATATAGGTCCAACTAATTTTTTTATTAACATGTTGATGACTTCAATTTGACATAGATCTAGTTCATTTTTTGTATAGAAATAAACTAATATAACTAAATCAACAATTTAACTAATGATTCCTCATTATACCAAATTATAACTTCATAAAAGTCCTTATACAAATTAAGTAGGTATTGATCATCTGTATCCAAACTATCAGCAAATTCAGCCAAAATAGAAACTAGATAACTAAAGATACTGGCATACAAATAGCTATCCACCTTTTCTTCTTTAGATTTTAATGATTTTATGGTTTCAAGGATAATATTGTTTTCTTCATTTTCTATTTTAAACCAATTCGCATCATGTTCGCTATCATTGTTAGTATGTGAAATTATTAAAAGTTGGTTGAGAAAATTGTCGTATTATTAATTTTAAACTATCAAATTAATTCAGATGATTGTAACTTTAAATATAAGAGTTGATCAGATATATCTTTAATTTTCATGATAAAATATTAGGAAGAATATTTATTGGACCATATCGAAATGAGGTGTTTATATGATTATTTATGAGGCTAATATTTCAGAATTCCTTGAAGACGTTGCAAATGAAGTCATTGTAGATCGTTTATATAATGTTTATCAAGAAAAAATCGGTCGTACATCAAAGAGTGAAATCCGTTCATGGGATCATTCGCTACAGCGTATGTCGAATGTTTTACGTGATCGAGAAATCCCAAAGGATGCGAAGACAGCGATTGAATTTAAAATTCCGAACACAGGGAAACGTGTCGATTTTATTATTGCAGGTAATGATGGAGTAGAGGACCATGCAGTCATTGTTGAACTGAAGCAATGGGAAACGGTAGAAAAAAATGATCGTCTTGATGCCGTTGTGGTAGAAACTTATTTGGGTGGCTCAAAGCGTCCAACGACACATCCGTCTTATCAGGCTTGGAGCTACTCTTGTTTAATTGAAGACTTCAATGAAGAAGTCCGAAATGTACCAATTCATCTTCAGCCATGTGCGTATCTACATAATTATTTCATTCAAGAAAATGATCCATTATTAGATGAACATTATGCAGAGTATATTGAAAAGTCACCGATTTTCCGAAAAGGCGAAATGGAGCAACTTCGCCAATTTATAAAAAAATATATTAAATATGGTGATAAAAATGATATCATTGCAAAAATTGAGAATGGTCGAATTAAGCCTTCTAAATCGCTTCAAGATAGTATAGCTGCAATGCTTCAGGGCAATCCAGAGTTTGTAATGATTGATGACCAAAAGGTAGTGTATGAGCAAATTTTAGATTATTCAGCAAGCTGTATTGCAGAGAATAAAAAAGGTGTTTTCATTGTAATAGGTGGTCCAGGTACAGGGAAATCTGTATTAGCAATCAACCTGTTAGTACAGCTGATTCAGGACGATTATTTTGCCATGTATGTAACGAAAAATAGTGCGCCACGAGATGTCTATGCAACGAAGCTGAAAGGTACGATGAAGAAAAAAAGCATCGATAACCTATTTAAAGGTTCTGGAAGTTTCCATGCTACAGATAAAAATGAATTTGATGTATTAATAGTGGACGAGGCGCATCGATTAAATGAAAAATCAGGCTTATTTAGTAATCTTGGTGAAAATCAAGTAAAGGAGCTTATGAATAGTGCGAAGTTCAGTGTGTTTTTCATTGATGAGGCACAACGAGTGACATTAAAGGATATTGGTAGTGTGGAGCTAATTAAAAGATTTGCTGATGAATTAGGTTTGCAAGTATACGAAGGAGAATTAGCTTCGCAATTTAGATGTGATGGTTCGGATGGTTATATTGCGTGGTTAGATGATGTCCTTGGAATTCGTGAAACAGCAAATAATAATGATTTAGGGATGGATTACGATATTCAAATAGTAGACTCGCCAAATTTGCTACGCAATATGATTAAAGAGAAAAATAAAGTTAACAACAAGGCTCGAATTGTGGCAGGCTACTGCTGGGAATGGATTTCGGGTGAGAAAAATAATCGTGACGTACATGACATCGTCATCGAAGAGTATGATTTTTCAATCAGCTGGAATTTAGGGAATGATATTTGGGCAATTGCGGAAGCATCCGTAGATGAAGCGGGCTGTATTCATACATGCCAAGGTTTAGAGTTTGATTATGTTGGCGTCATTATTGGCGACGATTTACGCTATGAAGATGGCATCGTTATTACCGACTATACAAAACGTGCGAAAACTGATCAATCTGTTAAAGGCATTAAAAAATGGATGAAGGAAGAACCAGAGAAAGCAGCGGTGGCTGTTGATGCGATTATTCGAAATACGTATCGTACATTGATGTCACGCGGGCAAAAGGGATGTTTTTTGTATTGTACGGATGAAAAACTTGCAGAATATTTGAAGCAACGTTTAGTAAAAGTATATGATGAGCGAAGTGAAATGAAGAATTTACTAGTTGCAGAAAAAGTAGGGGAGTACAAATAATTAATGCTTCTCGGGAAGTTATATGGGGGAATTATGTATTTTTGTAGATGAAGCAGGAAATCCGAATTTAAAGGATTACTAAGGAGAAGACAGTAGTAGGTAATTTCAGGTAGGAGTAGCAAAATCACATTCGTACGTAATCGACGAAAATGATAATGATCAGCTTTCAAAATAATACATAGTACAGGCGGGCTAGGAGATACACTTAGCCTGTTTTTTAATGATAATTCTTTTACTAATCTTTACCCCGCAATTTTTTATAACTCGTAGTCAAAAATAATCTATGCCCCCACAAGCCTTGATAAAATAACATTCCGAGACGGTTGGTTCGACTACCGCCGATGTGTATATCTTCTCTAGGGATACAGTATTACTGCAATTATGGCATAGCGCGGATGTATTTTTCAATGAATCGATGGAATGGTTGTTGAAGAAGCGAGAGGAATTTGAAAACAAACGAGCGCAATTATACAAGGCAAGTAAATAGCAAGGTAGTGAACACGTAATGTCATTTGATGTTGCGTGTTTTTTATTTGTTTTCACCTAGTATAGTTAAATGTGGTAAATTTCTCTAAAGTGAAAATGAGAAGGATATAATGAATAATCAAGAAATAATTGATTTTATAGTTGAACACGCAGTTGAAAACGGTAGAAATATTGAGTGCTCAATAGCAATCAAATAAGGTATTCCACTACTTATTGTGAATACCTGTTAAAAATAGAAAAAGAACAAATGTCAAAATACAAACAGCTTTTAATATATAGTCAATATTTATTGGTTTTACCATTAATCTTTAAAGCGTTGTAATTTTAACATTGATATGAATAAATTGTCCCGAAGTGATAAAATAAGTATTGTTTTAATTTACTAAATTTAGGGGGCTATTTTATGATAAGACAATGGCTAAGTAAAAATGAAGAGGATAAAAATACATATGGTTTTTCAAAAGTTGAATTTATAGAAATTTCAGAAATAGACGACAGTATACTAGATTATCTTGGATTAAATTTACTAGAAGCATTTAGAGACAAAAAAGCTCTTAAACATGCATATAAAGATGAACCAAAGGAAAGTTTAATTAATTATTTAAAAACCTATGCATTACCAAATATAGAAGAGCTGGTAGGAGAACAAAATATTAGAAAAAATGTTAGGCAGGGGGATTTTGGAGAAACAGTTGCAATGGAATTAGTCGAGAAGTTTGATAATATGCAAATTCCAATCTGCAAGATAAGATGGAAATTTAATAATAATAGATCAGTTTTTTGTACTGATATGATTTCACATAACTTTGGAGAAAAGATAACTGATCTTAGATATTATGAAATAAAGTCTCGACTAACAATGAAAAAAGAAAAAGTCAAGATAAATAATGAAGATAAGAGTCATTATATAGGAGTAGTTGCTCATCAAGGATTGTTTAATGATCAACAATCTCCTAACACAGAAGCAATAGCAGATTACTTATTTAGGTATTATTTTGATATTGCTGTGCACTTTGACAATGCTGATGTTACAGATAAAGCTGAAGAGTTTTATGAAATAGCTGCGAAGTATAGTGACATTGTTAAACATCCTGACAAATATAATAAATCTTATGAAATAATAATTATAGTAGAACAGTCTCTATATCGAGAAAAAATCTTAGAAGAGTTAAATACGCTACCACCCAAATTATATCCACTAGAAGTTAAGGTAATACTTATTAACGAATTAAGGAGTCTTTATGAGAAAGCTTTTGAACGTTCAATAGAACAGGCGGTTAGGGAGGTATACACTGATGAAAAAAGAGGAGTTTTATAAAAAAGTAGAGGAAGATATTAATGATATACTAAATGCTTCAGAAGAATCATTCTTAAGTGATAAAAAGAAATTAATTAATATCAGATTAGAAACAAATAATATAGTTAAAATAGATGAAAGTAAAATATGGAGAGAAACATTATTTTTGTCTACAAACGCAATTACCTTATTAAGCTATGATTCTACTAATATACTTGCCAAAAAGGCTATAAGAGAATGCGCTGAAGTTTATGAAAATCTTTATAAAGTGTCTGGGGAATATGAGAAGGAATATTGTGGTATTTTAGCAGCTCTTTGTTATGATATAGCAGGATATCAAGCCAATGCTTTATGTATTATCAGGGAAATCACAGAATATAGTCTAAGTTCTATATATTCTTCGGTAGATGAAAATATAAAAACAGATAATTATATTTTGGGTAATATAACAAAATTATTAAATAAAAAATTATATAATGCCTTAGAGGAAATAATGATTGAAACAGAAGATGAGAGCAAAGGTACAAAACTATATAAAGATGCTATGAAAAGCTTCTACAATGCTGCACTATATGGTAATGATAATGATTTTTTACTGAGCCTTAATAATGTATATAAATATTTTCTTGATGAAGGAAATACTCATATTTCACATTTGCTTTTTCTATTGATGTATAGGCTCTCAGTGTTCAAAAATAGATCTGTCTGGATTAAGTTAAGAGATGAGGTTGACGTTAATAATCCACAATGGAAAAGTTATTTAAAATTATTAACAATCAATCCTTTTAAAGATAATGAAATTCAAGATTCTAGTAAAAGGATTTCGTTATTCGAATTTTGGATGTCACAAATAGAGGCGATAGATTCAGGATATCTTTCCAATAATCAAAATTATGTGATTCAAATGCCAACTAGTGCTGGGAAAACCTTAATAGCAGAATTAGCAATTTTAAATGCTTTAGTTAAAAATAGGGATAAAAAATGTATTTATGTTGCTCCATATAGGTCACTAACAAATGAAAAAGAACAGGAATTAGCTAAAAAATTTTCATTGATTGGTTATTCTGTTACTTCATTAAATGGAAGTTACGAACTAGATGACTTACAGGTTATTATTATGGATGAAGCAGATATTTTAATTGCTACCCCTGAAAAATTGGACATTTTATTTAGGGTAAGGCCAGAATTTTTTGCAAATATTGCACTTATAGTAATAGACGAAGGTCATATTATAGGAGATCTTTCTCAAAGATCTGCTTTACTTGAGTTTTTAATGATAAGATTAAAAATTAAGTTTCCAATGTTGAATACATTATTTATTTCAGCTGTCTTATCTGAGCAAAGCGTATCACAGCTTTCTACATGGATAAGTGGTAATAGCCATAATGTAATTAAGTCACCTAAAGTAGATGGTGTTTCTTGGGAACCTACTAGAAGGTTTATAAGTAAATTTTATTGGGATAATGGGATTGGTAAATTAGAATATGTTAATTTAACTGAAGATAATGAAGAGAAAATTACTAAAGATTTTTTATTTGTTCATAAAATAGGACTAAGAACATATCCAAGAAAATCAAAAGGTATTTTTCGTAAGAGTGAGACAGCTGCAATTATTGCATATAATCTATCAAATAGTGGTAGTACACTTATATTCTGTTCAATTCCGAGATGGTCTTACTCAGTGGCATCTAGTCTTTATGACTATATAGAATATATTGAATCTCAAAAAAAAACTGTACTATCTTATTTCCATACGAATGAAAATAGTAATTCTTATAAAATTGCTCTTAAATGGTATGGTAAAGATTCAATTATCACAAAATGTATAAACAGAGGAATTGGAATACATAATGGGGAAATGTTTGAGCCTGTCAAAAGAGCTATTGAAGAAGATTATCGGAATAATATATTGAAGATTTTAATTTCTACAAACACAATTGGTCAGGGAGTAAATTTCCCGATAAAAAATTTAGTAATACACTCTTTAGTAATAAATAATTCTAAACAGGACTATAAAGAAATTTCTGTAAGAGATTTCTGGAATATTATTGGTAGGACTGGGAGGGCTGGGTTAGAAACAGAAGGACAAGTTATTTACTTAACTAGTAGTAGTAAGGATAATGATCTGTTTAATAAATATATTCAAAAAGACAATTTAGAGAATTTGACAAGTTATTTTTCTGTCTTAATTGAGAAACTATCATCTAGGCTTATAAATAATGATGAATTTTTATCTGACTTAGAAGGTGGGGCAGAGTCACATTTAATTCACGTCCTTGCCGAGGAATTGTATGAAGATAATGGGCTAGATGACATAATTGAGATGATTAATGATAATAGCTTATTTAAGTTACAAACAAATACAGAAAACTTAAAGCTTCTATCTTCGAGTTTAAAGGATTTAGCTAGTAATGTGAAAAATGGTAAAACGAAGGAAGAAATTTCTGCTTTTTCAAAAACAGGACTATCATTATATAGTAATGAAATTATATTAGATTATATAAATGAAAATAATGAACATCTAAAAGAGATTTATATAGCTGATGATTATTTAAAATTACTTAAACACATATATTATTTAATTAATGAATATCCAATAAGAGAAATGAAATCTAATCAGACTAAAAAATTCGAAAATATAGATTTTAATAAAGGGTTAAATTTTATAGAAGCATGGCTTAGTGGATTAGAGATAGAATCATTAAGATTATTATGGGCAGATGCTGATGATAAGTACAAAGCGGATTCAAGAAGAATGGAGCTATTTATACAAGAGTGTTTATATTTTAGGTATCCTTGGGGAATTAGTGCATTTATCACATTAATGTGTCACGTAATGGATGTGAGTTGGAATAACCTTCCTAAAAATATTAAAAGTTTATCAATGTATCTAAGATATGGAGTAAACTCTCAAAATGCTTGTATGGCACTAGCACTTGGTATTAAAGATAGAGGGTTGGCTATAAAAATATCCTCTATCTTTAAAAGAAGAACATTACGTAAATTTATTTCTGCTCTAGTAAACATAACAAAAGAACAATTAAGTATTGGTGGATTTGATTCTTATGAGATAGAAGAGTTAATGGAAGTTGGCTTGAAATTTAATTTTAAACAGAAATTTAAAGAGGGATATGTTTTTAACGTAAGAGGTATTAGATTTGAGAACTCTAGAAAAGAAATTTCAAGGTTACTTAAGAGTAATCAGTATTTAACTTATGAAAGAGAAATGAATAATGAGTATGATCCTTTTGCAATTGCAATCAAATATAATGAAAAACAAGTAGGTTACGTCCCAAGAGATATTGCGAAAATAATTGCAACTGATATGGATTTGAATGATACTAAATATATAATAAAGGTAATTCGTACTATACCTTTTAATAAGGATTGGAATCATATTAAAGTGTTAATGAATAAGGAGAAAAAATAATACAACTAATGATATTTAATTCTAATTAAAAATAGACAAAAGTTAATTAAATTAATTGTTCTGTTATTAATAAATGATGACTCTTTATTACGTAATAATTCATAGCGATTGTTTATGAAAGAGTAAGTCGAAAAATAATGTTATTGATTTATTTTAAATGAAATAGCAAGAATGATTTTTACTATTAATGTATTACAGTGCCAGTGTTGTGTTAAAACTTTTCGTAAAGAAGTAAATGGATGTAGGAATTGTAAGTCTAATCAATTTAAAGGCTATTATTTCTCAACGGATGTGTATAAGGGAAATCATTAAAGAATAAAAACGTAGTCAAAAACGTAGTCAAAATAACCACTTGCCCCCGCAAGCCTTGATATTGTAATGTTTTGAGACGGTTGGTTCAACTCCCGCCGTCTACATACATAGAATGGCTGTGAACGCAGTCTTATCAACGATTATTAAGAAAAGGGATATTGAACGGGAGTTGAACTCCTTGGCAATATCCCTTTTCTTTTCTCCATAGAAGTGGCATCTTTGAGCATGTTCATTGACCTTCTAATAATCAAATTGAAAGGATCTTTTAATAAGGACGATTGGATGAAAAATTCAAGCGCATATAATACATATATCTTGTGTTTGTAAACTATTTTTTTATAGGTAAATGAGACTCTTTATTTGTAATAATAGGTAATATAATGTAGTATTTTGTCTATATAAAATATGTTTTTAGTTGAAGGGGGATATTTTATGAGAATGGTAGCAGCAAGGTACATTGATGAGAATGGAATTGTGGAAGTTATACATTTGGATGAAATGACGACTAAAGGCTATGAGAAACTATATAAGGGGAAGCTGTATTGTCCTACTTCCGATTGTCGCGCAAAAGTAACTTACAGTGGGGGACTGACACCATATTATCGAACTTGGAAACATGACGACCATAAACAAGGGTGCATGCACGAATTCGATAGATTACCTATTAGAAGGGGTACTTTTAGTGAAGATGGGATAAGTGTCGATATTAGTTACCAACGTAGACAAAATGCTTTGAAGGATGCTTTCAAAGTAATGAATATGACCGAAGAGCAATTGGAAGAACAAAGAAGTAGGAAGCGAAAAACAAAGTTGAACAAAAAAAGCCCTGTGACACAAGGGAAATTAGAAACAACAAGAGTGAACTCAACTTTAGTTGGTGGAGAAGCTATTGAAGGGCTAGAGGGCTTTAGAGGAAGAAACCTTGTGAAGAGATATATTGATAATATATCGTTATCTGATATTGGGGAAATTAGATTGGTAATGGGGGAATTAGTAAATGTTGAATTAGTAGATGAAGTTGCTAATTTATATGTTGAACGTAATGGTAGTCAAATCAAAGTGGTTTTTGAAGAGGCTTTCATTGCTGAACCTAGTAATAATCGCTACTTAAATAATTTTTCGCTTATTGTAAGATATTTAGAACAATATGAAGATATTCAATTCGGAGGAATAGGGGAGATAAGAAAAAATAAAAGAACAGACGAGTTGGAGCTAGTTGTATATAGCGGAACTGATTTCAAAATAGATCAAGATGATATGTTATACCTCGGGAATGTATTAGAGAAATAAAATCAAATTCACTTAAAGAAGCAAAACAAACTTGCTTCTTTTTTTATGTGCGCTGTGCATGCGCTTACCCGAGGAGGTCTGATGGAAACACAAAGTACACTTTGTATAACCTACTTAGCGATAGGTAGCTGAAGCATCAGAAGTCAGCAGAGGTCATAATGTACCGTTTGTCTCTATAATGAACTGGAAGGATCGAACCATGAAGAAGTGCGGAATAGACTCGAGTTTACTTGTTTGATGAAGCAGACAATTACAGATAATTAGAAATTGGAATTTTAAAGAATATAATGATGAGTAAAGATAAAACAATGAAGGAAGGTGTATTTTATGGAGGATATAAAAAAAATATTAGATTATTGGTATAGTCTTGAATATTTTTCTCCTTTTTGGCCAGAAAAAAATACGAGAACTAGATATTTAAATCAAAAAAGTCGTAGTGTTGAATGGTTACAAAACCCCAATACGAAAAATTCATATGATGTGTATCTAGGGAGAGTTAACTCACAAGTTTTAATAGAAGAAATGTTAAAAGTAATTGGGAAGAGCGATGATTTAATTGAAAAGGACAATTCCTTAAGCTGTTTGTGTGCCTTAAAAATATCATCGACAGGTTATTATGTCGATGGGTCTTTTACGTTGTCTACTTTCGTTTGGGCAATGTCGAAAATTATTATTGAACAGGATTTAAAAGTAGATTTGAAAAATGAAAAAATTAATGAACTAAATGGAAGTGTAAATACATATTTAGTTTCCTTAAATAAAAAGCTTGATTATGAAGATTTAGAACAATTATTTGTGTTTCTATTACGAAAGTTGAGTATAGTACATCTTGTTTCATCTTTTAGTGCTGTTATAAATAAAAAAATTGAGAAAAAAGAGTTAGAAGAAAGTACCGACACTAGCACAGATATGATGAGTAGTTTCTATATATCTGATATTGATATGATCAGAAATAAAATTACTACTACGGATAGAATTACTCAGTATATTAATGCATTGAACGATAAAACAAATACCAAAATTGAAATTGATCATGATATAACTCATATGAAAAAATGGCTCTCGATCGAAAATTATCCATTAGGGAAATGGCCTTCTGAGCACAGTCCAAGTTTAATGCAGCAATTAGCTATTAATTTAGCAATTTCGGATAATGCCCATGAAAGTAATGTTTTTTCGGTAAATGGTCCACCTGGGACTGGGAAAACGACTTTATTAAAAGAAATTATTGCTCACAGTATTGTTGAAAGAGCATTGTATTTAAGCAATTACAATAAACCTGAAGAAGCTTTTAAAAAACAATTATTTAATAATCCTCCAAATGAGTTTTCGAAACATTTTTATGCCATTGATACAAAATTAAAAAAATATGGAATTATTGTTGCTTCTAATAACAATGCAGCTGTTGAAAATATTTCAACAGAGCTTCCACTGGCAAAGGATGTGAAAAAATCGAACACATCTCTTTTCAATATTGATATCCAGGAAGAAATTTATTTTACTGACATTATAAATTCAATAATGAAAGAAAAAAGTTGGGGATTAATTTCTGCGCGTTTAGGAAAAAAATCGAACATTAATGAGCTTAGTAAAGCAATTTGGTTTAATAAAGACATTAAAAACTTGCAACAGTTATTTAAGGAACAAGCTCCGAATTGGCAAGAAGCGAGAACAAAATTTAAAAATAAGTATAATGAATTAATTGTACATCGTAAGTCTATTGAAGATGCCATTAAAGAAGTTGAAAAGCACAAATAGAGCATACGTTACTAGAAAATGAACATGCATTAAATCAAAAAAAGCAAGACATTACTCAAAGTGAAGAGAAATTAAAAGTATTAAATGAAAATGAGCAAAATCTATATAATAGGTTACCTTGGCATAAAAAGATTTTTTCATTCTTATTTAAAAATGATTCACTATTTATTGAACTAAAAAATACTAAAGAAAAAATAATTGAAACGACAATTACGCATACAAGATTAAAAGAAGGATTCGTGGAATTACAAGCTCTATTAAATAGTTGTAAAATATCTTATCAAAAAACGAAAGATAATTTACAAAATAAATTAAATCAATTCAAAAAAAGTTCTGAAACAATACAACAACATAAGAAACGTTTCGGAAATAATTTTGCAGGAGACGAATTTTGGGAAAACATTCAAACTAATGAGAAATCACAATTAGCAGCTCCATGGACAGATAAAGAATTCGATATATTACGTGAGGAATTATTTTGTTATGCGTTAATGCTTCAAAAAGCATTTGTATTAAATTCTAAGGAAACTAGGCAAAATTTGAGTTGTCTTGTGAATATGTGGAAGGGGGTATTCACGGAGAAGGATAAAAATTTAGCATATGGACATTTATTAAATACATTATTTTTAGTTGTGCCAGTTGTTTCGACAACGTTTGCCTCGATTTCTACATTTTTAAATCATATTGATAAGAATGAATTAGGTACTTTAATTATAGATGAAGCAGGTCAAGCTACGCCATACTCGGCTTTAGGTGCCATTTGGCGTACGAATAAAGCTATAATTGTTGGAGACCCTTTGCAAGTGGAACCAGTAGTTACTGTCCCTAAAGAATTAATAAAGAGATTAGCGGATGACTTTAATATAAGTTCTGAATATCAATCATCCGAGCTTTCTGTACAGTTGTTTGCAGACAACTTAAATAAATTTGGCGGTTACAGAGAATATTTAAACGATAAAATTTGGTTAGGGTGTCCGCTTGTTATTCATAGGCGATGTTTAGATCCGATGTTTTCGATTTCAAATAATATTGCTTATAATGGTCGTATGTTTAAACAAACCTTAGGACCCAAAGAAGATTTGTTATTATTGCTTGAAAAATCTACATGGATTGATGTAAAAGGAGTCGAAGTAGGAGGTAAAGATCATTTTGTTGCTGAACAAGGAGAAATTGTGTCAGACATGGTGATGAAAGCTATTATACTTCAAAAAGGATTACCGAATTTATATATTATTAGTCCATTTAAATCGGTTGTGTCGAGCATTAAAAGAAACCTAAAGTTGATGTTGAAAAGTAATCTTAGAGAGCTAAACTTTGAAATGATTGAAGAATGGGTAGATCGAAGTTGTGGTACTGTTCATACTTTTCAAGGTAAAGAAGCTAACGAAGTCATTTTTGTTCTTGGTTGCGATGCAAAAAATGGCATAAGGGCTGCAAATTGGGTAGGTTTGAAACCTAATATTCTAAATGTGGCTGTAACTAGAGCAAAATATCGATTAGTCATTATTGGCGATGTGGATTTATGGAGCAAAGTACCTTATGTTGATGATGCAATAAAAGCGCTGAAGAATAACTAAAAAAATATTTATGAATAGCCTCAAATAAAAAATCCAATTGTTTTGATTAAATTCTTTTCAAAACAATTGGATTATTTCAAGATAATCAATATTTTTAAAGTTACATCGCCACTTTAAAGTGATAAAGTTTAGGCTTTCTTTGGTCTCGGGTATCCAATAAGGATAGCAATAGCCCCGCAAATCCCTATCAAAATCGGGTAGAAAGAATACTGCAGCATACTAACTGGCGATATTCCGGCTACGCTTGCGGCTGCTAGGAATTGGGCTCCGTACGGCAGAAGCCCTTGAGTTGTACAGGAGAAAATATCTAAAATACTTGCGGATTTTCTTGGCTCAATCCCATACTGGTCAGCAATATTTTTTGCAAGCGGGCCAGCAATTAAAATAGCAACTGTATTATTGGCCGTAGATAAATTAGTTAGGCCCACAAGGCCGGCAATCCCAAATTCGGCACCTTTTTTTGATTTAATTCTTCGTGTGGCAAGGTGAAGTAGGAAGTCAATTCCTCCGTTAAGCTTAATAATCTCCACCATTCCAGCTATTAAGATTGCAAGAAATGCCATTTCATACATGCCTGACATTCCTTCGCCAATCTTTTGGAAAAGGTCCATTAACTGATAGCTACCATCCGCTAAGCCAACAGCCCCGGCCAGAACAATTCCAAATGCAAGAACAAGGAAGACATTCATTCCAATTAGCGCAAAAATAATAACCAATACATAGGGAACAATTTTTACCCAACTATAGCTTAAATGCTCTACTTGTGCCGCGGTTTCGCCCATTGTGATAACTCCTAAAAAAATGCTTGTTGCAACAGCTGCCGGCAACACAATCCAAAAATTCACCTTAAATTTATCTTTCATTTGTACGCCTTGTGAACGAACGGCAGTAATGGTTGTATCTGAAATAAAGGATAAATTATCGCCAAACATCGATCCGCCAACAATCGCTGCCATTACTAAAGCCATGGAAAAGTCGGTATGCTCACTGATCCCAACTCCAATTGGCGCCAGTGCAACAATTGTTCCTACCGATGTACCCATTGATAGGGAGATAAAGCAAGCGATGATGAACAAGCCTACGACAAGCAGGTTTTGCGGAATGACTGACAAAGCAAAGTTAACAGTGGAATCCACTGCCCCCATGCCTTTTGCTACCTCTGAAAAGGCTCCAGCTAATAGAAAAATAACAACCATCAGCATGACATTTAAATTTCCAGCGCCTTTACAAAAAATATCAACCTTATTCGAAAACGATTCTTTTCGATTCATTGCCAGAGCCACAGCGCCCGAAATGGCAATGGCTACAATAACAGGGAATGCATAAAAATCACCTGTAATAACCCCTGAACCAATAAATAAAACTAAAAAAACAACAAATGGGATTAGCGCCCATGGATTTTCTTTCTTCATTGTTCTACCTCCAAAAATTAAAAATGGATACGTCTTTGTCCATTTTCCTCTAAAAAAGACCTCTTCTTGAAAACAAGAAGAGGTCTTATATCTATAAAACACTCCTCTTATCTATCAAGCCTTTGCTTGCTGGATTTGGCACAGTAACTTACTCACAAAGTTCCGCTGCCGAGATTTCATAGGGCCAGTCCCTCCATCTCTCTTGATAAGAAGAAAAACATATTATTTTTTGCACAATAATGAAATATTATAATAAAACATCTATATTTGCAACTTATTTTTAATCAATTTCAAAAAGGTCATCTGTTTTAGGCTGTTTCAGTAAATAAAGAGAAGCTTTTCGCGAAATTTAGTGTCTTTAATTTTTCAAAGCTAATATTATCCACCTAATAATGGATTTTTTTGACAATGTTATAATCGTGAATTATAGTAAAAATACAATATTTAAATAATATTAAAATTGAAATGGAACGTTTCTTGAAACTAAGGGTGAATATATGAGTAATTTTATTGTTATGCAAAATGCTACACACGAGGAAGAAATTATCGGGGGATATATGTGGTCCCCGCAAAAAAATAAAAGTGGAAATAGCAATCATGCGTACGAACGGATGGCTACAATTAAGGCTGGTAATAAAATTTACAGCTGTTATGATCAAGCGATTCGAGCGGTAGGTATAGCAACTTCAGATTGTTATATTGCAGAACAACCGCATGAGCTGCAGGAAAAAAATCTATGGTCAGATGAAGGTTATAAGGTGGATGTAGATTACACAATTTTAGAACATCCAATTATGATTAGAGATGTTTGGGGAGATATGGAATCTGATCGTCCGCAAAAATATTCAGCCTTTCAAGAAAATGGACGAGGAAATCAGGCTTATTTATTTCCTTGTCCTGAAGCTTGGGCTAGCTTGTTTGATAGTTTTCTTAATGAAGATATCCCTGAAGTAGAAGTAGAACTAATAGAAGATGGTGAAATTAACGAGGAAACGTTTGCTACTTCTAGTTACGAGCAAGGAGAGTCTAGAGTTAATAATAAGATAGCGGGCAGTACAAAGAAACGGGGTCGAGTGGTAAGTCAAGACCAGCTACAAAAAGACTTGAAAAAGCGTAAAAAAATTGGTGATATTGCAGAGCAAAAAGTATTTGAATATGTGAAAAAGAAAGTAATAGAAGTATTCGGTGAAAAATACGGAGATCAGGTAGAGCATGTAGCGCAAACACAAGGTGATGGATTAGGATACGATATTACAGCATTCGATTATTTACAACCACAGACTCCTCCAAAACCAATAAAAATTGAAGTGAAGGGTACAACATCAACAAGTACAAGCGCAGTCTATTCAATTACTTATCCTGAATTGGAAAAGTTCATTCTGTATAAGGATGAAATTTGGCTAGTACGGGTATATGGTGTAGGCAAGAATAGTAAGATGAAGATGGAAATAGATAATGACTTTAGTAGTTATAACTCTGTAAGTGATTTGTTGACACGAAAATATGCATATATTCCATCAACAATTGATGTATATGGCACTCGAGTGGAGAGCAATAAATGAATTATAAAACTAATAAAAGATAAAAAATGCTTTTATGTCAGAATCTGTGGAAGGTTTTGTCCGATTTTTAAATTCTATAAATTGAGGGTAACGTTCTAATACTTTCTGATTGATTTCTTTAACAGACGAATCTTGAAGAAAAGACAAATTTAAAAAACTCAATAGATATGGTAGGAACGACCAATACTATTGAGCTTTTTGTATTCAGCTTTTTAAACTTTAAAAGGTAGAGATTAAATTTCGTTAATCCCACGCTCTATTAATATGGCATAATCTTTAATAGAGGTTTTATACTATAATGAAGATTTTAACATTCCTGAAATTCTGTATACTTAGTCTAAAATAACTGCTAAATTATTTTTATCGACTTTACCATTTAACGTTAAAGGTAATTTATTTAATTCAACATAATAAGACGGTACCATAAAATCAGGCAAAAATTGCAGCAAGTATTCTTTTAATTCTATGGCAGAATTTTGCTCATTCATCACGATATAAGCCGTTAGATATTTATTTTTATTTTTATTTTCTCTTGCAATAACACAAGCCTCTTCAATGGAAGGATGTTGTAAAAGTTTTTCTTCAACTTCACCAGGCTCAGTTCTTCTCCCGCCAATTTTTATTTGATTATCAATTCTACCCAAAAATTCAATATTCCCATCAGGTGACCATCGTGCTAAATCACCACAAATATACATTTTCTCATTTTCTACGAATGGATTTTGCGTAAAACGCTCACTAGTCAAATCAGGACGATTTAAATATTCTCGAGAAACGCCTACGCCTGATATACATACTTCTCCAGGAACACCAATAGGGACAGGCTGACGATTTTTATCTAAAATATAGACTTTATAGTTAGCAATAGGTTTACCAGTTGGAATATTATTTCCTACTTTCTTACTTGTTACTTCAAAATATGAAATACAAACAGTAGTTTCAGAAGGGCCGTAGGTGTTATATATTTTTACTTTGTCAATCAAATTACTGATATATTCTTTTCTTAACACATCGCCTCCGCTAATCATTGTATGCAATGATTCTACAAGAGGATATTTATTTAATTCATTCAATAATAGTGGAAATCCACTAATCATTGTGACTTTATTATTTCTCATTATATCTAGAAGTTTTTCTGTAGAGGCTACATCATCCCTACAAGCTATAACTAAAGTTCCGCCTGTAAGCAAGATTGGGAAAATTTCTTCTACAGAAATATCAAATGATACTGTTGATTGTTGTAGCATAATATCATTTTCGTTTATGTTGAATTCATTTCTAAAACTATGATAATAGCCTACAACATTTCTATGTTCAACAGCAACTCCTTTTGGTTGACCGGTTGAACCAGAAGTATATAAAGTATACATTAGATTATTTACATCATGTAATTTATCCAAATTACTAGTAGGATAATGATGTAAAGGGTAATCGTCAAAATATATTTTCTCGCAAGGAATTGATAATTCTATATTTAAATGGCTATGAGTTAATAGTAAATTTATGTCTGCTTGTTCAAACATATAATTAATACGTTCTAACGGGTAAGCTGGATCAACTGGGAGATATGCTCCTCCCGCTTTAAGGACAGCAAACATACAAATTATCAAATCTTCTGATCGTTCTACTATTAAACCAACTAATTTTTCTGGTTTAACACCTTTTTGGCGCAATAAATGTGCTAATTGATTTGATTTTTCATTTAGTTCTTTATAGGTTAATTTTCTATCTTGGCAAATCAATGCGATTCTATCTGGCCCTTTTTTAACTTGATATTCAAAAAAATCATCAATTGTTTTAGTTGAATCGTAGTTAAGTAAATGGCAATTAAAATCATATAATACTTGATTTTTTTCTGTTTCTGAAAGAATATTGATGGCATTAAATGTTTTATGTGGGTTTGATAGTAGGTCAGTTAATATATTAATGAAATGTTCGTTCACTTTAGAAATTGTAAAAATATCAAATAAATCAACATTATAAAGGACAGTACATTCCAATAAAGAATCTACTTCTAAGCTTATATCAATTTTGTAAGTTTCACAGAGTCGTTGAATGTTATTATCCTTTTCACCAGTCAATAAAGCTGATCCAAATAATCCATTTTTAAATTGTATTTGACTATAAGATGCAACTTCTTCTAAAGCCAAATCTTCATATTGCTGTCTCAGTTTTGCCTCGTATTCAATTTGCTTAACATATTCTAATCCTGTTGTATTAAAATTAGATTTAAAACAAAGAGGTAAAATATCTTTATCAATAGTCATTGTACCGAACATAATATGATTTGTATCATTATACTTTTGTAGTAAAATTCCCCATGCTGAATATAAAATAGAAGTAACATTAACACTGTAAGTTCTAGCAAATTTCCAAATTGACTGTTTGGTTTCCTCATCTAAAATAAAGTTTTCTCTTGTCAATTTGAAACCATTATTATTAAATGTGCCTAAAGGTACAACCGTTTTTAATTCAAACTCTTGTAAAATAGTTTTCCAATACTTGTCCTTTGTATCTTGCTTTGCAACTTGCATTAATGTCATCCCCTTTAATAATATATTTCATACCATTGTATTTAGGAGCCGTGTTCTATTTTGTTAATATATGTTCATTCTGAATCAATTCCTCTTTTATCTCTTGGCTAGTAACAGTTTTATTTTGGAAGTAAATCAATATTGTTAAACTGATTAAAAGAAAGAAACCGCCAGTAATTTGAGAAAAATGTAATCGTTCATTTAAAAATACAAGAGCAAATACAGAGGTAAAGACAGGTTCTACCATACTAATCATCGATACATTAGAAGAGCTTAATAATTCTAGTGACTTAAAAAATGCTATTTCAGCAATAATGGTTGAGAGAAATACCATACATGCTATGTATAGCCATGCATGAGCATTAAAATCTAAAGAAATTTCCTGCTTTACTAAACCAAATGTGAAAACACCCATTCCTGCAAATAGCGTTGTATAAGCACTGATTATTACAGGAGAATTATTGATCGTTACTTTTTTTCCAACAATCATATATATGGCAAATACTAAAGCTGCCAGAAGAGATAATATTACTCCATAAATATTCATTTTATCTAATGAAACTCCCAATAAATAAATCATGCTGATGAAAGCTGCCACTAAAGAGATCATAGATCCAATATTCAACTTTTCTTTATATAAAAAATAGGAAATGATACAAACCAATAAAGGGAAACAATAGAGGAGTAGAACTGCCATAGATGAGGAGATATATTTTATTGATTCAAAATGAAAAATAGATAATAGTGTAAATAATACACCACCTAATAAGAAAAGATTTTTAATACCTTGTTTTCCTATTTTTATATTTATGCCTCTAAAAAGGAAATACGAAAAAAATATCACAGAACTTAATGCAAATCTTAAAAAAAGCAATGTGTAAACTGTCACCCCGTGCTCATATGCTTTGACGGTAAAAATAGGCATTATCCCATAGCCTATAGCTGAGATAACAGCATATACAGCTCCTTTACTAAAGTTACTCATAGAGCTCACCTTCTTGTACATTATTTAGTAAGAGCTGTTCCAGACAGCGCGAATCTTATGAAAGGGAAACATAGAAGTCAATTTTTATTCTTTAAATACAAGAAACTTTTCCTCGAATGTTCCATTGGCCCCCTCCTTCGAATCTAATATTTTTTAATTATAATATGGAAAATCTTAGTTGTTTATATAAATATACATTTTTACCTTTTTATTGTAAATAAAGTTTTTGTTAATATATTTGTTTATTACTAATAATCCACATCTGGTTTCGGGCGTAATTGTAAGAAAATGATGCAACAAAGTGATTATGAAAAGTAAAAAGAGACATATATAAAAAGCTCAATAGCTATGCCATAACTATTGAGCTTTTTATATTCAGAGAATTTCAACATGATTAATACAATAAATTTGACTGATCACCTAACAAAACATAAATATATTTAAATTAAACTAGTTTAATTTGTTTAATTAAAATCGGTATTTTTTTTAAGTAAAGATATTAATGCTACAATTAAATATGCTGTAGCTAATGTTTTTGTCCATCCCTTATAATCATTAGGTATATATAGACTGGTGATAAACGCTATTACTGCCATTACTATATAAGTTAAAATGCTTTTTAATTTTGCATTTTTGATTGTAATGAAATACATTAATGATTCAGCAAGTAAAATGATAAGTAATAAAATTAATATATTGATTAATATATAAACCAAAGTTTTCACCTTCTTTTAAACGATTAAAAAAGGATATCAAAGAATTACTTTTTATTGATACGGGAAGTGAGAGAATTTATGAAAACGATGCCAATGGATTTAATTTGAAGAATAGTGAATATCCAATCACACAAAATCCCACGGAAAGGGTGTAGACTTTTCCGTGGGATTTTCTTTTTTTTTAGGTAAAAAAAGATTTTTCGTAACTTAACTATGATTTTAAATCAGAAATGCTTTTCATCACTTCAAGTAATAACAGCCGAAAGGGGTATACTCCATTTTCTTCGAATATATTCCATCAGTCAAATCAATTATTTCAGAGGCTAACCTTCAAAAAAGTTAGCCACTTTTACAATTTATTTCTAAAAAAGAGGTTGTTGCTCAATCAATTTTCTTAATTACTACGGTTTGCTGCTTCAGTAGCAATAAAAAATTCACCCTCTCGTTTATACAGTACAGATTTTGGAAACTTATCTCCATTTTTTCTTTCATATATAGGAGTACCCTCATTTAAAGAATTAGACTCAAAATTATTATCCGGAATTTGATATCTATTTATTTTTTTGTTAATATCCCCCAATTTCCTTACTACTTGGGATTCTTCAACTGGTTCCCCGGTTACGACATAGACTGTATCTTGAATTTTCAGCATCTCCACAAGATTGTGTTTGCTCTCGTAAACCTTATCATAAGTTATAAGCAAGGCAATTATAAGTATTGTTGTACCAATAATCCAAATTTTTTTTTTGTTTTTCATATTGCATACCACTCTCTATTTATTTCTACTCTTAATATACTTTTTTGATACATTGTTTAAATATTTTGTCGTGGAACCAATATATATACCTGCTCCATCATATTTCTTCACACAGATAAGCAAGGTATTTCCTCCTTCTTTTACCTTTCCCCGGGTATGTTAATAACATATCATTAGCTATAAAAGTTTCAAAATCAAGTTTTGTTCTAAATTGAGCAAAACTTGATAAAAATCGGAAAGATAGACTCTGCTTGGAGTTTGAAATCACAGATAATCTATATAAGAAAGAAAAGAAGAGTGGTAAAAATTTTAATTTTTCATTTAATTTGTTATTGAAGTAATTATAAAGTCCTGTATAGAACCCTGTTACACCAGTCTATAAAAGTTTTAAAATCAACTTTTGTTATAAAGTGAACAAAAATTGATAAAATTCAAAAAAACTAACTTTACCTTTCTGTGAATTTTCATAATTACAGTAGAGTACCGTTGCTAGACAGCATTCAATGTATTTTTACACAAAAAAATACGGCAATGGTTCACTTTGGAAATAGCAATTAAAATAAGTATTCAATGGAGAAATGAAGCAAATGATTATTTTGAAGAATAGGTAGAGCCAGACCACACAAAATCCCACGGAAAGGGGGTAGACTTTTCCGTGGGATTTCTTTTTTGATGAAAAAAATATTAAAATAACTACCTATCCCCGATAAACACTCTCACACGTATCCGGTGCTGGTTCATAGAAGCAATGATTTTTAAATTGACCAGTAAAAGGTTGACCGTACCATGTTGGAGGGCATGGTGCGTATGGATTGAAATACCAAAGTGCGAATTTTGCTGGATGTTCTCTCCAATAATCCAGCGTCAGTTTGGCTAATCTTTTTTCATTAGCTCTCGCTCTTTGGTAAAATAAATTTCCTTTTTGAACCGCTTCAAAAGAAAAATTCCCTCCCTGTACTTGATAAATGACATCATTAATGGATCTTAAACTTGCAAAGTCTGGACATTCTGCTACAAGACGATTCACAATGACATTGCCAACATATAGCATGCCTTGATTTCCTTCGCCTTCCGCTTCCGCTCTCATCATCCTTGCCACCAAGCCAATGTCAGAATCTATATATTTTACTCTTGGCATTTTTTCACCTCCACCTTATAGTATGAAAAAGAGCCTCCATTATTGAAAACCAAAATTACTCATTAAGAAAAGGGGTTAAAAGGTCCGTTCGAAATGCTTTTGTGAAAGTGGGTAACACTTCAGATGTTGAGTCGCTTTCTAAATCGAGAACCATCAAGCACAAGCGATTATCTGTTTTTTTGCTAGACGAACGTAAAAAAATCATGTGCTTTAAAAACTCATGGTGTTAAAAATTTATTGTTTATTCCATAATGATTGCATTTAATGCTAGGATCTACATCATAAATCCTTCTACATAAGCAATTCCTTGTCCTATGTTATCAACTCCTAAACACCAAGCTACGACTATTACTGAAAATAATACCGCCATGCCAATGGCAGAAGCACGCAAAACATGCAGATATAAAGGAGCTTTTAGAAAGTATTTTTGGACAAAAGAAATTCCATAATTTACTTACGGAAATGAAACGTTATAATCCGTTCGATTTTGACGTCGATTCAATCGAAGTTCTTGATGGATTGAAGTTCGATACACTTAGCCCGAAACAAGATGTAGTTACGGCCAAGGCGATTGATTTAAAAATTAATGAGAAAATGGGTATTCGATATTTTACTCGTTACTTTAATGGGAATGTGGAAGATACTTTAGATTTCATCACTGGGTACCTAGTTAATGAAACAACTGAAGGAGATTCAACAGTCATTCATCAAATTATCTTTAGAGCGGCTAATGACACAACAGTTTCCATTATTGAAAACAGTGTAACTGAAGAAGTATTTGCTGCAAATAAAGAACAAGAGTCCAGCTTCAAAGAGGAATATAATTATGATGAAAATTATTATCCGGGTCAATTGCTAGAACAAATCAATACGGAAGGGGTCGTCGATGGTTGTCTTGCAGGTGGTTATAATTACTGTGGAGGTAATTGCGGTGGCTATCCAATGTGAGAGTTCTGTAAAAGGTATTAATGCATTAGATAACTGCTGTAAAACACATGATTGTTGTTATAAATATAACGGTGTGGACAAATACCCACATTGTATGTGTGACCAACGATTATGTGATTGTTCACAGGCATCTGGCGTTACTTGGGTCGATAGATACCAAGTACAAGCAGTTATGTGTTTTGTTTATTTTTTGCAAACGTATAAATATTTAAAATAACTCCTATAACGAACATAATGATTGCATTGAATGCAAGGATCAACACCATAAATCCTCCAGCAAAAGCAATTCCTTCTCCTGTATCACCTGGTTCAAGTTCAACTGAATTATTATAACTAATCCCTAAAAACACAAAGCTACCGACTATTACCGGAATTAAAAGCGCCATGCCAATGGCAGAAGCCCAAATAGGGATTTTCTTATTTTTGTATAAATAGGCTGCTAAATAATCACAAATTACAATAGATAGTAATAAAACGATCCAAACGATAGCATCTCCATTCATTTCAAAACCACCCTTTTGATTATAGATTAAACCAATTTGTAAGTTTTATCAATTGGGGGAAATTATACCCTTTCGCATACAATACAATGTGATGAAATGTTGTAAAGTGTGGTGTCCGCCTTGTACCTGAGGGAAAACAACTATAATTTTTCATGAAATATAATTTTAAGATATAGTATGAAAAAAATCCTGCTTGATTGCCTCTATAGTAGCGACAATCAAAAAACACGCCATCTATGCTGTCAGCAAAACGGCAAGATGACGTGTTTATGTTGTAGTAATCAAGTTTAATTGTGTCCGGAATCGGCTTTGTGCTAAGGCCTGCGTAAGGGCTGACACGATGATGATCATTTCGGTAATGCCACAGGACGTAGCGTTCTTAGACTGAGTTCCTATATTTCAGCTTGGGGGTTGACCTCCGCTGAAAGAAGTTAAAAATTCTTTTTGAAGTACGGTGTTTTTTTCATCACGATACATACTGGAATTGCAATGATTAACCCGACAACGTTTTGGATGATGTCTCCTGGAATGGATGCCATCGGGGCTACCCAGCTTTTGAACATAATCGCTTGCCCGATATAGTAAACCCCAATCATGACGGGCATAGCAACAACTGCTGCTAAAATGTTTAGTCGGATATCGTCGCCTCTATGTCCTTTAGACCAAGCGATTTTCCCAACGATGGCGCCTTGTAATGCGCGGGAGATAATTGTAGTTGGTGCCCAAATTAACCAACCACCTACGATATCGAATAAGCCCATTCCGATTGCTCCGGCAAGTGCTCCTTTTTTAGGACCGAATAAAATCGACGTGATTAACAGCATGGATGTCCCTAAGTGAATAAGGCCACCTTGCCCAAATGGTAACTTAATATTAATAAACATTGTGGCGACGAAAACAAGTGCTGCTAAAATGGACGTAATCACCAAATCAAATGTTTTCGTGCGTGGTTTTGTATAGGATCGACTTTGTATTGTTTGCATTTGCATGTCCTCACTATGATGAATTTTTTGATAATTTTAATTTAGCAAAGGGCTGACTATCGTAAAAGTGCCAATTTGATAAAAATATTAAAGGTCAGTTTGATTTTTTATAAATATGCACATTTTCGCATCTTTCTAATTGTGATACGATGAAGAGAGTACAAGCAGGATTAGTTAGGTGGGGAGTATGATGAAAAAAGTTGCTGTAATTCAAGATATGTCATCCTTTGGGAAGTGCTCGTTAACGGCCGCGATTCCTGTGCTGTCAGTGATGGGTGTTCAGGCGGTGCCACTACCAACTGCGATTTTAACGGCGCAAACAGGGTATCCGAGTTTTTATTGCGAGGATTTAACGTCAAAGATGGATTACTTTGTGGATGAGTGGAGCAAGCTTGGCGCGACCTTTGATGGCATACACACAGGCTTTGTGACAGGGAAGGAGCAAATCGATAACATTTTTCGATTTTTAAATGTGTTCCACTCAAGTGAAACGAAGCTACTTGTCGATCCGGTCATGGGCGATTTGGGCGAGGTGTATAAAATGTATACAGGCGAGTTGCTTGATCGTATGAAAGCGCTAGCGAAGTGTGCAGACATTATTACGCCAAATGTTACAGAATGTTGCTTGCTTACGGGATTGTCATACGAGAAGTTACAAAGTTATCAAGCTGATTCGGATTATCTTCAGGTGTTAGAGGAATCGGGCCAGCAGCTACAGCAGACAACAGGGGCAAACGTTATTATTACCGGTTTGAATCCGCCGCCAGCAGATGCGAACAAGCGCTATGTAGGCAATATGTATGTCGATGCAGAACGTTCATTTTCTAGCATCCGAGAATATAACGGCGAGAGCTATTCAGGCACAGGTGATTTGTTTGCATCCGTCATTATGGGTGGTATGATGCGCGGGCAGGATTTAGTTGAATCGATGAAGCTTGCTGAGACATTTTTAGCCGCTTCCATTGAAGCGACGTCAAAAGAGCAAATTCCGCGCGAAGCAGGCGTGAATTTTGAAAAATTTTTACGAATGCTCCTTTAGATATCTTTTTAATACGTTAATTGGTAGTACGGGCTATACTTTACGTCTTCTACTTAACAGGGGATGGATTTTTTGTAAATAGGAAATAATGAACATCATGAATTGGGGAGGTGTATAATGAATTCAATTAGATATTACGTAGTGCAAGTAAATGATCTCTATTACCAGGGCGAAATAGACCTTCAATCATTCACAGATGATGAAGAACAGGCCTTTGCGTTTACGGATATTGTGGCAGCAAACGAATTGGCTCATGAGATTAATGGAATCGTCCTGACAAGAGACGTCAGTTATAAGGAGCTAGAAGATCTTTCAGCACAATATCTGATTGAGTACGAAGCATTGCCAAAAGAAGAGCGTGACACTATAGAATCTTTTTGTAGGGAGCTCAGTTTAGGAATGTTTGAATAAAAGTCGAATCGAATCTTTTCGGTTCTTTTTTTATGCAGTTTTCGAATGAACTTCAGCATACTATCTCTCTAAATCCAGAAAATAGTAAACAGCCCGTAGCTTACGATTGATGGTTACGGGTATTCTTCCTCAAAGATAAAAGAAAAAGCCTTGAAAAAACTAACTCTTCAAAAGGCTTTGCTAAACGCTTTATTTAGACATGTTGAATACACATATATTTAAAAACTACATGTAGAATTATGATCCGTCCCAAAGTATATATGAAAATGCTTACTGCAATTTGGATTAAAAAGAGTATGACAATGTTTACAGTTTGTGCTATTCATATAGTCATGAATCGTTAATTCCTTTTTGCAGACACCACAAAATATTGCCTTTTCATCAAAATCCTCTTTATCCCATGGCTGGATTGTATGATTTGAATGTTCCTCATGGCATTTATAGCAAGGATAATATTCGCCACAACATTTGAATTTAATCGAAATAGTATCATGCTTATTAGAATAGTGTGTACATCTTCCTTGATCATCAATAACATTTCCTAGAATAATCATATTTCTAACCTCTTTTCATAATGGTCCAAATACCAAAAGTTCTTTCACGTAAATCAGCCACTCACAGGTCCACTTAATTGGTCAGCATCAGGAGTTACAGCATATTGCCACACTTTACCGTCATCACCTTTGTAAAAATAGGAATACATAAAGACTTTTTTCTCAATAAAAGTTTATGTATAGCTGATAATCAAGATTGCCACTCTTAATTTTATTGAAAGCTACAACTTCTATGCTTGGATTATACTCTTAATTTTTTCAGCAGCATAAGGAAGTGGCTCAGGCTGCTTTTGACTTTTAGGTGCATTAACATAAAGAATGCTTAAAAATTCAATTGTTATTTTCATTTTTTGATATTTACCTTTGTGATTTACTGGACATCTTGTATATGATAATATACATTTACGGTATGTATATTATCATATACATTTTATGAGGTGATTAAATTGAAAAAACCAATTGTTTATAATAATGTTAAAAAATTTAGATTATTAGTGGATATGACACAACAAGAATTAGCAGACAAAGCATTTGTCCATCGCCAAACTATAGTTTCAATAGAAAACAAAAGCTATGCACCTTCAATTGTTGTTGCCTATGCAATTAGTATTGCACTTGAAAAAGATATAAAAGAAGTTTTTTACATTGATGAAGGGGGTGTTTCTTAGTGGGATTAGTAAGGGTTCCGAAATTCTTGAAACTTTTGTTTAGCTTATTGCTTGTATTAGTTTTTACTTTTGTAGCCTATAATAATGTTACCAGTGGAGAAACTTTTAATGGGGTAATCTTTTCAATAGCGGTTCTAGTTGCTTTCTCTTTTTTAATAAAAGAAACTTTAACTACTACTAAAAAGAAAAGTTTTTTAAAAAAAGAAGTACTATTAGATAGTTTTATTATCGAAAGATTAAAAACATCATTAAGCTTATCTTATCTTTACTTAATTATTCATTTAAGTATCGCTATTTTTGCGAATAATGATCTCGGTGCATTTGAAGATTCTGTAATCTTTGCATTATTTGTGAGCTTTAATATATTTATGATTGCTCAAATTTTTCAAGCATTTTTTTATAATAGTAAAGAATAGGTTTACTAAAATTTGTTTTACTCCACTTTATTATATGAGTTGAAAAAACTTTAATAAATAATAAGGTGGTTTTTTTATGGGGAACATTGTTAAATTATCTATTTCTCAAAAGTTTGAAGTTATAAAACGGATCGATGAACGTTTAAACGGAAAACTCGGTCTAAACTTGAAGTTACCTGACGAGCTTAAAAGCTTTTCAAATGACCTTAATGCTGTTGAAGTAGACTTATCATTTAATGAGTCCGATAATGGATTATTAGGGATTCAATACAATCAAGCTGTTTTACAGAACGGTGAATTGATTGAGCTACAATATACAGAAGTGAATGGTGTTTGGTTGTATCAGCTTAATAAAATTGAAAAAAAGAAGGAAGTTGTTGAGCAGGAGTTCAAAAGGTTCAAGAACTCTAAGGATTATCATATTATATTAGACTTCCTTAAAGAGGGAGGATATGAACTAGCATCAGGTACTCAGAAAGTGTTGAAAATAGAACAGTACTCATATGATGAGGAATCAAAAAAATCTACAAATAATTTTATTCAAGCTTTATCTTTAGAAATTACAGAAAAAGATGAAATTGCTGGAGTACTGGTGTTTGGCGAAAATGCTCTTATTAGGTTTAATGGCGATGAAGGTACAGTTATTTTTAATGAAGGCACACCTGTCATTGTTCCATTGGGTGCTGGGGGTAAGTGGAAGCGATGCATGGCCGATTGTATTGGTTGTGGTGGTTGGGAGTCATGTATTGGTGGTTTTTCGTGCTTAAGTGCTTGTGGGAGCTGCAATAACCCGCTATCTTGTGTTTGGTGTCTTGGCTGTGCGATAGCTAGTACTTCGTGCTTGTGGAAATGCCGAATGTGTGTCTCGAATTCTGCAAGGCCAAATGAGTGTCCGGTATAAAATAGGGAAGAATTCCAACTGGAAAAGTTCATTACCTTTAGAGATAATATTGTTAAAAATAAGGAGACCGCTCAATGTGTTGGAAATATCCTTGTAAATTGAAGAATGATTATAATATGGAGGGATACTGATACTACAGCGGCAGGAATTCACGTATACTTCGGATTACAAGTAATAAGAAGCCTTTGAAGGAATTAACCCTCAAAGGCTTTTCTAAACTCTTTTTTTTATTAAACGTTCAATGTAAATATTTAAATACAAACATATAATAACTATTAACATTCCTAAAGCTATGACAAATAAACCTATTCCACTCCAAATATCTATCAAAAAAAGTAATCCCATAAAATATTAGTAGTTTCTTCTTTTGAACAAGCGACAATAAAAAGTAAGAGACTAAGACTATATTAATAGTTTTTTTATTTCAAAACCTTAAAACTTCACCAGACGTAATTAACCTATTATATTGCTCCGCCATCATTCTAAAATGATGCTTTTCGTGGATAGCAAGTAGCTGGATCGATTGAATAAGATTAGGGTAGTGGGCAATGGGATCAGGAAAGACAATATGCCCAGCAATATCCTCCTCCATATTTTTTACTAATTTTTGCATTGCACTCGTTTCGTTTACTAGTAATTGTTCTATCTCATCACTGCTCAGCGTAAAACGTATTTTAGAGGGAGGCACTAATATTCCCGGAGCTCTCATGCCTCGTCCTTTTTTGTTTTTAAATTCGTCGTAAATATCATGTATTTCAGTGGCGAATGGCTTGTTTCTTCGCATTTTCGCGAAAGGGGTAAGTAGTAGTGAAAATTTTGTTGCTGTTTTCAACATTTTTAGGATGAGGTAAAGGTGATAGAAATGTTCGCCAATCGACCATTTATCTTCTTTCTCACGATGCCATAGTTGCTCCTGCGAGAGTGACTGAATACAAGGTAGGTAGTAAGTTCGCTGCTCTTGTAATGTTTGAAAATGATGCGCCATATTGTTCGATTTCATATTTGGAATCTCCTTTATGCTGTTATTCCTATTTTAGGAAACTTTATAATGAAAGTACATGAAACATTATTTATAATTGTCATAAAAATAAGAAATATTGGAGGAGGGGAATGGATGAATAGTAGACGTTTAACAGCTACAGATGCTAAGGACTATCTGAAATTACGATTAGAGGGATTACAACATAATCCAGAGGCATTTGGTTCTAGCTTTGAGGAGGAAAAGGATTCTCCAATCGAGCTGATTGCCAGCAGATTAAAATCACAGAGTTCTTATACGATAGGGGTATTTGATCAAGAAGAATTAGTGGGCGTAGCGACGTTAGTTCAGGAAAGTATGCTTAAGCTAAAGCATAAAGCAGGTATCTATGCCGTTTATGTTTCTCCCGAAAAGCGTGGACTTGGCATTGGCAAGCAATTAATGCTTGAAGTAATTGGCAAGGCAAAAGAGTTAGAGGAAGTTGAGCAGCTTAATCTAACGGTTGTGTCAACGAATGCATCGGCAAAAAGACTGTATTCCTCTTTAGGGTTTGAGGTTTTTGGAACGGAGAAGAAGGCATTAAAAATAGATCAGCAATATTTTGATGAGGATTATATGGTTTTGTTTCTTTAATGAAAAAACTCCAATAGCTTTGATATCAAGCTATTAGGAGTTTTATATTCTTTACGATGTGCCCCAATGAAATAGTGAAAACAAGGCAATAATTAAAATAATCACAGCAATCAAAAAAGTGACGTAACTACTAGCACCGCCCGTTTTATTTTTAAGCAGCCTCAAACTTAATACTATATTAATGATTGATAATGGAAATACTAACCAAAAACCTAAATTGCCTAAACGTTCAATTTGAATGGGTGATCGATTGTAAAAATAATTATAGGTAATACCAAGAACAAGTAAAATTGACAGCACAATATTAGTCGTGACGATTTTTTTGCTGCTAATCATAATCTCCTCCAATTATAAAAAAATTGTCTGCCATATTATATGTCAATGTATCCAAACATATATAAATAGATGAACATACAAACACTGAATTGAATGCCAACACCAATAATTGTAAAAGAGGAACGGTAGCTACTTATTAGCAGACTACAAACCCAAAGAAAAGAAGCAGTAAGGGCGGGGGACAATACTATAAGGGGATCAGTTGCCCCAAAAATTATTAAACCAACAAGAGTCAAAAGAGTATACCCTAATACAAATATTCCGCTAAGTGTATTGCAAAAAACTATTAATACCCTTTCTTTCATTTTGAATGTATTAAAATGCTTTTTTATAGGTTGATAAATAGCACCTATAACAATGTTTAAAATAACAGCTAATATGAATAAAATGGCTAAAATGCGTAAAACCCATAACATTATTGGTCCTTCAACAACATCCATTAATAATAATCCGTAAATCCAAGTAAGAATATATACGAAACAGAAACAAATAAATAACAATCTATACCTAGCGATTAAAAGTTGCCTCTTTGTTAAAGTGATCGTTATGAGTGACATGATTCCTAAAGTACTTAACCAAAGATAAGGTATATTTATGTTCATTGAAATTACCATTATAGTGGTTAGTATAGCAAAGAAACAGGATATGCCCACTAACCCATACATTACAGCGGTTCTTTGTGGAAAAAGTGACTTTGCTAATGATTTACCTACTTCGTCAACGTTTCCAAAATCGTTCATGGTCATTTCTATGGCTTCTGCAGTAGTGTAACCCTCTTTAATATAGCTTTGCTTTTTTTCATTTAGATACGAAGTTAACTCCGATTTTAAACCATTGTATTCAATTTTTTTTACTTCCACATGCTGTAATATTAAATCAATGTATTTTTCAATACTAGGCATATTATTTTTCCTCCAGAGCCGATTCGATTAAATGATTAATTCTTCTCCAACCTTCTAATTTTTCATAAAAGACTTTCCGACCTGTATCAGTTACTTTATAATATTTCCTTCTACCTCCAAAATGTTCCTCCCCCCAATAAGATTCGATGTATTTATTTTTTTCTAAGCGTTTTAACAGTGAGTAAAGCGTACCCTCGCTAATTTTAAAGTGTTTACCACTTGCTTCGTATACTTCTTTTATAATTCCTCCACCGTAGTTATCTTCGGTAATAATTCTAGAAAGAATTATTAATTCTAAGCTGCCTCTTAACTGCTCTTTATCCATTTTTATTCACTACTCCAGTTATCCTTAGTTAAGTACATAATATAACGAGGTACATAATTAAGTCAAGATGATTTACTTTTATTTCAGAATAATGTGAATTATATAACTGTTGATAGGGTTGTCTCTATGGGTAATTAACTTATTGGCATAATAAAGGTTGCAAAAAAGGTAACTTCCGATATAGGAAGTTACCTAGAGGTTATAATGTTCACTCAAATATAACAACTATTTACATTTTTTTGAGTTGGCATAGAATGTTGCACGGATTAAAGCTGCTGCATTCGTTCCATGGCCTTGAATACAATCCAGTAGGGCTTTATCACAGCAAGGATCCCAAGAACCGAAATTATCCCAACATCTATCATGTGAAACACAACAAGAATCAGTTTCATTTATTGGAGGACCGCCACCAAAGGTTTTTCCGTAGCCACAACCAGGTCCACAGTGTTGGTATCCAGGTATACAAAATGGTAAATCTTTAGCATTAATATCAGTTAAATCAGCATCAACTTCGTATGTTAAATTGATGAGTTCGGTAGATGCTTGTGAAACATTTATTTCATTATTATCAAATCTAATATTATAAAGAATATTTTTACCGTCTTTTTCAAGTACGTTTCCAAAGTAATGATCTTCTGCGCTTGGAATTTCATTATACAGAATACGAATATTTTGTTCTGCATTTGTAAGTAAAATTACAGTCCCTTGAACGGTTTCTACTTTTTCATCTTCCTTCACAACAGTTGCTTCAAAGCTATATGACTTATAAGTGATTAAATCCTTCAGTTTAAAATTACCGAATTTTTGCATTGTGTAAAAAAGAGTATTAAATTTTTCCTCTTTAAATAGTAAATTTAATTTATTCTCTAGCTCCTTTCCCTGAATGTCTTTTTTGTTAGACAATGAAATAAACATAATTTTACCCCCTCTAAAAAATTTTAATTGAACACGATTATTATCACGTTCAATTAATAAAGAGGATTGGATAACGGAAAAGTAAACTTAATAAAGAATTTTATTTGAATTAATTATTATACAGAAAATAAAAAAGTAATAATCCAGTATTATCTATTCAAACACTTTGTGAAGTATTAGATATCCCTGAAGTACTTCTACGAAACATTACAATTTGTCAAGTCTGATCGTGACCGGTAAAATCAATCTGTGAGAGTCAATACTTAGAAATTAACTCTTTTTTGTCCCGAAATTTGACTAGATTCAAAAATGCGTAATCAATGAAAAGCTAAAATAGAAAAGTAGTTTATTTATTTTAACTTTAATCACTTTAATATATAGAAGAAACGATAATCATTTAATATTATTGAAATTTCTTCTTTTATGTGCACGAAAATAATTTGTTTTTATACTAATTAAATATTCTAGAAAAAATTATCACTGGAATAAATTAGAGTTAGTAAAAATTTTGACGTGCATTGATAAATTTTAAAATAGAAAGGGGGAGAAGGCATGTCTAAAGAAAAAAATATTAAAATGGAATATGTTCCAGGGTGTGGTCCTGAAAAAGACCGTTTATGCTGTAGTAAAAGTGCCCATTGCTATAAAGAATCGATCTATTTAAACGGCAAAATTGTTTACACAGGACTTTGCTGCAATGATTCTTTGATTTCTTAGAGTAATATCAGCACAACAAGTCATATGATAAGCACCTCTGATTTTGATAAAAATTAGAGGTGTTTTTTTATATTGCGTCCTGCATGCGTATGAACTATTGGGTGACAAACCTCTAACTCTAGAAGACAGAAGAAGTGTTTATCCATTAGCAAGGGTGGTTGCCTACTCGATGAGGAGACATGAAGAAAAGGAGGTATACACCTCCTTTGGGGAATAAAGTTAAAATACTATGTCAGATTAATACCTAAGTATTATAGATTAGAATGCACTAATATTTACTTTTTGAAAGCAAGAATTTGTGACTACTGGTATGGTTAATTTCAATTGAATAAAACCATTTCCAACCTGATTGATTGAGAAGTTATCCAATGGAAGAGCATGCGACAATAAGTAATCATACACATACATAGGAATCAAATGTGGTTCAGAACGATTTATCATCTTTATAATAAGGGCAGCGGCACCAGCAACAAAAGGCGATGCCATAGACGTTCCAGTCAACTCTACATAATCACTGTTCAAATGTGTAGATAATATATTTTCACCAGGCCCAACAAAATCTAAGTTTACATTCGTATTAGAAAATTTTGAGGGTGTTTCTGTTTCAGATATGGAGCCGACTTGTATGACTTCTTTATAAAATCCAGGGTATGATATTTCGATAGTATCGCTTTCTCCATCGCCTTCATTACCGGCAGCGGCTACTAATAGGATACCTTTCGAACGGGCATATTTTATGGCTTTATACAATTCTTCATTTGGTTCAGGGCTACCTAACGACATATTCATGATGTTTACTTTTTCCCCATTTGGTCCAGTCCAATCAACGGCATACATAATTGCCTTAATCAAGTTCTCAAAGCTACCCCGTCCTTTATGATTAATGACTTTTAATATAAGAAGTTTACTTTTGGGTGCTACACCTGTGATTCCTCTACCGTTATCAACGGCTGCAATAATGCCAGATACATGTGTACCATGCCCGAGATAGTCTTGATAAATGATAGGATTACCTTCATCATCATCTGTGAAATTATAGCCATCAATTATATTGTCCTTTAAACTCGGGTGGTCAACCTGAACGCCGCTATCTAATACAGCAACAACAGATCCTGAACCTTGATCTGTTTCTTCCCACAATTCCCTTGCTCGAATCTTATCTAAGTTATCAGGAACTGCATTTAGAACTTTAAACAACTTAACAATTTTCACTGGTCTTAAAATGATTTCGCTATTCATTATTCTCATCTCCTTTTACATAATAAAGTGATGAAAGGACGATGATAATAAATAAAAAAGTGAAATCCGCTCGTTTTAAAGAAAAAATACCCCGAATATTTTCGGGGCAGAACAGCGCGTATGTTGTAAGAATGTTCAGTGAACTTTATGGGTAATTCTCTTTAATTTTTAGGGCCAATTCTTTCACCTCTTGTTAACCAACTCCAACATATTTCGAAAAACTTCACTTTTTCTTGTAATAAATATGGAAAGCCAATAAAAAACCAATACAAAAAAGCAAGAATTAACACACCAGTTAATATACTGTTCATCTGGGTAGCAATAAAAATGCTAAGGAACATAATAAGAAAATATAGTATAGCTATTCTTTTGTAGGCTATCATAAAATTCCCCCACTAATATTAATAGTTGTGATTTCTAAAAATAAATTTTGATTCTTTTAAGGTTCATTAAATCCATAAAAAGCCATTAGATAAATCCAGATAAACACTACTAATATAAACGAATTTAGGACAACTAAAATCATACGAGTGGGTCCTTTTATTCCTAAAAAAGCAAATAGTAATCCTAAAATTACTGAAATAAATGGAATTGTTAAGCTAATTTCCAGAATGTATTGTGGAGCTAATCCAATAAGAAATGTTAAAAACAAGAAAGTTATTGATAAATACGTAAAATTTTTTCTTTGCAAATAGCACCGCCCCCTGTATGTAAAGAATATAAAAGTTGAATACACATTTACATGAATTTAGCTTGTACAAAATCAAATCTTAACATAATTAATGTTAAGGTTTGACTCTATTACAACTATACCACAAATGTTATTTATTTACATTTTTTGTCGCATAGAATAAATTATTCTTTACCTATTTTTTACTATAGTAGCTAAACTCGGCAGGACATCTCTTATAGTAGCAACAATTTGGATTATTTTGTAAATTTTTAACAAAAAGCTACCTTCTATAAAGGCTACGCACATACTGTTGATTCCATTAAAATTTAGGTAGTTCTAAACCTAATTTATTTGGTGGGTTTATTTTGTTAATTGATCATATTTCATTAGCATGAATCTGACAATATTCCCTCAATAAATTAGTAGAAATACTGGCATTTTGTATAAGATTTATTAGTAAGTCGCGTTCTTTTGGAGACAGACTGTCATTTGTTAAACAATTTGTATAAAATGATTGAATTTCTCTCGCTTTACAGTAACAAGCCATTAGTTTTTCAATTTCCATATTGATCATCCTCCTTTTTTGTAATTAAAAGATTTTATAACTTCAGATAACTCCATGATGACGGCTTCTAATTTATCTAATTTCCTTTCGAATCGAATGAACAGATAGACTGTTATGGCAATGGGAAACCCAAAATTTCCTATTAAGCTTATCCACATTGGAATATTTTCCGATGTCATAAGTTAATCACCCTCTTTCTTACTCCAAATTAGTAGGTGATATTCGGATTCGATCCGAGGAAGGTGTTACAGGTTTTCGCCTTACCATTAGGTTATATCACCAAAATTTAAACTGTAATATGTAAAGAGAATCCTTCCTCAAGAAAAACAACCTTACAGTTAAAAAATATAATTTTGTGAGGTTTCATTTCTATTGTGTTGGTCCTCTTTATAGAAAAAGGGGGTTTTAAGATGAAGTACTATAACAGTATATTCAAGTGATGGATGTCAATATTGTGTTAGGTTAAAGGAATGGTTTAGAGAAAATAATATAACTTATATCAATATGGATATTAATGACGAGCGTGTATTGAAGGAATTTAAGCAATTTGGAATCAGAGCTATACCATTACTTAATTAGTTCACTAATCATAAAGAAGAAATTATTGGTTATCAGCAAAAAATAATAGCTATGTTAGATATTTGAAAAACTTGGGTGAACCAATAGAAGTCCCAGAGGTTATAGTACCGTTTACTTTTAGAATGAAGGGAAGGACAGAAAAATTCGGAGAGAATAGCCCTAGATGGATCTACTCGATAAAGTTAGTGGTGAATCTCATGAAAAATATCGAGAGGATAGTAGTATTTGTTATAAGAAGATTGGCTATTCACGGAGGAGTCGAAACGCGTTAATTGTTGAACCTCCGTATAAGGCAAGGTCGTATGGTAGTGAGAGGGGGCGGGGTTAGTCACCCCAACTACCCGATTCTCTTTTTGAGAACGTTCACTCTCGTTGTGGTTTATAATATAGATACTTGCATTCACTAGAAGGAGGGCGGATATTTAGGAGGGATAATTAAATGGAGAAAGATATTCAAAAAATAGAGGAATTCTTCTATAGAAATAATAAGCAGGCTAACAATCCAATTATAAAAAGCTTTTTGTCGGATTCTAAAAATCTTTATTTGGTACAAAAAGCAATTTTATACCCAACTAATATTAATAAGCAACTCGTTGATGAATCTTTTCAATCTCACTATATAAATGTAAGAAAGACCAAATACGTCAGTAATTTAATTTATTTCTATAGCTTAGATTTTGATAAAAAAAGGAGAAAGCTACAAAAACGTTCTTTATTAATATTAGATAAGGATTTATCAAAAGATGGTGGCACGACTGTAAAAGAGCTAATAGAAAATGCAAGCAACGAAAAAGACTTTGATAATATTGTTGGGAAAGGGCTATTAGACAAAATTGAGGATGAAAAGCTTTTAAAGTCTTTACAAAAACTAACGGTTAAACAGCTTCAAATTTTAGAGATGATTTATGAAAAAGATCTTTCTATTAAAGAAATCGCTCAAACATTACAAACTTCCCCGCAGAATGTATCAAACCTTCACAGGAAGGCTTTAAATAAACTCAATAATACACTCAGTAAAGGGGGGGAATAATTTATGACGAATTTAGAAAACCAACATAACGAAGAGGCTCTAACAGTTATAGAGAATTTCACACCTAAAATTAAGCAATGTTTACACAATACAGACTATCAGGAAAGGGAAGACTTGGAACAAGAAATTAAATTGAAAATTATAGAAAAGCTTGCAACAGTTAAGTTTCAGGATGCACCTAGGTTTTGGGATTTTTTCTCGTGAACCTACTAAGCGTCGGGTGGCTCAAGTAGGAAATCTGATTAACTTCTCGGTAATCCAAACGTTTCATGGCAATCTGATCATATTCTTGGTAGACCGGAGTATTTTAGCTGATAGTGGATCGCTTATTTGGCCAACTGGATCAGATTAGGAAGGCACCAAATCACTTCCCCAGTCAACCTAATCAGTTCGTATTGTAACCTAATGTTGATACTTTGAAAGAATATAAAACGATGCACATAGCAAAGATACTATGTACATCGTTTTATTAATGGATTAGCCTTTTAGGAAATCAGGCTTTTCGAAGCTTGGGTTTGGATATTTATAGAAGCCTTCGCCTGATGCCCGGCCTAGTTTTCCTTTTTCGATATACTTTGTTTTTAAAAGGTTGGCTAATTTATTCAAGCTTTCATCATTAGTAGCAGCGGCTTTCGCTTCTACAATGTTGAGGGAAGTATTAATACCGATAATGTCAAGGATCGCGAATGGACCTAGTGGTGCTCCTGTTGCAATCATCCATGTTTTGTCGATTGTTTCAGGGTCGGCTATTTCTTTTACTAATAATGATTCAGCAGCATCTAAAAAGGGAACTAGTAATGAATTTAAAATATAGCCTGGTTGTTCTTTATATAACGGTAGTGGAACCATGCCGATTGCAAGCGCAAATTTTACGACTTCATCGAATACGTTCATATCAGTGCCAGGGTGTTTCATAATTTCGGCTGTGTTGTTTTTCCAAATTGTATTTGCAAAGTGAAGCGCTAAAAATTTCTCTGGGCGACCGGTTGCTTCTGCAAATTGGCTTGGCAATAAAGTTGAAGAGTTTGTTGCGAAAATTGTTTTAGCAGGGGCAACTTTACCAAGATTTGTGTAAAATTCTGTTTTAATTTTAACAACTTCTGGGATCGCCTCAATGACAAGATCAGCATTTGCAACGGCTTCCGATAAATCACTTTTAAATGATAAGCGTGCATAAGCAGCATCTACTTCTTCTTGAGTTGCTCCTAGATCTTTTTGGTATAACGGTTTTAATTTTGTAATACGATCTTGTGCATTTTTTAATGCTTCATCATTAATATCGTATACTGTTACATTAAATCCTTTAAAAGCTGATTGATAAGCAATTTGACTACCTAGAACACCGCTACCTGCAACCGTAATATTTTGATAATCCATCCTAAATTCCTCCTTTGTTATTTTTTTCCTTATTACAATTCCATACTACTCCTTTCAATTTTGAAAAATCAAATGATAGCCAATGATATAAAGAATTCTAAGCTATATTCATTTTTCCGAGAGTATAACAATAAAAAAAACGCCATAGAGTGACGTTTAATTTTCAATAGCTGCTAGCGCATTATCCATTTGGCGTTCATTATATTTTATTGCATTACTATTAGTCGATTCGAGTCCCTTAAAAGTATAATTAGAATTTTGATAAAACCCAAAGACAAAATCGTTAATAGGTGTTTCTTCTTCTCCATAATATCTATTCACTACAGTTGCCTTGAAAATATTTCCTAGCATATATTCATCATTGTGTACGTCTGCCAAATATGTTTTGTTTTTATATTCGGCAATAATGTAATCCTCGAATTCTTTGATTTCAGCTTTTGTAGACGGATACTTTTTAGCGTAGGCTACAATTGAATCGAACTTTTCAGTAGGAGGACTATTAAGAGAAGCAATTTCCTTTACTTTATCCTGCCAAGTTACATCTTCTGTTGTTTCTACTTTAGCTACAGGCTCTTTTTCAGACGTATTAGCTATATTTGCTTTATGTGCTTCATATTCAGGTGAAATATCCCAATAGGCTAACATACATAAAATCATAAAGATGATGGGAATCGCGGTGAATTTGAGCATTTTTAGAGCTTTAATTCTATCCAATTTGATGAAATGGAAAACGGCAAGAAGAAGAAAAACAACTACCATAATGATACTGATAAGAGTAATAAGGACTAATATATTTACGAGGGTATTTACCAATTTTTTAAAACTCCTTTCCTTAGATCGAAATCTTTTATTTATCAAATATTTTAATATATAGAATAAAATAGAACTACAATCTAGCTAAAATTTTATGCTATAAAAAAGAACAGCTCTTGAGCTGCCCTTGCATTAAAATAAAATTTCACTTGCTACTTATAGTGTAACTTTAAAACTGATCGCTTTTCCAATAATCTTTGCAGGATTATTTTGATCTACTATATAAGGTTCATGTTTTGGATTATCTGGCATAAGTAAAATGGTATTACCTTGTTTTTTAACACGCTTAAGAGTTGCTTCTGTATCTCCGTTTACAAGTACGGCTGCTATCTCACCGTATTCAACTTCACTTTGCTCTCTAATCAAAACCTTAGAGCCATTTGGTATAGTCGGCTCCATCGAATCACCTTTTGCCACTAAAGCAAAAATATTTCCTGCGGGTAATAACTCGGAAAACTCGTACATATATCCTTCGACATTTTGCTCCGCTAGAATAGGCTCTCCGCAAGCGATGGTACCTAAGATTGGGATTTTCATAAAGTTTGGCTGTATTTCTATTAAATTTGTTGGCTGCTCTTCCGTTAAATCCGAACGCCTAATATTAAAGTAGTTCGCCATTAACTGAATTTTATCCGGTCTAGGGTATGTGCTAGCTTTCATCCAATTAGAAACGGTTGTCTCTGGTAAATTTAAATCTCTAGCCATGTCTGTTTGATTTAAACCTCTTTTATCCAATTGTTGTTTTAAGTTTATGGAAAAGACGATTTTTAGTTTATCTGATTTATCCAAATTAAAGCACCTCCTTACCTACAATAATACCGATAATCAGTAGTTGTGTAAACTTTAAAGTACCTTTTAAAGGAATTATTTACTTGACCATACCGTTTAAAGGTATTACAATTAATTTACATTGTAAAAAGAAGTAACAGAATCTAATATAAGGAGATGGATTTCGAATGGCAAAAAAAAAACAAAGGATTGTTTAGTTGAAAAGGCAATTGATAGAATTAGCATATGTAAGTTATTTCTCAATGAGATAAAAAATTTTAAATAGAGATACCGTTTAAAGGTATTTTCTCGTTATTTATGATTCAGAGGTAAATAAAAAATAAACATAAGCAGGTGCTAAGTATGTACGAATGGTTAAGAGATTATCAGCAAATTGAAGATGAGATTATATATTTGGAATTTAATTTAGAACGATCACAAAAGGAGTTAAAACGTTGGGTCAGTGGCGATTTAGCAGGAGTAAAGCTTACTGCAGAATCTGATGGCGCGAAACTAGAGGAACGGATAGAGCGAATTGAAAGAGAATTACAAATTAAGCTTGCTGAACAGAAGAATTTTATGGAGCTTATTAGTAAATTCAGTGGATTGAATCATAAAATTTTAAAATCGAAGTATGTAGATGGTATGACATTAGAAGAAATAGCGGAAGAGTTAAATTACAGTGCAAGCTATATTTATAAAAAACATGCAGAGATTGCTAAAATGATTAGATTTGCTCACGAAATAAAACTTACACATTGATACCTTATAGTATGAAATTTTTATTAACTGTAGCTAGAGACCACTTTTGAAAAGTGGTCTTTTTTTATGGACAACGGTAGATGAGTTTCCCTGAACTGACACCCAGCAGTATGAATAGAAACGATTGCAAATCCATTATATGATGGTAGTGTAAAAGTTTGGTTAATGAACAACATATACTTTAGTTAGAGATCACCTAGAAAAAGGTGATCTTTTTTAATGAGAAGTTCAGAAAAGTGAACCTTCCTTTAACTGACACTCAGTAATGAGAATAGAAACGATTGAAAATCCATTATATGATGGTAGTGTAAAAGTTCGGTTAATGAACAACATATACTTTAGTTAGCAATCACCTAGAAAAAGGTGATCTTTTTTAATGGGAAGTTTAGAAAAGTGAACTTTCCTTTAACTGACACTCAGTAATAGGAATAGAAACGATTGAAAATCCATTATATGATGGTAGTGTAAAAGTTCGATTATTGAACAACATATACTTTAGTTAGAGATCACTTAGAAAAAGGTGATCTTTTTTAGTGGGAAGTTCAGAAAAGTGAACTTTCCTTTAACTGACACTCAGTAATGGGAATAGAAACGATTGAAAATCCATTATATGATGGTAATGTAAAAGTTCGATTGACGAGCAACATATACAGCAAAGATAAATAACTATGAGCTAGAAACCACTCAAGCCGAGTGGTTTTTTTGCTCATGAAAATGAATAAATAGAAGGGGGTGAGTAGGTGGAGCCTATTTACGCAAAGTGCAATAAATCATGTGGTCACAAATTTTATGTTCAACATTTTAAGAAAGACAAGCTGCAGGATGCGATTGAGAAAACGTATTTTACTTGTCCAAACTGTGGTCGAGAGTATGTATGCTTTTACACGGATGATCATACACGAAAGCTTCAAGCTACATTAAGAGAGCTGCATCGAGAAATGAAATGGATTGAAAAAGATGAGCTAGAGGGGCTAAAGAGAAAAGAGTCCGACTTAAAACAATTAATTTCGAACGGTATGGCTAGTGCTAAAAAATTGATTGAAGGCTAATTGAATCCATGCTCTTGAAAGGAGGTGAATAAAGTGAATAGGAACGCAAGAATAAAAACGTCTACTAGTTTCTTTTCAGTAGGCGTTTTTGATATTCCAAAAATCAGTAATTGTAAACAGCTTTTATATTCCGAGAAGCCAACATCATTAGAACTCTTACTTTATTTAAGAAGTTCAATATTTCATTCACTAAAAGGAGATACTATATTTAAGTCTTACCTACTTAAAAAAAAGTAGATTAGGAGAAAACTATGAGAGATCTAATGAATCACATACCTGCTATATTAGAGCCATTAGGTCTGCCTATTATCTTTAATGGATATCCTACGGGCTCAGAAAAGCCAAATCAGTTCATTACCTTTTTAGAGTTAAGTGCAAAGCCTATCTTTGAAGTAGATGGAGATGAACTGGAAATCGAGAGGATTATACAAATCAATGTATGGTCCAATTCGAATTATCATCAGCTTGCAGAGAACATCAAACGATTGATGGGAAGTGCGGGCTATGAGCGAACTTTAGAATATGATGAACCAAATACTACAGGCGAGTCTCACTCTAATAGGGTGCTACGATTCGTCTTTTTTGATGAAAAATTATAAAAAATCAGGAGGTCATGTAAATGACAACAGTAAATGAAAAACCACAAAAAATTAGCTTAAAACGTATCCACTATGCACTAATGACAAATGAACAAACAGAGACATGGGGTGAAGTGAAAACTTTAACAATGCCTATTTCTATGACACTAACACCGAACTTCTCAGAGGCGCATTTAGATGCTGGGGATCGTGTAGTGGATCAGGAAGCGCAATTGGATTCTATCACAATTGCTGGTGAAACAGCTGATTTACCAACAGAAGTGCTAGTAGATTGGTATGGACACAAAAAATCTGCAGAAGGCGGTATTATTACAAACGCAAATGATACACCGAACGCGATTGCAATTGGTTTTGAATCAGGCTCTAAGGTGGTTTGGCTATTAAAGGCGAAATTAAAACCAGGTGAAGAAACAAATACAACTCGTAAAAAAGGTGAAACAAGTTATAAAGTATATCCATTCGGCGGTGAAGCATTACCACTAATCGATGGTGTTATCAAACATACGGTAGATACACGAGATGCAGGTGTAACAGTGACTGCAGAAACATTCTTTAAAACGGTTGCAAAACCAAGCGAAACAGTTGAAACACCATAATTAGAGAGAAGCCCTTTAAGGGTTTCTTTTCTTTTTTATTTAAAGTCTCTTTTGAATAGCAATGAAAGCATTATTAACGAAGATAACTAGAAAAGGATGGATGAATGATGCAAATCACATTAAAAATGAACGGACAAGAGAAAATTTTCGCAAATGACTTTGTGAAAGCACGAGTGTTCCGAAATGCACTAAAGATGAACGAGAAAATGCGTAAAGAAGGTAATGAAATTTCCGTAGAAACATTTGATGAGATGATTTCCTTTGTTGTGAATGTATTTGATAATCAATTCACAATTGATGATGTATGGGATGGTTTAGAGGCCGGAAAATTACAAGATGAAATTATGCGAGTTTTCAATAACGTGCTAAATATTGGCGGACTTGAAACAAAACAGGCCCTTAATGATGCTGAGGGAAAGCTAGTGGAATAACTCCTTATGAGTATATTAAAAAATTTTATCGAGATTTGATAAAAGAAGGTTATAAATTACATGAAGTCGACGAAATGGATATTCATTTTTGGTTCGAACTTACAAGTGATTTTGATGAAATGGAGGAGGTCACAGCTGATGAAATTTCTTGGTTGTGATTTATTTTCCAAAAAAGGCGGTGATGAAAAATGGCGGAAATTGGTGCAGTAGAACTTAGTCTAAATACTTCTAATTTCGATGGATCCATTGAGCAATCTATAAGGAGATTGACCGCAATGGGGGCAGAATTACAGGCTTTACAGGCGCTTGGTACTAATTACGAAAACTCTATGGAGGGTTTATCCAAAAAACAAGATGTACTCTCACGGTCAGTTGAAGTATCGAACCATAAACTAACGGAGCAACGTAATAAATATGAAGAATTAATAGCCTCCGAGTCAGCGAATACAGAAGCGATTGAAAAACAAGCAATCGCTGTTAATGAAGCTCTCGTTGAATACAATCGTTTAACTGCACAGTTAAAAGATGTAGATAATCAATTAAATGTACAGTCATCAAGCTGGAATAAATTTCAGGAAGCTGGCGGTAAAGTAAAATCTGTTGGCGAAAGCATATCCTCTATTACAGCCCCTATTAAAGGTTTTGGTGCGTTTGCTCTTACTGCTGCAGTAGATTTTGAAAGTGCTTTTGCAGGAGTGCGTCAAACGGTAAATACGAGCGAGGAAGGTTTTAAAAAGCTTGAAGATGGTATACGAGGTATGGCTAAGGAGCTGCCTGTTAGTGCTACCGAAATTGCGGGAGTAGTTGAATCAGCTGGACAGCTAGGAATTGCTGAAGAACACCTTTTATCTTTTTCACGAACAGTTATTGATATGGGTAATTCCACGAGTATGACCCGTGAGCAGGCGGCGAAGGAATTTGCTGATTTTGCAAATATTGTTGGAATGGGGCAAGGTGATTTTGACCGTTTAGGCTCTTCAATTGTTGAACTTAGCAGCAAAATGAACGTTTCTGCTTCTGATATTATGGCAATGGGAATGGGATTTGCTGAGCAAGCTTCCAAAGCGGGTCTAACAGAGGCGCAAATTATGGGACTAGCGGCTACTATGTCTAGTCTAGGGATTAACGCTGAAACCGGGGGAGCAGCGATGACTTCGGTTCTCCAAAAAATCCAAAAAGCAGTAGGGGACGGTGGCGATAGCTTATCAGGGTTTGCTAAAGCGGCCAACATGTCTAGTGCAGATTTTAAAAAGGCCTTTGAAACAGATGCTGCCTCTGCATTAGATGTATTAGTGAAGGGGTTAGCTGAATCAGCAGAAGGTGGAGCTAACTTAACAAGTATACTTTCAGACTTGGGCGTGAGCGGTAACGAAACAGATGTACTTTTAAGCATGGCTGGTGCCTCAGATTTACTGTCATCGGCTGTTAATTCATCCTCAGCTGCATGGGAAGAAAACACGGCTTTATCAGATAAAGCAGCTGAACGCTATAAAACGACAGAGTCTCAAATAGCAACAATGAAAAATGAACTAACAGATATTGGGATTAGTATCGGGAATATTTTAATACCGATCGTGAAGAGTTTTTTAGAAAAGCTACAACCATGGATTGAAAAGTTTTCTAACCTAAGCGATGGTACCAAAACGCTAATTACGATTATTGGTGGGATTGCGGCAGTTATTGGGCCAGTTCTTGTAGCATTTGGATCAGTAATATCAACTGTCGGTACAATTATAGGAGCGTTTAGTAAATTAGGACCGGCTTTATCCATATTAACCGGACCAATAGGCTTGATTGTTGCTGGTATTGCTGTACTAATTGCTGGCGGGATAGCATTATATAAAAATTGGGATGTAGTTAGCGCAAAAGCAGTTGAAATATGGGAAGGCATAGCAAGCTTTTTCTCAGGATTGTGGACAAGCATTACAGAAGCGGCTTCCGCTGCATGGGAAGGGTTTACCCAGCTACTCTCAGACTTATGGACGGGATTAGTAGTAGGAGCAGAAGCAATATGGACAGGCTTGGTAGATCTACTTGCAGGCATATGGACAAGCATTACAGAAGCGGCCTCGGCTGCATGGGAAGGATTTACCCAACTACTCTCAGACTTATGGACGGGGTTAGTAGTAGGAGCAGAAGCAATATGGACAGGCTTGGTAGATCTACTTGCAGGCATATGGACAAGCATTACAGAATCGACTTCGGTAGCATGGGAAGAGTTTACCCAGTTACTTTCAGATTTATGGACGTCAATAATAGAGGGAGCTATAGAAATATGGGAAGGGTTGGTAACCTTCTTCTCTGAATTGTGGACAACTATTACAGAAATAGCTTCTATCGCGTGGGAAGAGTTCACGCAGTTACTCTCAGACTTATGGACGTCAATAATAGAAGGAGCTTTAGAGATATGGGGAGGCATAGTAGAGTTCTTCTCAGAATTGTGGACAAACATCACAGAAATAGCCTCTATCGCATGGGAAGAGTTTAGCCTACTACTTTCAGAATTGTGGACGTCAATTGTAGACGGTGCTTTAGTAATATGGGAAGGCATGGTGACCTTCTTCTCCGAATTGTGGACAAATATCACAGAAATAGCCTCTATCGCATGGGAAGAGTTTAGCCTACTACTTACAGAACTGTGGACGTCAATAATAGAGGGAGCTATAGAAATATGGGAAGGCATGGTAACCTTCTTCTCGGAGTTGTGGACAAGTATTACAGAAATAGCTTCTATTGCGTGGGGAGAGTTCAGCCAACTACTCTCAGACTTATGGACGTCGATTGTAGACGGAGCGATAGAAATATGGACTAGCTTTGTAGAAAGCCTATCAGAAATCTGGTCATCAATAGTTGGAGTAGCTACCGAAATATGGGGTACCATTTCATCTGCGATTATCGAAATCGTTACAACTATTATTAATGGAATAGAAGTTGGATGGAATAAATTAAAAGAAACTACCGAAATTGTATTTAATGTTGTTAAGTCATTTTTGAGTGATGTATGGAATAACGTGAAAAATATGATTGTAGGCACGGTAGGAAGTATTGTTGATTTAGTCGTATCGGGATGGACAAGGTTCAGCCAGATGACAACAAATACATTTAATACGATAAAAAACTTTTTGAGTAATGTATGGGAATCTATTAAAACTACGGTAGTAAATACAGCAACTCAATTAGTAACAAGCACTATCCAAAAATTCCTCGATATTAAAATGGCAATAGAAACAAAGATGAATGAGGCTAAAAAAGTTGTTACTGATATTTGGGATAAAATACTTAGTATTTTCAAAGCCCTCGATTTGCGTAAAATTGGTAACGATATTATTCAAGGTCTAATTAATGGTATTGGCGACATGGCAGATCTTGTATGGGAAAAAGCTAAATCAATTGCAACATCAATAGGTGATGCAATAAAGAGAACTTTGAAAATCAATTCTCCTTCACGAGTAATGATTGCAATCGGTAAAGGTGTTGGTGAAGGCTTAGCAATAGGGATTGAGAAAGGCAGTGATGGAGTTAACAAAGCTGCTGAGAAATTAGCAGAGGCTGCAATTCCAGATTTAACCGAGCGATTATCAATTTCTAAAGAGGCCATCGAAAAAGCCCAGCAAATCGTAAGCAATGTAATAAAAGTAAATGCAGCTGAAATGCAGGCCTTGCAGAAAGAAGCGGAGAATAAAAGAGCTGAGATTTCTCAACAGGCTTCAGACAAAATTACGGCAATCAAAAACAACGCAGCAAAAAAACATGTAGCGCTTACAGCAGATCAGGTAGCCCAAATCAAGAAGATAGAAGAACAATCATTAAAAGACCGCGAAGCGATTACAAATCAATATGCAGATAAAATGGCAAAAGTGGAATCTAGGTCTGCAGCTGAAAAATTCAGAGCCTTAAAAGAATATGTTGAAGCTCAGAAATCGGCCGGAGAAATGTCGGCAAAACAAGAAGCTGAATTTTGGCGCTATAGTGCAACGGCATTTAAAGAAGGTACAAAAGAAAAAACAAATGCATTAAAAGAGTTCAAAAAAGCGTATTCTGAGATGGTTAAGGAACAATTCGAAAAAGAGAAGGACTACGTTGAAAAACGTAAAAAGTACAATTCAATCTCTCTAGCAGAGGAATTGAAAATTTATGAACGCTATCTAGGACAATATGAGGCTGGTACAGACGAACGCACGTATTATGAAGAAAAATTTTATAATACGAAAAAAGAAATAAGCGAAAAAATTAAAACTATCAACAATGATTATTTAAAGCAGACGCAGGATGTTAACAAAAAATTATTGGATGAAGAGAAAAAACTTAATGATGCTTACAATAATGCTCTAGAAAGTCGTGTTAAAAGTATCAAAGGTTACTTTGGTTTATTTGATGAAGTGAAAGTAGCCGATCCTGTTGATTCTTCCAGCTTAACGCAAAATTTAAGTGAGCAAGTGAATGCCTTATCTCAATGGCGTATTGAGTTATCAAAACTTGAAATTCGTGGATTATCAAGTGCGATTATTGATGAGCTCGAGGCAATGGGCCCGAGTGTCCTTGCACAGCTTGAAGCTTTAAATCGAATGACAGATTCAGAAATGCTTCAGTATCAAGACTTGTATGAGAAAAAGCTACTAATAGCACGTGAATCAGCGATAAAGGAACTAGAGCCATTAGAAGCTGAAACGAAGGCAAAAATAGAGGGTTTACGTAAAACAGCAAACTCGGAATTGAACACACTAAATAGCGAATGGCAAATGAAAATCAAGGAAGTTGTTCTGGGAACAGAAGAAACCCTAGGTTCAATGAATGATATTGGGAAAAATGCGATTCAAGGTTTGATTGATGGCATGAAGGGAATGCAATCGGCATTACAACAAACAGCAAATAACCTTGTCAGAAATGTTTCGGATACATTAAGAGATGCGCTAAATCTAAAACCAAAATCTTCTCTATTGAAAAAGGTTGGAGATGGTGTAGTCGATGGGTTTGACTCTATTATGAATAAAGCTACTAACGTTAGTAAACTTCTAGCAAATAGTGTTACCCACGAGTCTTCTTCTTTATTGCCAATACAAAAATCTAAGAATAACAAAACATCACAAAATTCAGGGCCTTCAACTATTGTTGTGCAATCCATATTAGATGGACAAGTTTTAGGAGAATCAGTTGTAGATGTCGTAAGCGGCAAACAATATAGCAATGCAAGCATTCATGCATTGACGAGGGGGTTAAGTGGTATATGAAGATGATTTTAAAGGATGGCCGTGAAATGCTGATGAGCGACTACAGTTTAAAATTATTAAAATATTACATTCCTTCTGTATCAATAGAGCATCAATCGTCTGAGGTCGATGGCAGTGATGGAGCGATCTTCACGAGTACGCGTTTTAGTGGACGAACGATTACTGCAAAATTTATGTATAAAGCATTTGACTATCACGATTTTAAATTGTTTATTGCAGACATCAATATGCTGTTTGCTCGAAAAGAATATTTTTATATTATTTTTGATGCAGAGCCAGGAAAGCGCTGGAAAGTACGTCTGGCAAACAGCTACCAACCAAATGAGCTTTTACGAAAAGTAGGAGAGCTCGACATACAATTTATTTGTGAAAATATTTATGCTGAATCCGTTCCTACCACTTTAGATTTAAAGGAATGGGACATTGACAAATGGGCGTGGGGCATGGGTCTTGATTGGGATGAAGATTTAGCCTACTCATTTAATAGCAACGACTTCACCATTAAAAATTACGGAAATGTTGCTGTGGATCCACGCCAAAATGAGCTTGCTATTACTTTAAAAGGTATTTTCAATGATAGCGTTACTATTACAAATAACACTACAGGAGAAGTGTATCAATGGAATGGTGCTTTATCTTCTTCTGATGGATTAAACATTAGCGGTATTCAATCGTTTAAAAATGGTACTTCAGTTTTTAAACAGACAAATAAAAAACTCCTCTCACTAGCAGTTGGAGATAATAGTTTTTCAATCTCAGGCGGTACTGTTCACAGTATCGTTTTTAATTTTAGATTTTTATATATGTAAATAAGGATGGTGAAGTAAAGAAATGGTCATTAATTTACACACGACACAATCACCAGTCAGTCGATCAGAACGTATTAAAATAAATGAGAACTGGCAAAAGATTATTGAAGGGTTATCAAGATTACAGTATCAAGTCAATATTTTAGCTGGTGGAGAAGAAGTTGACGAGTTAATTCAACGCATTAATGATGCAATTGATACGGTATCTAACGCTTTACAAGATACTAAAAAAGCGATTAATGATGCTAACATAGTTGCCACAGAAGCGCAGGAAGCTACAACAAATGCTAATACTGCAGTTCAAGTAGTTTATGAAACAGTGGCAGAAGCGACACAAATGTTGGAGAATTTAGAGACTTTACAAGCTCGATTAGAGCAAATGAAGCAACAGCTAGCTACAGCTACGACAAGCGCTGAAACAGCCACGATAAATGCCAACAATGCTGCACAAATAGCAACGGACATAGCCAATGTATTAAATGAGGCAATGGCAGAAGCGAGAGATGCGGCGCAAAGAGCAAATAATGCCGCACAAGTTATTGCTGGTTGGGGTACAGCTACAGCATGGAATGCAACTGTTGAGTATGTTAAGAACAATGTAACAACTTACAACGGCTCTACATGGCAATCATTATCGACTAATATAAATTCGATTCCTTCAGAATTTAATACAGACTGGATTTTACTTGCTCAGCGTGGGGTAGACGGTAATGGCTCTGTTTCTAAGGTTGCTAGTAAATCTCCTGACGTTGATGGGAATGTATCATTAATTCCAGCCGATATTGGCGCAGAAACTCCTCATGGAGCGCAGGAAAAAGCAGATGGAATTAAGGAGTGGGTGCAGGCACATGGTTTAGGGACTGACAAACCAGGATTGATAGCTTCACCTGATTCTTTATTGAATAAAACTGAGTCGGGCTTTTGGAATGTTAAAAATACACCAGGATCAACTGCACTACCGAACGATACAGAAGATTTTCATGTTTATGTGGGCATGAAAGCGGATGAAACAAATATTTATCAAACATTTTTAGCGATCTCTCAAGAAACGGCTAAGACATATACAAGGGTAATTGAAAAGGATGGACAAACAAAAGGTCATAAAGATGATTCTGGCTGGATTGAAGGTGGAGGCTCCGGAAGTGGAGTTGGTGGAGGATTCAAATTTAGTGCCGAAACCTACGACTTACCTACAACAGAAGAAAGTCAAAAATCATGGAATTTACCTAAAAAATCTTATGTTAAAAATAACGACTTTATTATTGTTTTTCATAATGGGTTTTACCTATCCCCTACTTCATGGAATATTTCAGGTGATGTGTTAAATGGCTACGTCTTAAATATTCCTGACAACCCTATCACTTCTATTGTAGATAACAACCTCAGAATTATAGTTTTTAAAAACCTCCCTACGGATGGAACAGAGCGTTTCAGTGGTAGTTTAATAGAAGATGGTACGGTATCTTTAGAAAAATTAGGACAAGATGTTCAAAAGGCTATTAATAAAAGCGGCAATGCAGATGAAGTTAAACAATGGGTAAAAGAACATGGGTTAGGAGATATGCTAAAAAAAGTTAAGTTTACCGAGTTAGTTAATTTCAATGAATCTGGAATATATTATATTGACTATGATTTCAATAACAATATTCCAGATTTACCTGCTGAACATAATAAAGGGAATGTCATTGTAAGATTTGATGTTACTCTAGTGGGTGATTATATTGTTAAGACAATGACTGTAAAAGGAGTTTCTACGAACAATCCGAATCACATATATAAGACAATATGGTATTTCGATAAAAATAATGGAAGTATAGTAGAAAAAGGCGAATGGACTAAAGTTTTAGATGAAACAGACATTGTAGACAATTTTATTACTGGTGGTTCTGACAAGGTAGCATCAGCAGAAGCAGTAAAGACTTTAAATGACTTTATGAAATCTCGTGGCTTAGGATATCAAAACGCACACATTAATGTTGATTTAAATACCTTATTGGAGACTGGAGAATATTACACATATGGAGAAAATGTTTTAAATTATCCTATAGATGTTCCTAGCGGTACTGGATATTTGCGTGTATTTAAAGGTAATGATGTATGGTATCAAGAGTGGTCATATTACAAAACTGGAGAAACAGTAAATAGTGGAACATGGACTCGACAGTTAATTGATAATATTTGGAGTACATGGGCTAGAATTGGCGACCAAGCATTTACTCGTGGTTCTCTTATTAGAAAGGAAACGGATTTAAATAGCTTTAAAACGGCAGGTGTATATTATTGTGTAGATTATACAGGTAGCCAATTATTATTAAACGCTCCGACAGGCGTAAAACCAACTACTAACTGTAGGATTACTGTAATTGCAGGGAATGGCGCTACGGTAACTCAAAAAATTGAATATATTACAGGTAACATATCTACAAATAAATACAGCAACGAGTGGGAACGGCATTTCAACGATACTTGGACAGAATGGATAATTGTACCAAAATTAAATCCAACAATTTTAAAAACTACAGAAAAGCATGATATTAATGGTATCATTAACGAACTTTCACAAAAAAGTATGACGGTTCAAGATGCGTCTACAAGTCAAAAAGGAATAGTTCAATTATCAAATTCTTATACTACTAGCGAACAAAATCAAGCAACAACACCTTATGCCTTATCACAAGTAAATAACAGATTAAACGATACAAATAACATAATTAATGCAAGAAAACTTACAATTGGCGGAGCAGTAGCTTCGAATAGCGGAGGTCCAGATGCTGTCGTCATTGGTTACGGCTCTTCTGTTAGTAATGACCAGAGTATTGCAATTGGGTATTCAACAAAGGCTACAGGGGGAAATGATAATTTAGCAATTGGAACAAAACATTCTATTGACGGAACTAAAGTGTCAACATTTGGATACAATAATAGCATTACTAGTGGAAATAAAGGTATGTTAATAGGTTATGAACTAGCATATAGTGGTATGACGAGAGAAATACAATTAGGGTTTGGATATAATGATGGATATAGACAAGTCAGAACCCTTGCAGATTCATTCTATTGTAGTGGCAATTTTTCAGTATCAGGAACGAAAAACTTTGAGATCTCCCATCCAAAGCCAGAAAAAAATAGTACACATGACATAAGACATGGCGCAGTTGAATCTCCAACAACTGGTGATACATTGTACAGATATTCGGTAAAAATTAATAGTGAGACAAAGAAAGCTAAAATAACGTTATTTGGTGAAAATAATGAAATTGAATTACCTGTATTAGAACAAGATGATGGAACGTTTTTAATTTCCATAACTTTGCCAGATTATTGGATTTACTTAAATATCAATGAGCAGGTTTTTATAAATGCAGATAAACACTTTGGTTTAGGTTTTGGAGAAGTTAAAAGAGAAACCGGGATTTTAGAATTAACATTAAATAGTTTAAAAAACTATAATGTAGCATTGTTTGGAACTCGTAACGATGAAAATGTACAAGACTGGTATATGATGGGGGTTGAAAAAGAAAAAGGTGTTAATTGGAGTGGTTTAACAGAGTTGATAGAAGTTAGTGAATATATGGAAGTAAGCGAAGTAACGGAGGGATAAGATGGATATTATTATAAAAGAATTGAGAATGCAATTTAAAAATCCAGTTTTAGGACTACCTACAAGACCTATTGAAGGACATTATATTGGAAGAAGAGTGTTTGCTATTGTAAATGGTGAAGATAGACATATGTCATTTACGAAGGAAGATGTACCTATGAAAGCAACAGAGAAAGAAATTACCGAGACTATTGAAAATTATATTCAAAATGAACATGAGGAAATACAAAATTAATCTACTAGTAAACATTAAAGAGCATTATTAAGTTAACTACATGATGATACTTATATCTTTGTATTGTTTTAATGATAAACGTCAATTCAGATTTACAGCTAATAAATTATTGTGTGTTTCTGAAGTGGATGGGTAAAAGCTATCCAAAATTAATTAATAACAGAGTAATAAAAAAAGAAGAAAAGGCCAACTGCTATGGTATCGCCTTTGAAAGGATACTACGTACCGACGGTTATACAGAAGTTATTGTTAATGATTGATAGTTCCATATTGTTCAGTAAACGCTGCTCGCATCGGGTAGTATATTTTTATTAAAAAGAAGGTGATATTTCTTGCTCATTGTATCGAATGGAACGCAAGTTGAACCTATTTTAGAAACAAATTATGAAAAATTTGAAGAGTTAAATGGGGCATTACGTATCTCATTTAACTCTTTTTTACATGAAAGAAATCCAGGACATCCACTGTTAGATTTTGAAACAATTATCGAAGATGAGGATGGCCACGAATATGTAGTTAAAGATTTCGGTGGTGACACCATTTCTAAAAAGGCGACTGCTGTTCACTTATACTTTTCTTTAGCTGATGGGTTTAAATATGATATTTATGGCGGCACACGGACTTTCGATGATTTTATGTCATTTGTTCTTGCTGGGACTGGCTGGACTTTTATCAATGAAGATGTAGACGGGCATCAATTGTTACCGAATTTCGGCGAAGCAAATCCAATTGTTTTAATTGATCAATTATGTGCAGTATTTAATTGTGAACGTCAAATACTACCTGGTAAAGTTCTTCGCTTCACAAAGAAAATTGGTGCGGATCATGACATACAATTCCGCTATCGTCATAACATCGAAACCTTATCATACAGCGTAAATACTGCAAATTTAAAAACACAAATTCGTGGGTATGGTGCAGAGGGAATTGATATAACGTATACTTCGCCATTAGCCGATTCACCTAGAATTGGAATCCGCGTTGAAGATCCTATTCATGACGAGAAGATAGAATCTGCTGAAGAAATGACAACACGTTTAGCTAGTGAGCTGCCTCCAGCACCTGAAACGAGCATTAAAGTAAAGGTTACGAGTGTAGATGGTAATGTAGGGGACATGGTTTGGCTTATACATGAGGATCTTGCGCTAGAATACCAAACTCGAATTCTAAGTAAAAAGACAAAAAGAGACTATAGTAATTCGGAGGTAGAGGTTGGGAATACACAAGCGAAAAGTATTGTAGATGCTCTGTTAAATCAACATGCAACTATTAATGCTAACGATAAACGTTATCGTTCTAAATTTGAACAAACGAATGATCGAATTGATATAGAAGTAGAAGAAATTGGAGAATCGATTGCTGAAATTCATTATCGTGCTGATAGTATTACTCAAAGTGTAACAGACTTAAATAACAATTTAAGTAGTCGTATCACTCAAACAGCTACTGAGATACGAAGTGAAGTAACTGCTCAAGTAACTACAATTAATAACAATATTCAAACAGTCCGAAATGATGTATCTGCTGTTACACAAACAGCCTCACAAATACAGTCAACTGTCACAAGTCAACAGACACAAATCAGTGGTTTGGGTTCTCGAATGAGCAATGCTGAAAGTAGTATCACGCAACAAGCATATCAGATTGAATCGAAAGTTAGTGAGTCCGATTTTACAGGGAATACTGTTGTGTCTAAAATTAACCAAACAGCAACAACTATTAGTATACAAGCTTCAAAGATTAACTTGATTGGTGCGGTTAACGTGTTGTCCGACATTACAGGGAATTTAGGAACGATAAATACTGGTACATTGAATTCCGTGAATATTAATTCTGCTTATATAAGAATTAATGAAGATGTCTATATCGGTAATACATTACAAATCGGTCCGAGTTGGCAAGATAGTTCGCCAAAAATGATTCGTTTTGGAAGTTGGTCTGGTGGCTCTATTCAGCACTCGGGTGACACTTTAAATTTGAGTGCACTTGAGGGTGTAACAGCAAACGGAAAACACATCATGACTACTAATATGGATGGTTTAAGTTTAGCTTGGAATCGTTCTACAGGTGCTTCTGGGCGTTTATATTTGCGAAATTCATCTGGCCAAGATATTGGAACAATTAAGTTTGACGCTTAAGAATTTGATCAAAAAGGAGAATGATAAACATGGATTATCAAGTACAACTAAACAATGGACAAGCAATTAATTTAAAAAATGCTGAGTTTGATGCTACGGCATTTACAGCAACATTAAACGATCAAAAAATTTCTTTCGTAAATATTGGTGGGGCTATCATTAATAAGCACATTATCGTGAGTGTATTACCAGCGACAGCCACACAAACTGAAACGCAGTCTTAAGACGGGCGTTATTTTTTTATTCAATTTTGAGTAGATGCCTTCCACATATGTGGAGGGCTTTTCTTATGGACTACAAAAAGGAAGAAGTGGTGGAGTGGACAAATGGATAGCAACTTGGAGTGGTTTTATTGGAGCACTTATTTCTTATTCGGTGAATGGTTTCGGCATGGCAGTAACGGTTTTAATAGGATTTATGGCGATTGATTATCTCACGGGTATTTTGTCTGGTATAGCTAATCATAATTTAAATAGCCGAGTTGGTGTGAATGGTATTATTCGAAAAATCTATTATTTGATGTTAGTTGGATCGGTCTATTTATTAGCTTTAGTAATACCAGGGATTGAATATGCAGGGGATGGAGCGGCGATTGCTTTTTGTGTTATAGAGTTTATTTCTATAACAGAAAATGGCACAAAGATGGGGTTTCCTACACCAACTTTCATTAAAAATATTTTAGCGATTGTCAAAGATAAAACAGGAGAGGGGGACAATAAATGAGTACGAATAGTACAACAACGTGCAGAGATTTGGCACAATTATTACCGGCTTCGCAATTAGCATGTCGACTCTTATTTCAAGAATGCTACAAGGCAGGCATTCGTAACATTTTTATTACCGAAACATATCGCTCACAGGAACGACAAAATTATTTATATGCCCAAGGACGTACTAGACCGGGGCAGGTTGTTACTTGGACGCTTAAAAGCAACCATAGTAGTCGTTTAGCTTGGGATATTGCCGTTGGTCCTCCAAAAACACTTTATGATGTAACTACACTTAATAAAGTAGGAACTATCGCACGCAAGCTGGGCATTACATGGGGCGGGGATTGGATCGGTAGCATTGACCGACCACATTTTGAAGTTAAATCAACTTGGAAGATGCCTACAGGTTATAAGTTAGAAGGTCAAGTAATCGTTCCTAGCAGTAGCAAGACAACAGTGCAGTTAATTGTAGAAGACAAGAAGGAGGACAACAAAGTGTCACAAGTATGGAATCCTGTATCACCAACAATGCGCACAGAAACAGAAAATTATATAGCACAAGCAACCAAAGAAGGTATTATTCAAGATTCGCATTTAAAAGATTTAAAAAATGGTGTAATGACAACTGACCGATTATTAGGTCTGTATATTACAATTCAGCAACGTCGAGCTAATTAGTTTGAAAGACACCGCCAAAATAATGGCGGTGTTCATTAGCTTAGCGTAGTTTTATTTTTTTGCAAAGAGATTTTATTTCAAATGATTCGCTATTACTTACCCTCTACAATCAATATAGTTTTACCCTAATAGGAATATCCTCATATTTATTATTCGTTACTATACTTTATACCTATTATAGGATAAATGAGTTTACTATTTTTTCTACATAAATTAAAAAGAGGAATAAAGCATATTTATAATAGGGTGTTTATTCAAAATAAGAAATAATGATACAATTCGTTGGATTTACTGGGGAAAATTCGTAATGCATTGTAGAAATATGCAATATGTTATCTAGATTTACATAGGGATTTAGTAAATTTTTACGTTAATAAAAATAGGACTTTCTTATAATTTTGAATAACTTACATAATTTTATAGATTTACTAACAGTTGTTTTAGTACACTAAATTTATGAATTGAAAGGGGCAAGAATAATAATGAAAAAGACACTTATAGCTGGTGCACTTAGTATTGCATGTTTTACAGGAGGTTTTGGATTACAAGCTAATGCACAAGAACATGTACGAGAAAACTTAGATGTTGCTAGCATTATCCATCCAAAACAAGAAGTTGCTGTAGTTATTCCATGGCAATCATTGACTTACCAGGACCTTTATAAACAACTGTTAATTTCCGAATTAGCTATTGATCATCGTGGTATTGTAACAACAAAAAATAGTATTACAGCAAAGTGGGCAATAGATCCTGAAATGACTCCACAGGAACAAAAAGAATTTAAAGAGTTGTACGGTAACGCTATGCAAGTAAAATTTACTCCATCTGGGAATTCATTTAAAGGAGAAGTTTTGATTAAAGGAAAATGGATACCTTTAGATAAGGAAGAATTAAATGAGTTTATTAAAGAAATATTCCGAGATGAAACGATTGATTTAAAACCAGGCGGTTACTTCACAGATTCTATAGGTCACTGGGCTGAGAGCTATATCCAAGTACTTTATCAATTTGACATTATTAATGGTACATCCGCTACAACATTTAATCCAAACGGAAAAGTAACACGCGGACAATTAGCTTCTATGATTTTCCGTGCTTCTGGATTAGATGTGAAGGAAGAATATGAAGGTCCTGCTTCATATAAGGATTTGGAGAAATTTGCAGGTGCCAAAGAAGTAGCGATTTTAGAAGCATATGGCTTACTTGATATTTTTGATGGTGCTAATTTTGAGCCAAATAAACCTGCTACACGTGAGGAAATGGCATTTGTAACAGCAAGATATATTGAAGGAACGGACTATGATGTAAGTAAGGTTAGCAAAAATAACCCATTTACAGACAAAGGTAAAATGCGTCAAGAAACTGTTGAATCTATCGGATTATTAAAGCAATTAGGTATAATTGATGGAGTGAACGGTCAATTTAATCCAAAAGGTAATCTTACACGTGCCGAGTTCTCTAAAATTTTCACACTAACATTAGCGTTATTTGATGATGCTGAGTAATTAATAAAAAGCAATCCACAAATTTGGTGGATTGCTTTTTTATTCGACTAGCAAATGAAATACGTGACTTAATAAATAACCTAATAAAATATATGCTATAAAGGATGTTCGTGATACTGATCGAATATGATGCAAAATAAATTCTGAAATACTGGCGGTTGCGATTAACCCAATCGATACACCCATTAGTACGCCTTGTGCATTATCGGATAACTGCCAATATTGGCCGATCTGTATAAAAATACTGAAGAAAATCGAAAATGCTACAAAATAAATAAAGAGTCTCCATAGCCTTTCTCCCTGTGATAGTAATGCTGTTGAAAGTGCAAAGCCTTCTGGTAGATGATGTAGAATAATGGAAGCTGTTATGGCAATACTTAATGCGGATTTCCCTAGTAACTGTCCGACAGTAAGGCTCATCGGAATCGTATGGATAATGATAGCGATGGCAAGTAGTGATACAGAGGGATTTTGTGTATGGGAAGTGTGAAATAAACTATTCAGTATTTCAAATATTAAATAGCCCATCAAAATTCCGAGTAAAAGGCCTAGTGAATTATATAATTGAAAAGAAGAAGGAATGACGTCTACTACAAGTAAGCCCACTAAAAATCCGCCACATAATAATGATAATCCATGAGTTGTATGTTGAAATAGCCTTGAGAATACCCAAGCTAGGGCTCCTCCAATGCTAGCACTAAAAAATAGAAAACCACCAAGTATCATTGCACTCAACTGCAAAATTCCTCCACCCTATATATACTTTAAGTTGTTTTAACTTCTTTCAGCAAATATCTTTTGTACCGAAAGCCTATTTGACACCCGCTGAAAGAGAGGAACTCAGTCTAAGAACGCCACATCTTGTGGCAATTTATCTGTGCGAAAGCGCAGCGACAGCAACACACGACCGAGTGACCAACATCATATTGGCCTAAAGCCTCCGGCAGAAGTCACGGAATCAGAAAGGAGGTCGCATAGGATGTTAGCCTAAAATCATCGCATCCATGCGATAACGGCTAACTGACCTGCATCGGTAAAAACGCCACGTCCTGTGGCACTACCGAAATGACCGCCCTCGTGTCGGCCCTCGTACAGGCCTAAGCACAAAGCCGATTCCGGACGCAATTTTGCCGAGGCATAATTGATAAAATATATGCTAAATAGAAACGAATATGATAATAGTCAGTTTTTAGAAAAAGATTCTTTGTATTCATTACTAAAAATTAAAAGATCATTTTCTCGATAAATCTCTTTTTAGGTGTTTTATTATCGAATTTTGCGTCTTTGACATGTTGGTGATATTAAATTGACTGAATATTGTTTAAATTTTATACTTTTTAGTAGTAATACCAGATTCATTGATTTAGTAACTACTAATGAAGGTGAGGAATGGAAGTATGAAATGGGATGCGAGTTATGATGTGGTCGTAGTAGGTTCAGGTGCAGCGGGGCTAACAGCAGGTCTGACAGCAAAGCTACAGGGGATGAAATCATTAGTCATTGAAAAGACAGAGCGTTATGGCGGGGCATCTGCCTTGTCTGGTGGAGCACTATGGATTCCAAATAATCATGTGATTAAGGGTGAAGGTGTTCCTGATACACATAAACTAGCGCGTTTATACTTAGATTCAACGATAGGTGATCGTGTACCAGAGGCTTTAAAGGAAGCTTATATTAAACGAGGACCGGAAATGTTAAGGTATTTCGATAATCATACTCGGCATATGCGTTTCCAATATGCAAAAGGTTATTCGGATTACTATCCTGAAAAACCAGGTGGCTTCTCACAAGGACGGTCGATTGAGCCACTTATTTTTGATTTGAAGAAAATGGGGACATTAGCAGATACGATGCGTCGTTCTTCATTGTCCACTAAAGGCTTTACGATGAATAGCTCTGAATTTCATAAGGTAAATATGATTAGACGCACGACAGAAGGGAAAACAACTGCGTTAAAGCTAGGCTTACGACTAGTGAAATCGAAAGTAACAGGAAGTCTGCCTGTTGCATTAGGGGAGGCGCTTATTGCTCGATTACGAATGTCACTTGCAGAAGCGAATGGAGAACTGTGGATCTCGACTGCATTTAAAGATTTTATCGTGGAAAATAATCGAGTGACTGGTCTTGTAGTTGTACGAAATGGGCAGGAGATGCGGATCGAGGCGAAGAGTGGAGTAGTCCTTTCTTCAGGTGGATTTTCTCATAATCAAGCATATCGCGAAAAATATTTGCCGGCACCAACAAACTCAAAATGGACTTCTACGCCAGAGGGACAAACGGGAGATATTATCGAGCCAAGTGTGAAAATAGGGGCGACGCTAGATTTAATGGATAAAGTATGGGGAGCCCCTTCCGTTATTGATCCACAAGGGCAACCTTTCTTCCTTGTTGCAGACCGCGGAGTGCCTAATATGATCGTTGTGGATGGTGTTGGGAAACGATATTTGAATGAAGCGGCACCTTATCATGAATTTGTAGATAATATGCATATTCATCATCAAAAAACAAACCAGGCTATACCTTCTTGGATTGTCATCGATGCAACTGCAAAGAGCCGTTATATTTTCACAGGCTTATTCCCAGGCCAAGCTTTCCCGAAAAGTTGGTTTGATAATGGTATAGTGAAAAGTGCACAAACAATCGAAGAGCTTGCAGAGCAAATGAATGTGCCAGCAGAAAATTTAGTGGAAACTGTAGAGCGTTTCAATACCTTCGCTCGTAATGGTCGAGATGAAGATTTCCTTCGAGGAGATAGTGCCTATGATAATTATTATGGAGATCCTACTTTGAAGAATCCGAACCTAGCAGAGCTTACTAATGCTCCATTTTATGCACTTGCCTTATATCCAGGAGATATTGGGACTAAAGGAGGCTTAGTGGTAGATGAGCATGCGCGCGTTTTAAAGGCAGACGGTACGGCAATTGAAGGGTTATATGCTTCAGGAAATTGCTCAGCCTCTATAATGGGAGAGACCTATCCGGGACCAGGTGCAACATTGGGCCCTGGTATGACATTAAGCTATATTGCAACAACGCATATGGCGAAAGAAGGTAATAAAGAACAATTGACTTTGTTAAAAGTTTAACATTGTCATAATGCCTAAGTTCAGTATTTTACTGAATTTAGGTTTTTTCGTTTGATCTTCATTCAATTGATTAATAAAGGGTTCTATAAGTTAATAGATACGAATATAGATTCAATTAAGTGTTAAATTTGTTTCTACCCAAAAATAGGGATGATATTTATCAAAATGCATGTCAACTATAAGTTATGGTGTAGAGCCTGAGCGACACTACGTAGGAATGGAGATCCCACTTTATGGAGATGAACTGTAAAAAATAGAAGGGAGAGATTATACACGTGCTATCTTATAGACTCGTAACAACGATAGAAGAGTTAGAGTTCTATAAAAGTACTTGGTCACAAATACTTGAACGTGAAAAAAATAATAATCCATTCATTGAATTTGAATGGGTTTCGACATGGTGGACGACGTTAGGTATTCATGACAACGTAGAGATTTACATAGTCGAGCATAAAGGTATGGCGATAGCCTTTTTCCCGTTTGTTCGTTGTCAACGATTAGGTGGTATACAGTATTATATTTTTTTAGGACAAGGGTTTGCATCGTATATGGACGTCATTGCAGAGAAGCAATGGAAGGAACCCGCAATAAAATACTTACTAAAGGAGCTTTCTCAGAAAGATGGTCGGTTTATTATAGCGTTAAATGGCTTGTTAGAAAGTGAACATACATCTCAAATATTAGAAAAATATGCAATAGAGCATCAAGTACCTCATTCTATTTTTCGTACGGTCACGTCTTATATTGATTTTCAATCTATAAAGCTAGAGGATTTTCTTCATAAGCATAGAAAAAAATTTAAATCGATTCAACGGCGTGAAAAAAAGTTAAAGGCGCTTGGTCAAGTATCTTTTCAAGAGGTACATCCTGAAGGTCTAGCTGGCATGTTTAATTTGTTTGCGAGAAGGTGGCGGAAGAAACTCGATACAAGTGGGTTTACAGAAGCTAAAACACGACTCTTTTTTGAGCGATTGGCAAAGGAGAAAAGTAACGCGTTTCGAGTAGAAGTAGATAGTCTCCAGTTTGGGGGATATTGGATTGGCTTTACTATCGATATTTGCTGTAGAGATCGAAATTTTTGCCAAGCTATGGGACATGAACCTGATTTTAATATGTTCGGACCTGGTCGTATAATCGAGAGAGAAAATATGCTCAAAGCACACGCTAAGAACTATCGTTTTTATGATTTAGGTAGCGGTTATGAGCCCTACAAGTTTGAGTGGTATACGGATGTTGATTTTTCAAGAAAATTTGTAATGAGTACAAACGGCAAAAGAGAGCGTATTTTACGGTTGATGATTGTCTTACGAGACAGATTACAAGGTCAATTAAAAAATAATCACCAGCTTGTAAAATTTAAACGAAATCGATTAGGGGAGCTGTGCTATTTTTTAAAAAATGCCAGACTAAAGGATTGGTTCCGTTCTTTCAAAAAGGGAATTAATCGCATGATAGCTGTTTATATGTTTGATATTTATGTTGCTAAGAATGGACAATGTAAAACTACATCCAGTTTTAATGAAGTGTTTATTCAGGATGTGATGGCATGGGAGGGGCGTGCTAATTACGTATCAAACTATCATAAAGGCTATCGGATCTTTAGAAATAGCGCGAATGAAATAGCTTATGTAAGACATGATCAGCTATTTCGTGAAGAAGCGACAGGATTTACACTCAAGCTTCCATCAAATGTTTCCTACATTAAAGAAAAAAATCAACAGCTGTCCGATATAGTTGCCAATGTGCAGAAGGAAGGAATCGCCGTCTGTACATCCGTTTATTGGTATGAAAGAAAAAGACGTAGAGAGCTAGCGCAATTAGGCTTTCAAAGGATAGAGAGGATAAAAATAATTCAATTATTTAATAAGAAAAAGATATACTGCCAAGAAAGCAATTGGTTAACATATCTTCAATCACAAGGGCAAAATATTGACCAACTATGGCAATTAGCGCTATTACCTTTATTAATCTAACTTCTTTCAGCAAATGTCTTTTGTACCGAATGTGTAGTTACAGATACAGGTGTCCAAACACCGGCTGAAAGAAGTGAAAGCCTCCGGCGGATGTCACGGAATCGGAAAGGAGTTCTTAGAGGATGTTAGCCTAAGATCATCGCATCCATGCGATAACGGCTAACTGACCTGCATCGGTAAAAACGCCACGTCCTGTGGCATTACCGAAATGACCGACATCGTGTCGGCCCTCGTGCAGGCCTAAGCACAAAGCCGATTCCAGACGCAATTATGCCGAGGCATAATTGATAAAAAAACCCCTAGCGTCAATACAACGACGCTAGGGATTTTTATGATTAAAAGTGTATGCCTGGTTTATCAGATAGCTTGCAGCCGGTACCATATTTCGCTTTTAGAGCACCTTTAAAATTAGTTTGCTCAAGTTCAGGGTATGCTTGTTTCCAAAGTTCAAACACATTGTGACTTGAAGCAGTACCTTCTTTTGTTAGTCGAACAATATGGAAACCATATTCATCATTGCATCGAGCTAATGGACGATTTACACGCACATTAATGATTCGACCGCTCGCTGTAACTTCATACAAGCCTTCGTAACCTGAAATGGCACGTTTTTCTTCATTAATCTCAGCTGTTTTTTCTACTTTTTCTTTCTTTTCTTTTTTTGCTTCTTTGACTTCATTTTTTTCTACAGGCTTAGTAGCTTCTTGAACTTCTTCTTTTTCTACAGGCGTAGCTACTTCTTTTACTTCCTCTGTCTCCACAGTCGTAGCCTCTTCGTTATTTTGAGGTGCAAGCTGTTCCATAATGACAAAATCCTTGTTAGAAGCTTTGTCGCTCATTGTAGCCATTATGTTCATAATAGAGCCTACATAACGCACTGGTTTATCTTTACCTTCTTCAAACACGAAAATATTATAATCGGTTTTATTCATTTTTTTCATAATAATATTTCCTGTTTTAGTAGTAAAACCGATAAATTTGTTCTTTTTAAGTGCTTGTATTGCTTGTTGCTTTGTTAAAATCATTTTTTAAATCTCCTAAAGAATTGTTTTTTCTATTCTACCATAAAATCAGCTTCTCTGTTTTTCTTAAATATTTGATGATATATTATTGCACTTAATAATTCTAAGAAAAGCGTTTATCGCCATAGTGAGAGGTTGATTTCCGCTCCGGCTGGGCGCTTTGTTGTTGCTGTCGCTTCGCTTTCGCACAGTTAAAACATTTGTTGCTGCCGCTACGCTTTCGCACAGTTAAAACATTTGTTGCTGACGCTACGCTTTCGCACAGTTAAAACATTTGTTGCTGACGCTACGCTTTCGCACAGTTAAAACATTTGCCGCTGACGCTTCGCTTTCGCGCAGATAAAACATTTGTTGTTGCTGCCGCTTCGCTTTCGCACAGAGCAAAGCTTCCTGGGGGTGTACGATGAGCCGCTTGGGGCAACCTTGCAAACTGATTCGGTTGGTAATAGAATTGGTCGGGTAATCAAGAAAACTGATCCGAGCGTGTGGAACTGCTGGGTAACTGCTGGGTAACTGCTCTAATCATATCTATATAACTAGAGGGAGGATTTTATTATGGTTCAACATTTATTTAATATGAATTTAAAATGGTCGGAGGGGAGAAATGGGACAGGTACGATTGTTGCGGACAATCTCCATACGAAAATTTCTATTCCTCGAGAAATGAATGGACCAGGGGTTGGGACAAATCCTGATGAAATGCTGCTTGGAGCGGCAGCGACGTGCTATTTAATTACACTGGCTGCATTACTTGAAAATGCGAAGGTTGATCTGTTGGATTTGTCTATGCAAGCTGAAGGTTATGTAGATGTCACGAATGGTGTTTTTACTTATGAGCGAATCGTTCATAAGCCAAAAATTGTTGTACAAAATTTAACGGAGCGAGAACAAAAGAGAATTAATCGATTAGCTGAGAAGGCAGAACAAACATGTATGATTAGTAAGGCATTAAAAGGCAATGTTCACATTGCATGTGATGTGCAAATTATACAAGGGTAACATTTGAACATATCCATTCAAGGCAGAATATATAATAATTTAGGAGTTTTTCAAAATAATTTTGGAAAACTCCTTTTTTGATGCATCCCCAAAGTTAGGGAAATGTATGCATAAACTGTAAGCTGATTGAAGTGAAGACAGGATGCCTCGGGGAAAGCGCCCAGTCGGAACGGAAATCAACCTACGTCATGGTGATGACCCCTTTTTACTATTTTATTATGAAAATGCTTTATCAAAAGTAGTTCTATAAATGTCCCAAATGAATATATAAAGTTAAGTGCTAAAAAAATGCAAAGGATGATGTATTGCACGGGCAGTTAGCTCAGACTAGAACATTTTATAGTAAAAACGGAAAAAGAATTTTTGATATTGTGGGGGCACTCCTATTACTTTTCATAACAATTCCTCTTATGTTAGTAGTTTTCCTCATTCTACTCATTAGTACAGGTCGCCCTGTTTTTTTTAAACAAATCCGTACTGGACAGGAACATCAGCGCTTTGTTATTTGGAAGCTGCGGACAATGACCATACAGGCAGTTCCAGTAAAAATGCCAAGATTGTGTGTTGACGGAATTCCGGATGATTTTTATTTTAAAACTGAACAGGATGCACGGATCACAAAGGTTGGGGCTGTTCTTCGGAAGTTAAGTATTGATGAAATTCCTCAGCTCATTAATGTCTTAAAAGGAGATATGAGTATTGTTGGACCACGGCCAGAAGTTCCAACCATTACAAATGCTTATAACAATTTACAGGCACGACGTTTAGAAGTGAAGCCTGGTTTAACTGGGCTTGCTCAAATTAACGGCCGCTCAAATATTTCTCACGGACAAAAAATTTCATATGACCTAGAATACGTTGTTAAATATTCATTTTGGATGGATATAAAAATTATTATCAAAACACTTTTCGTAGTTTTAGCGAGAACAGGTGCTTATTAAATATTAAGGAGTGTTTGGTACTGAAGATCGTTCAGCTTATTACACGGATGGATAAGATTGGTGGAGCACAAAAGCATGTGGAGGCTCTTGCCATAAAATTGAAGCAAGATGCTCACGAGGTAACTATTGTAACGGGCCATTATGATCCATCATTGTGGCGCTTTCAAGAAGAAAAAATTGATGTTATTAGTATTCCAGCTATGCAGCGGGAGATTCACTTAAAAAAGGATTTACAAACCTTTTGGCAATTAAGAACCGAATTTAAAAAAATAAAGCCAGATATTATTGCAGCCCATTCATCAAAGGCAGGAGCGATTGGACGTGTAGTAGGTAGGCTTTTACGTATTCCTACTGTTTTTACAGCCCATAGCTGGAGTTTTACCGAAGGCGTACCACATAAAAAAAAGATGGTGTATCGTCGAATGGAAAAATCAGTTCAGCCGTTAACAGCTAAGATTATTACGGTATCAGAATACGATCGCAAGTTAGCATTAACGAAAAAAATTGCTCCTGCTCAAAAAATGCTGACGATTCATAATGGCATTGACCAAATAGAGAAGCAAGTAGCGCCTAATAGAGAGAAGCAGGAGCACCCATTAATTGTGATGGTTGCTCGTTTTGAAGTGCCAAAAAGACAGGATTTATTGCTAGAGGCTTTAGCGGAGCTTTCTGATATACCTTGGCACCTTCAATTAATAGGTGATGGCTCATTACGTCCTAATTTAGAACAATTTATTGCTACTAAAGGTTTAACGGATCGTGTCTCATTTTTGGGCAATCAATTAGATGTCGCCTCTTTACTTGAGGAAAGTCATTTATTTGTTTTGCTATCAGATTGGGAGGGCTTACCGATTTCAATTATTGAAGCGATGCGAGCAGGGCTTCCGATTATTGCCACGAATGTAGGTGGCGTCAATGAGTTAGTTTCTGATAATGAAAATGGATTTTTAATTAACCGAGATGATAAAGACCTATTAAAGAACAGGCTTAAACAACTGTTGATGGATAAGAACAGTCGTCAAAAAATGGGGGACGCAAGTGAGCGTAGATTTTTAAGGGATTTTACGTTTCTACCAATGTATCAGAAGACTCTATTTGTCTACGAACAAGCTGTATCAAAGTCCGTTAAGAAAGGTGATTAATTTGCAATTAATTCGCATTCGAACAGATGATGAGCTTATGTGGTACAAGGATATTTGGGATGGAATTTTAGAAGCGGAGGGCAATGATAATCCATTTATAGAATTTGCTTGGTTTTATAACTGGTGGCAAATTGTTGGGCGTAGAGAGCGCGTTGAACTCTATGCTGTTGAAGAAAATGGTGCGATCATTGCCTTTTTCCCCTTTACGATTCGACTTCGATGGGGAGTACGAATTTATGCCTTTGCTGGAGAAAATATTGCAAATTACTCCGGTGTTGTAGCGGAAAAAGATTGGCTGTTTCCTGCTACGACCTTTGTATTTGATCAGCTCATTGAAAAGTATAAACATCTACTATTTTCGTTTCATGGTTTATTGGAAAGCAAAGACTCTACAAAGGTTATCGAGCAATATTTTGTTGAAAGGCAGTTACGCCCGAGTATTTTTCGTGTAGTAACACCGTATCTCGCCTTTCGCGATATAGATTTTCATAGCTATTTCAATCAACGTAGAAAAATGCATGGTGTGGATCGAAGAGAACGGAAGCTACGGAAATTAGGCTCATTAACGAGGAAAATACCTTCACAGGATGAGCTTTGGCAAATGTTTAAATTATTTAATCGACGATGGGCAAAAAAAATAGACACAAGTAATTTTACGAAGGGCAAGAAAAAGGATTTCTTCGAACAGTTAACGTTTCTTCAAGGGGAAGCGTTGCAAGCTAAGGTAGACGCACTTGTTTTTGAAGACCAATGGATTGCTTTTACCTATGGAATTTGCTGTCGAGGACGTTATGTCACTTATGCACTAGCGCATGAGCCGACATTTAATATATTTGGGCCAGGTAGATTAGTGAATCAAGAAACGATCAAGCGAATCTATTCTGAAGATTATCGCTTGTTCGATATGAGTATTGGCTATGAGCCGTATAAGTTCGATTGGCGCTCTAATATTGATTTTACAAGGCGTATGCTCGTAAGCAGTGGAACGAAACGAGCGAAGCTATTGGCGGGTCATTTTACGCTGAAGGAACGACTAAAGGAATTATTAAAAGGCAATCATCGTATTGTTGAGTGGAAACGCAATACTCTAGGTCAATTACGTTACTTAGTAAAGTATGGAAAAGTGAAAGATTGGCTAGAATATGGACAACTATTCGTAGAAAAATTTATTCGTTATAAGCAAGTGGATTTGTATGAATTATCCCCATCAGATAGTGTGACACCGAATCGGCCTGTAGGTGATTTGTTTGAGGAGTTGTCGATTCAGGAGGCGATGCAACTCGATGATGAGGAAATTATTTCTTTATTTTATAAGGGATACACTATTTATAAAGATTCTTTTGCAACAACGAATAAGCCTGCGTTTGCGTTACATGCGGTGAACTGGCGTATAGATGAATTGCAAATTGTTGAAGCATTGCCGAAGCAGACATGTTTTTTAACCTATGATGTTTATAAAAATATCGATATTATCACAGCCTTTTTCCAAAAAATGAAACCTGCACAAACACTTTGGGTTACTGCAAGCTTTTGGCACTGGCGAAAGCGTAAACGATTATTGCAGCTAGGCTATAAACGTATTTCTCGAATGAAACATTTTAAATGTGCTCGTTATGAGCGAAATCATGTAGAAAAATACACAGAGAGTGGGGGCGATGTTCATTCTGTCCATTAAAAGTAAGCGATGGAATATCGCAATGCAGCATTTTTATTTTGTAGAAAAGCCAGCCAATGTTAGAAAATCAATGAAGGTCGTTGGCTATACAAATTCACTTGTACCGAGCCGTAAGCTTGTTAAAAGTGAAACGGTTCATATTCACCTGACAGATAGTGAGTTATCATTGTATCTTGCTCTTTCCGAAAGTAATCGAAAAATACTTCGTCGTGCACAAAAAGAGTCCTATCAAGTTTTTATTTATAAAGAACCATCAGATGAAAATTTACGAGCCTTTCAACAGTTTTATAATAATTTTGCGAAAAGGAAAAAACTCGAGCTTATAAGTAAGTCTCAAATGGAAGCTATTACGCTCTTAAAAGATAAAGGAGCGTTATGGTTGTCTGAGATTCGAAGTATTTGTGGACAAACACTTTGCTATAGACTCGATATTGTTTACGGTAAAAAAGCAATGTCCTATTATGTAGCGACTTGTCATTCTCAATCGGTGCCAGATCATTTAAAAAGACCAGTTCGTTATGCAAATCGTTTCTTACTCTGGCACAATTTATTGCATTTAAAGGAGCAGGGCTTTAGTTTATATGATATGGGGAAGCTAACGGATGACCAAAATGTTCGTGCATTTAAGCAAGGCTTCGGTGGACAAGTCGTCGATGTATACTCTGGCTACATTACTCAATCAAAAATACGTGCACTGTTATTGGGCGTGCAAAAATGGAGGAAGTAGTAATTGAAGTGAATCGTGGAGGACTTGTTATATCATTGGATTTTGAGCTAAATTGGGGTGTCCACGATGTATTTAAGTACGGACAATACAATAAAAATTTATATGGTGTGCGTGAGGCGCTGCCTAAAATACTAGAGTTGTTTGAACAATATGGCATTCATGCGACTTGGGCTACGGTTGGCCTATTGTTTGCAGAAACAAAAGCAGAAATGGCTCACTACTTAAGAGGGATCCCTGTAAAATATAAAAACAGGCATTATGCAGCACATACACAATTTGCAAAAGTAGGAGAAGATGAGCAGGATGACCTCTTACATTTCGGCAAATCCTTAATTGAGAAAATTAAACATACACCACATCAAGAAATAGGAAGTCATACATTTTCACATTTTTACTGTTTAGAAAGTGGACAAACTGAAGCAGATTTTCGTGCAGATTTACACGCAACTGCAATGATTTCTGAAGAATATATCACACCGATGAAATCGATTGTTTTTCCACGAAATCAAGTGAATGAAGCATATTTCCCAGCATGTCAGGAAGTAGGGTTTATATGCTATCGCGGAAATGAAAAACATCCGTTATACGATCCTCAAAAATTCACAAAAAAAGGTCGACTATTAGGTGCAAAAAAATGGCTGGATAGCTATGTGAATGTAACAGGAAATCATCTAGTAACACTAGAAGAAATGCAAAAGGATTCCTTTATTAACATTCGTTCAAGTGCATTTTTAAGACCTTATTGTAGCCCATTACGATTATTTGAAGGCTTCAAGGTTAAGCGTATTAAAGAGGGAATGCATGCAGCTGCAATGTCTCAAGCTTTTTATCATTTATGGTGGCACCCTCATAATTTTGGCAAGAACATAGAAAAAAATTTAGCAATGCTTGAGGAACTTTTACAGTACTATCAGGAATTGCGTCAACAATATAACTTTCAAAGCTATACGATGCACGAGGTCGCAGAGCTTTGCCAATCTTTATCCCGCAAAAGCCCTATCGGTGAAGACTAATAATCGGTGAGGTGAAAAACCCCACTGTATAGGAAAAGGAGCAAACTAGAAAATTGCCTAGTTTGCTCCTTTTTATGTTCTAGGGGTAAATGGATTGTGGGGAATTTTTCAAAATTAAGAGGAAAAATCCTGAACTTTGACGAAATTATATGTACTAATGGTACTATTAATGTTATAGGTAATTCTCTAGGTATTTTTAAAGAGGACGAAAAATAATACAGGGCAATTGACTTTAATTTTGCTCATCACCTGAAAGATGGGGATGACATTTTGTTAGAACTTATGTTATGTGGATAAATTGATTGGAGTGGAGGCTGGGCGACTCCTCGGGGATCAGCGATAGAGGAACGAAGGCTCATCGAAGCCCCCAGGAAGCTATGCTCTGCGCGATAGCGAAGCGGCAGCAACAAATGTTTTAACTGTGCGAAAGAGAAACGGCAGCAACAAATGTTTTAACTGTGCGAAAGCGAAGCGGCAGCAACAAATGTTTTAACTGTGCGAAAGCGAAGCGGCAGCAACAAAGCGCCCAGTCAGAACGGAAATCAATCCCACGCTAAGATATAGAAAAATGCATGAAGGTGGTCGAAAACATGTTTATTCAACCAGAATGGCAGTATAAGCAAGAAAATGGTTCAGCTATGCATCAATGGGTTAAACAAAAAGAAAATCCGGTTCCAAGTGATGTAGATATAATTTTGTACGGAGCTTTATTATCGTATAGTAGTAAACCATCCAAGAAAGCACTATATCCAACAGCGTTCCGAAAGGCTTGGCCAAGCTTTCAATCTTATAATTTAGATGAGCAAGTAGATTTGCGCTCGTTGGCAGTCGTTGATGTAGGCGATGTGGCTATCCACGAGACGGATCGAATGCTTTCAGAGTCAGCTATTGAAGCTGCTGCAGAAAGCTTAAGTACCGCATATTCTAAAAGTTTCACCTGTCTTATAGGTGGGGATCATGCGATTACAGCTTGCTCCTTAAGAGGAATAAAGAATGCTTTTCCAAAGGATCGCATAGGGATTATTCAAATTGATACGCATTTGGATGCCCGGAATCAGGAGGAAATTGGTTTAGCTATGGATTCTCCAATGCAGAGGCTTATTGCAACAGGGATTGTAGAGGGAAAACATATTTATAATGTCGGGCTACACGGCTTTTTTAATTCCCCAGAAATGATTCACTATGCGAAAGAACAAGGAATTCATATGATTACGTTAAAGCAAATGCGTCGTGATGGCATTCAATTAACCATTCGCGAAATGCTCCGTCAGCTTATGTATGAGGTAGATCGCATTTATGTATCTGTCGATTTGGATGTACTTGATATTACATTCGCCCCAGATGTTCCTGCAGCAACACCGGGTGGATTAACGGCTTATGAATTATTCGATATCCTAAAGCTTATTGGAGAAAATGAAGGAGTCCGCCATATTGACTTTGTTTATGCGGATCCAAAAGAGGGGGACCTACGTCCAGAAACCGTAAAGATGGGCGTAACAGCATTTTTGCAATGGTTAACAGGTATTCGACTGGATTACCGCAACCGAATTTCAAAAAGAGGCAACGCCCTAATTAGATAGTTCGAAAATGAGACGTAGAATGATGGCTTGTATATATTTACAATGAAGTTTGATAATAGTTTGCTATAATAGAACAATGCTTACTAATGAATTACTACAATCATTGTATTGTTATAGAGAGGATTATTTATCATGACAACAAAACCAAAACTACTAATTGTTGATGGCATGGCGCTATTATTCCGTTCATTTTTTGCATCTGCAGCGATGGGGCATTATATTCGCCTTGCAGATGGGACACCTTCGAATGGCGCTCAAGGATTTGTGCGTCATGTATTAATGGCACAATCTATTATGAAGCCGACACACCTTGCTGTTTGTTGGGATATGGGTGCACACACATTCCGCAATGAATTATTTGATGGCTATAAGGCTAATCGACCATCACCACCAGAGGAAATGCTACCGCAATTTGATATGGCGAAAAATTTATCTCAACAAATCGGCTGGCAAAACTTCGGTGTGAAAGGGATGGAGGCAGATGATTTAATTGGCTCAATGATTACAAAATTTCAGGATGAGGCTGACATTACGGTAATTAGTGGAGACAAGGATTTACTGCAGCTTTTAAGACCGTCAACGGAAATTGCTTTTACGAAAAAAGGCTACACAGAATATGACGTTTATACACATACACGCTTTCAAGAGGAATTTGGCATTGAACCTATTCAATTTGCACAGGTCAAGGCTTTTATGGGGGATACGAGTGACGGTTACCCAGGCGTTAAGGGAATTGGACCTAAGCAGGCACTTACGTTAATTCAAACATATGGTTCTATAGAAAATGTTCTTACATCACTAGACGAATTAAAGCCTGGTCAACGTACGAAAATTAAAGAGAATTTAGAGATGCTAAAATTGTCACATGAGCTTGCAACGATTCAAACGAACGTGCCAATCGAGGCAGATTTAGCGAGCTTAGTATTACCGAACTACGAGCCCCAAACGTTCAAAGAAATAGAACAAAGTGGCTACACATTAATCGCAAAGCAGGCACGCTCGTTGTATTCACTTATTTAACTTCTTTCAGCGCATGTCACGAAAATCGAAAAGGAGTTCCAGAGGATGTTAGCCTAAAATCATCGCATCCACTGACCTGCATCGGTAAAAGCGCCACGTCCTGTGGCATTACCGAAATGACCGACATCGTGTCGGCCCTCGTGTTGCTGACGCTACGTTAGCACTGCGCTTTCGCACAAAAAACATCTGCGGGACTAAGCACAAAGCCGATTCCGGATGCAATTATGCCGAGGTATAATTGATTAATAAACTTCAAGTTATTCACGCAGAGTATAGAAATATGCTCTGCTTTTTTATAGCTATAAACAAGATCTCCATGATCATGCTTTTTGCATAAGTTCTAAAAGGTATTCTTGAACAGTAAATAAGTGAAAAAAGAACGTGTCTAACATTGTAGGCACGCTTTCGTTAGTTCGGTTTGATTTTGACGAAGCTCAATACTTTCTCATTATCTTTAAAAGGAGCCGTTCGAATTTTACTTTCACGATTAGGGCCACCATTATCATGGAACATTAACAACAGCTCATCATTTCGTATTTCATAACCAATCAGAGGTACCCAATGATACGCGAAGGCAGCCTTTTTATCGCACCAATTCAGGCTAAAATATCGGTCAAAGCGCATGGCGACAGATCGACCTGCATCGATTTCCTGCATAGCCTCCTTTAAAGTACAATCACGAATATCCCATGTCGGACGGAGCTGACGAAGATTGCGAATTAGACGCCACTTAAATAACCCGATTTTCGTGCCACCGAGAAGTTTATAAAGCTCATTTACCGAAGGAGCTTGATCTTCCAAGTAGTTTAAGATTACGTGTACCGTTGTAGGTCCACAAGCGGAATTACGATAGTTGGGTGAAATGGCTGCATCATATTGTGATTTTCCAAGTAGCGACAATTGTTGGCGCATCATAATCTCCTTTCTAAAAAAGAGCTGCATTTCAAAAAGAAATGCAGCTCTTTCATCGCAGATAGAATTCTGTAACTTGCGGCTGATACTTCGCTTTCGCCACAGCTCAGTAGTTCTTCTATATTAACTTTGCTATTTTAGCCTAGTTAATTATTTCTGTGCAGATAAAAACTCAGTAACTTGTGGCTGACGCTTCGCTTTCGCCACAGATACGTAGCTCTTCTACATCAAATTTGCTAATATAGCCTATCTAAATTATTGTTGTGCAGATAAAAACTCAGTAACTTGCTGAGGTGTTTTAGCATTAGCACTATGTAAGTGTGCTAATTTTTCACCGTTTTGGAAAATTAGTAGGCTTGGAATACCCATTACATCATATTTGTCCGCAATTTCTGGAAGTTCATCACGGTTAAGTTCATACCAGTCAAATTGGTTGTACTCTTCGATAATTGGATCGATGAACATATTCATGCGTGTGCAATCTGGGCACCATCCAGCGTAAAATTTTACTAGCACTTTTTGGTCACCAGAGATCAGTTCATTAAATTGGTCAGCAGTTGTAATTGTTTTCATTTGTTATTTCACTCTCCTCGCTTACCATTCTACACATTTTTAACGCAACCTGAAAGTTTTCTGTTTGGAATAATCGCTATCTGCTTATTGTCTTGTTTTCGCTCGTAAAAAACGAAAAAAGTTGTATATTGCAAAAATAATTGGTGAAAAAAGATTGCTAAATGAAACAAAATATTCTACACTGAAAACAGAAAAAGTAGTTTTATCTTCATTCAACGGAAAAAATAACCTCAAAAACTAAAATGGTAGTTGAACGAAGATAAGCCTTAGTTGTATGTCACAGATTAAATTTGAATAGAGCTAGACTGATTCAAATTCTGGACAAAAATACACGAAGGCAAACTTTGATATTTTTTTGGTCAAAAAATGAATGGCTATTCATTCAATGGGAGAATAAGGGGGAATTGCTTGTGACTTACAACATTAAAAAAGCAGCTGTTCTAGGTTCTGGGGTAATGGGCTCTGGAATTGCAGCACATTTAGCAAACATCGGTATTCCAACATTATTATTAGACATTGCGCCGAAGGAACTAACAAAAGAGGAAGAAGCAAAGGGTCTTTCCTTAGAGCATCCTGCTGTGAGAAATCGTATCGCCAACGGAGCTCTGCAAAAGTTATTAAAGCAAAAGCCAGCACCACTTACTTCTAAGAAAAATTTATCACTACTAACGGTTGGTAACTTTGAGGACGATTTAGAGAAATTAAAAGATGTAGATTGGGTTATTGAAGTTGTCGTTGAAAATTTAGCGATTAAACAAAGCCTATATGAAAAAGTTGATGCTGTACGTAAGCCAGGCACAATTATTAGTTCAAACACATCTGGCATAAGTATCGATGCAATGGCGGAAGGGCGTTCAGAAGATTTTAAAAAGCATTTCCTAGGAACTCACTTCTTCAATCCGCCACGCTATTTAAAATTACTTGAAGTCATTCCAGCAAACACAACAGCGCCAGAAGTTGTCAGCTTTATGAAAACATTTGGCGAAGATGTGCTTGGGAAAGGTGTCGTACTTGCTAAGGATACACCGAACTTCATTGCCAATCGTATCGGAACGTACGGTTTACTAATTACTTTACAAGAAATGATGAAGGGTAGCTATTCAGTTGGCGAGGTGGATTCTATAACAGGTCCATTAATCGGTCGTCCAAAATCAGCAACTTTCCGAACGTTGGATGTTGTTGGTTTAGATACATTTATCCATGTAGCGAAAAACGTTTATGATCAAACAGCTGGTGAAGAGCAGCAAGTTTTTGCAGTACCAGATTTCCTACAGAAAATGGTCACAAACGGCTGGCTCGGAGCAAAATCAGGTCAAGGGTTCTTCTTAAAGCAAGGCAAAGAAATACTTGAAATTGATCCAAACACTTTAGAGTATAGCCCAGTTAAAAAGTTAAAAACTCCTTCTATCGAAATGGCAAAACAAACTCGTGGATTAGCAAATAAAGTGAAAGCATTAACTTATGCTAAGGATCGTACCGGAGAATTATTATGGGGTATCTTCGCTCCGACGCTCATTTACTCTGCACAGCTACACGGTGAAATTGCTGATGATATTGTTGCCATTGACAATGCTATGAAATGGGGCTTCGGCTGGCAGCAAGGACCATTTGAAATATGGGATGCAATTGGCGTCAAAGAGTCCGTAGCTAAAATGGAGGAAGAAGGTCGTGAGGTACCGGCATTCGTCAAAGATATGTTAGCAAGCGGCTTTGAAACTTTCTATTCCGACTTGGACGGTGACCTAGCCTATTATAATGGATCTGAATACGTAAAAGTGCCAGTGAATGAGAAGGAAATTAACTTAAAACGCTATAAGAAAAAGCACGGCGTTATTAAATCAAATACAGGTGCTAGTTTAATAGATATAGGTGATGGAATTGCATTACTTGAATTTCATTCCCAATCAAATGCAATTGGCTTAGACATTATCCAAATGATTAACTTTGCAATCGATGAAGTAGAAGCGAACTATAAAGGCTTAGTCATCGGTAACCAAGGAAAAAACTTCTGTGTTGGTGCAAATCTAGGAATGATTTTAGTAGAAGCACAGGATGATAATATTTTTGAACTAGATTTCGTTATTAAAGCATTCCAAGATGCGATGCAAAAGATTAAATACTCTCGCAAGCCTGTTGTAGCAGCGCCTTTTGCTATGACGCTAGGTGGCGGAGCAGAGGTTTGCTTACCAGCTGCACATATTCAAGCAACAATGGAAACGTATATGGGCCTAGTCGAAGTTGGCGTAGGATTAATCCCTGGTGGAGGCGGTAACAAGGCGCTTTACCAAAAATTCCTAAAAGGGTTACCGAATGGCGTTGAAGTAGACTATCAACATATTGCTAATAAAGTATTTGAATCGATTGCGATGGCAAAAGTTTCGACTTCTGGTGAAGAAGCACGTGAAAATAACTTCTTAAACTTTGCTGACGGGATTTCTGTTAACCCAGATCACCAACTATATGATGCAAAACAAGCTGCACTAGCGCTTTATGAGGCAGGCTATTTACCACCTGTTCCTACGAAAGTTCCTGTAGTCGGTGCATCAGGATACGGTACGCTATTAATCGGTGCTCAAGGAATGTTTGAGTCAGGCTATATTAGTGAACACGATTTAAAAATCGCTAAAAAATTAGCGTATGTCATTGCTGGTGGTAAAGTTCCATATGGCACATTAGTAGATGAACAATACCTATTAAACCTTGAGCGTGAGGCATTCCTAAACTTAGTGGCAGATCCGTTATCTCAACAAAGAATGCAGCACATGCTTTTAAAGGGAAAACCACTGCGTAACTAACTTTAAGACTGAATTCACTATACTTGCACATGAAACAAAGGGGGATTAATACGATGCGTGAAGCCGTTATTGTAGCAGGAGCACGAACTCCGATTGGAAAAGCGAAGAAGGGTTCTTTAGCAACAGTTAGACCAGATGATTTTGGAGCGGTTGTTGTCAAAGAAACATTAAAAAGAGCGGGCTATGAAGGTCCGATTGACGATTTAATTTTAGGATGTGCAATGCCGGAAGCCGAGCAGGGCATGAACGTAGCCCGTAGTATTGGAGCGCTTGCTGGACTACCAGATACAACGCCAGCGCTAACAATTAATAGATTCTGTTCGTCGGGTTTACAAGCAATTGCTTTTGCAGCAGAGCGTATTATGCTAGGACATTCTAAGGCAATTCTTGCTGGTGGCGTCGAATCTATGAGTATGGTGCCAATGGTAGGTAATACACCTCGCTTAAATCCAACATTAGCTGAGACTGCTCCACAATATTATATGGGGATGGGGCATACAGCTGAGGAAGTGGCACGTCAATACAATGTTAGTAGAGAAGATCAGGATGCTTTTGCTGTTCGTTCACATGAGCTTGCGGAAAAGGCGATTAAAGAAGGTAAATTCAATGATGAAATCGTACCAATTGAAGTGGAGCAACATTATGTAGATGACAACAACAAACTACAGGTGAAAAAATTCACGTTTAGCACGGATGAAGGTGTACGTCCAGGTACATCAGTAGAAGGTTTAGCGAAGCTTCGTCCGGCCTTCCATGTTAAAGGTAGTGTTACAGCAGGTAATGCTTCTCAAACTTCAGATGGTGCAGCAGCGGTACTTGTGATGGACCGTGAAGAAGCAGAAAAACAAGGGCTTACTCCGATGGCGAAGTTTTTAGGCTTTGCAGTTGGTGGCGTACCTCCTGAGGTGATGGGTATTGGACCAATCGTGGCAGTACCTAAAGCGCTTGAAATCGCAGGCTTATCAATAGATGACATTGATTTATGGGAAATTAACGAAGCATTTGCGTCACAATCCTTACAAGTCGTACGTCATTTAGGCATTGACCAAAACAAAGTAAACGTTAATGGTGGAGCAATTGCCCTAGGTCACCCACTTGGTGCAACGGGAGCTATTTTAACATTAAAGCTCATTCATGAATTGAAGCGTCAAGGTAAGAAATATGGTGTCGTAACAATGTGTATCGGTGGCGGTATGGGTGCTGCGGGAGTATTTGAACTTCTATAATTTTTGCTAGATCAGCTTGGAGTGCAGCGTTTTCGGTTGCCTCCGAACGTAGTACTTCAAGCTTTTCTATATATTGGGGATAAAAACTATTAAAAATAGATATATAGGGAGGAATTTAGAATGACAGAAAAAACAACGGATTTCATTAAAGGCGGCGGATTTATTATTGAAGATGTGGAATTAGATCGTGTGTTTACACCAGAAGATTTCACAGATGAGCATAAAATGATTGCTAAAACTACTGAAGAGTATGTAGCAAATGAAGTGTTACCAGTCGTTGAAAATTTAGAAAACCATGAATTTGAGCATTCGGTTCGTCTACTAAAAAGTGCAGGTGAGCTCGGCTTACTAAGCGCGGATGTACCTGAAGAATATGAAGGTCTAGGATTAGACAAAGTTTCTTCTGCATTAATCGCAGAAAAAATGTCTGTTGCTGGCGGCTTCTCTATTACACATGGTGCCCACGTAGGTATTGGTTCTTTACCAATCGTCCTATTCGGAAATGAAGATCAAAAGAAGACGTATTTACCAAAGCTTGCGTCAGGTGAATTAATCGCTGCTTACGCTTTAACAGAGCCAGGTTCAGGTTCTGATGCATTAGGTGCAAAAACGACTGCGAAGTTAAACGATGCAGGGACACACTATATTTTAAATGGTGAAAAACAATGGATTACAAATGCAGGCTTTGCAGATGTATTTGTTGTCTATGCAAAAATCGATGGCGATAAATTCTCAGCATTTATCGTAGAACGTGCCTTCAATGGCGTTTCAGTTGGCGCAGAAGAGAAAAAAATGGGAATCAAATCTTCATCGACACGTACTTTAATCCTTGAAGATGCAGAAGTACCTGTAGAAAACCTTTTAGGTGAAGTAGGTCGCGGACACGTTATTGCCTTTAATATTTTAAATATCGGTCGCTATAAATTAGGGGTTGGAACAATCGGTGGCTCGAAACGTGCATTAGAGCTTGCTATTCAATATACAAATCAACGTCAGCAGTTTAAAACGAAGCTGTCTGATTTCAATCTAACAAAAGAAAAATTATCGACAATGGCATCACAATTGTATGCGTCTGAGTCATTAAACTATCGTACAGTAGGTTTATTTGAGGACCGCTTAAGTCAGCTAAGCCCAGATGAGCAAAAACAAGGAAAAGTGATTGCTAGTGCAATTGCTGAGTATGCTATTGAATGTTCTATTGCTAAAGTATTTGGTTCTGAGACTTTGGATTACATTGCGGATGAAGCGGTTCAATTACACGGTGGTTACGGCTTTATGGCTGAATACGAAGTAGAGCGTATTTATCGTGATTCTCGTATTAATCGTATTTTTGAAGGTACAAATGAAATTAACCGCATGATTGTACCAGGTACATTTATGAAAAAGGCAATAAAAGGTGAATTGCCATTACTACAAGTTGCTCAAAATTTACAACAAGAGCTTCTTATGCTAATGCCTGAAGACGTAGGCACAGAGCCGTTAGCACAGGAAAAATATCTTGTAAAAAATGCGAAGAAAATTGCTGTATTAGCATCAGGTTTAGCAGCACAACGCTTCGGTGCGAAGCTTGATCAAGAGCAAGAAGTATTAGTGAAGATTGCAAATATCGCAAACCAACTATTCGCTATGGAATCTGCTGTATTGCGTACAGAAAAAGCGATTGCTCGTGACGGTGCTGAAAAAGCTCATCAAAAATTACTGTACACTCAAATCTTCTGCCAAGAAGCATTTGCAGAAATTGAAAAAGAAGCAAAAGATACGATTCTTGCTTCAGCAGATGGCGACGCTGCACGCATGACATTGTCTGCACTACGTAAATTAACTCGCAATAACCCATATAACTTAATCTCGAAGAAACGTGAAGCTTCTGTTAAATTAATTGAAGCAGAAAAATTCGTAGTTTAATATGGCAGGTTTAACCTAGCTATCCACAGAGATGTGATAGCTAGGTTTTTTTGTTGGAAATAAAGTATAGCGCTGCAAAACGAGGGGTAATTTCCGTTCCAGGCTACTCGCTTTGTCGCTGCCGCTTCGCTTTCGCGCAGAGCAAAGCTTCCTGTGGGCGAGCGTCGAGCAGCTTCCTTCGCTAAAGGAACGAAGGCTAAATGCGTCACGTCCTGTGACAATGCCTCCGTGACCAACATCATGTTGGCCTCAGGGTCTCGACTGTCTCGCTTTCCCACGGGAGTCGAGTAGCCTTTCACACCAATCCACAATACCGTAGAACTTTAATAAATTTTATGTAAGTCAAATGAGGGCTCTATGACTACTCACCATAATCAATCAGAATAGTGAAGGCGATTGTACATCTGTCGGCAAATATTTTAACTGTGTGAAAGCGAAGCGATAGCGGCAAATGTTTTAACTGCGCGAAAGCGAAGCGACAACAACAAATGTTTTAACTGCGCGAAAGCGAAGCGACAGCGGCAAATGTTTTAACTGCGCGAAAGCGAAGCGACAGCGGCAAATATTTTAACTGTGCGAAAGCGAAGCGTCAGCAACAAATGTTTTAACTGCGCGAAAGCGAAGCGACAGCGGCAAATGTTTTAACTGTGCGAAAGCGAAGCGTCAGCAACAAAGCGCCCAGCCGGAACGGGAATCATCCATACACTTTAATATGATGAGTTTCATTTTGGTTCGTAACGGTTATGATGGTATACTACAGAAAATGAGGGATACACTGAAAGTGTAGTTCCTAAAAATGATAGTAGAGGAGCCTTTAAATGACGATTCAATTTATTCAATATCCGAAATGTACTACTTGTAAAAAAGCACAAAAATGGCTAAATGACAATGGAGTTTCATATGAAGATGTACACATTGTCGAACAACCGCCAACAAAGGACGAACTATCAAACTTATGGCAAGTAAGTGGACTACCTTTAAAGAAATTTTTTAATACTTCTGGTATGAAATATCGTGAGCTTGGCTTGAAAGATAAGCTTGCTGAAATGACTGAAGAGGAGCAACTTGAACTGCTTGCTTCAGATGGTATGTTAATTAAACGTCCAATCGTAACTGATGGAAAAAAAGTTACGTTAGGGTTTAAAGAATCAGATTTTGAGCAAGCTTGGAAATAACGATATTAACTTCTTAGAAAGAAGTTAATGCCTCCGGCGGATGTCATGGAAATCGGAAAAGAGTTCTTTGTGCTAGCACAAAGCCGATCCCGGACACAATTATGCCGAGGCATAATTGATTCTTGTTTTTATGGAAGAAGTATGGCACACTGAAAGTGAATATATTACATATTTATGGAGGGGTTTTTGCATGAACACACCTAAAGACTTACGTTACTCTGAAGAGCACGAATGGGTTAAAGTAGAAGACGGAAAAGTACGTATCGGTATTTCTCATTTCGCACAATCTGAACTTGGAGATATCGTTTTCGTTGAACTTCCACAAGTTGGTGACGAAATCAAAACAGATGATCCATTTGGTAGCGTAGAATCTGTAAAAACAGTTTCTGAATTATATGCACCAATCTCAGGTACAGTAGTTGAAGTAAATGCAGATTTAGAAGATAGCCCAGAATTCGTTAATGAATCACCATATGAAAAAGCATGGATGATCGTTGTAGAGCCTGCTGATGCATCAGAAGTTGAAAAGCTTATGACAGCTGAGCAATACGATGAAATGATTGCAGAATAAGACAAGCTTATAAGACAAGCCTTTAACTTCTTTCAGCAATAGTCTCCTACCTCTTTAGATGTTGAGATGAATGTTGATTAAGATACTTTTCAGTGGGTGTCCCAATAGCCGCTGAAAGAAGTTAAAGCCTCCGGCGGATGTCACGGAATCGGCTTTGTGCAAGCACAAAGCCGATTCCAGACACAATTATGCCGAGGCATAATTGATTAGAAAAACGTCGGAAACTACCGACGTTTTTTATTATCTTCATCCATTCTGCCATCATAGTGGATGAGGGTGAATGCAAGTATATTCCCTTAACAATAGGTGTCTAACAGTATCAATGACAAGATTTATTGATATAATAATGATAAGGGATATGTCTAAACGGGGGTGGCGTTATGTTCGAGGGGAAATGCTTAATTGTCGAAGGCCGTTCGGATAAGCTTCAAATTGAACCTATTTTAAATGAACATGTTAAAATACTTTGCACGAATGGTACAATTGGTGTGCATCAATTAGAAGAGTTACTTGATCCATATGAAGGCTGTGAGCTTTATACATTTTTTGATGCAGATACATCGGGTGATAAGCTACGAGCATTAATGGACAGACATTATCCAGAGGCTGAGCATTTACGTACTATGCCAACATATAAGGAAGTAGAGACAACTCCGAGAAAGGTGTTAGCGGCAATCTTAATTCGTGCGCATTTCTCAATCCATAATGAATATATTTTGTAAGGTTGCGTGAAAAAAATGGAAGAATGGTCAAAAGAGCAGTGGGACGTGGCTATCCAGTCGGGTGAAAAGGCTGCTTTTTATTTATATACACCAATGTGTGGAACGTGTGTAGTTGCATCGAAAATGATGTCGGTTGTTGAGCAATTGCTACCACAGCTACAGGTTGGTAAAGCGAATATTAATTTTATCGAACAAATCGCTTATGATAATAAAATCGAAAGTGTACCGTGTTTACTTGTATGTGAAGGCGGAAAAGTGACGGAAAAGGTTTATGCTTTTCAATCCGTACCGTATTTATACGAATTGTTAAAAAAATAAATTGACTGAACTTTACTCACGTGGTAAAGTACGAATATACTAAAAAATATAAATATATCGAACTCTTATAAAGAGCGGCTGAGGGAAGTGCCCTATGAAGCCCGGCAACCATCACAAAGTGAAAAGGTGCCAAATCACCCAAAGATTTTATCTTTGAAAGATGAGAGAACGGTTCAGCGTATAAGTTACGTGACCCCTTCTACTTGTCTATAGTTGAAGGGGTTTTTTTACTTCTTTCACCGAAACACCCGCTGAAATAGAGGAACTCAGTCTAAGAACGTCACATCCTGTGGCAACGACTGAGTGACCAACGTCATGTTGCCGCCGCTGCGTTATCACTACGCTTTCGCACAGAAAACATTTGTTGGCCTAAAGCCTCCGGCGGATGTCATGGAATCGAAAAGGATTTCTTTGTGCAAGCACAAAGTCGATTCCGGACGCAATTATGCCGAGGCTCAATTGATAAAAAAAAGGAGAATTCGCTATGATTCAGCTTCAAAATATTACGAAGAAATACAAAACCTCGAATGGCGAATTAACAGCAGTTAAAGACGTCAACCTTTCTATCGATAAAGGTGAAATTTATGGCATTATCGGCTATAGTGGCGCTGGTAAAAGTACAATGATTCGCTTGTTAAACGGTTTGGAAAAGCCTACATCAGGTACGGTAACGGTTAACAATCAAGAATTTTCATCCATAAAGGGGCAAAAGCTTAGAAATGCTAGACAAAAGGTCAGTATGATTTTCCAACATTTCAATTTACTTTGGTCTCGAACTGTTGCGGAAAACATTGCTTTCCCACTAGAAATCGCAGGTGTTCCAAAGGCAAAACGTGAGGCACGTGTGAAAGAATTGATCACATTAGTTGGCTTAGACGGACGTGCTAAAGCGTATCCATCACAACTATCAGGGGGACAAAAGCAACGTGTAGGCATCGCTCGTGCACTTGCTAATGATCCAGAAGTATTGTTATGTGATGAGGCAACATCCGCACTCGATCCGGAGACAACAGATGCTATCCTAGATTTACTTGTCGATATTAATGAGCGACTAGGTTTAACGATCGTGTTAATCACACATGAAATGCATGTTATTCGTAAAATTTGCCACCGTGTAGCGGTTATGGAAGCTGGAGTAATTGTAGAACGTGGTGAAGTATTACAAGTATTCCAAGCGCCACAAGCTGACATTACAAAAAAATTCGTTTCTCAAATTACAGATACGAAGGAAACACAGGAAACTGTGGCACAAATTAAAGCAAACTACCCTAATGGACAACTTGTAAAGCTAATATTTGTAGGAGAAAAAACAGAACAGCCTGTCATCTCACATCTTGTGAAACAGTGTGATGTAGAAGTAAGTATAGTACATGGTAATATTTCGCAAACTAAAAATGGCGCGTACGGTACACTTATCGTACAAATTGAAGGCACAGAGTCGAATGTTGCAGCTGCACTGAGCTACTTGCATACAGTCGAAGTACAAACGGAGGTGATTGCCAATGCTAACTAGTCTCTTTCCGAATGTTGACTGGGAAAAAATGTGGGAAGCTACGTATGAAACGTTGTATATGACAACAATCTCTACGGTGATCACATTTATACTTGGATTAGTAATTGGGATCTTATTGTTTTTATCAAGTCCTAACCAAATATGGGCCAATAAACTGGTGAACTTTTTAACAGGCTCAATCGTTAATATTTTCCGTTCGATTCCGTTTATCGTTTTGATTATTTTATTAATTCCGTTTACGAAATTTTTACTCGGCACAATTCGTGGAGCAGATGCGGCTTTACCGGCACTAATTATCGGAGCTGCACCATTTTATGCGCGTATGGTATTAATTTCATTACGTGAAATCGATAAAGGCGTTATTGAAGCGGCTCGTTCAATGGGTGCTAAAACGTCAACGATTATTTGGAAAGTATTAATTCCAGAATCGTTACCAGCGCTTATTTCTGGTCTTACTGTAACGGCTGTAGCACTTGTTGGCTATACTGCGATGGCAGGTATTATCGGTGCAGGTGGTCTAGGAAACTTAGCATTCTTAGATGGTTTCCAACGTAATCGCCAAGATGTAACTTTAATGGCGACTATATTAATCTTAATAGTAGTATTTATTATTCAATGGATTGGCGACTTAATTACAGCCAAAACAGATAAACGCTAAAAAGGCGCTAATGACAAAAAAAGCGTAGCTCGCTACGGACATCCAAAAGGTTATTTCGGTTTTATACCGCTAACATATTTTAAATTAGTTAAAAGGGAGTGCAATAAAATGAAGAAATTATTAGCAGGATTATTTTTATCAGTATTAGTATTAGCTTTAGCTGCTTGTGGTGCTGGTAAAAAAGATGATACAAACTCAAACGCATCATCTGGTGATAAATCAGACAATAAAGAAAATGTAACATTAACAATAGGTGCTTCTAATACACCACATGCGGTTATTTTGGAAAAAGCAAAACCAGCTTTAGCTAAAGAAGGTATCGATCTTAAAATTGAAACGTATCAAGACTATGTATTACCAAACCAACATTTAGAGTCAGGTGAACTTGATGCAAACTATTTCCAACACCTACCATTCTTGGAGCTTAGCATGAAAGAAAATGGCTATGACTTTGTAAATGCTGGTTCCATTCATATTGAACCAATCGGAATTTACTCTAAAAAATATAAATCTCTTGAGGATCTACCAAAAGGTGCAACAATTTTACTTTCTAGCTCAGTTTCAGACCACGGTCGTATGCTTTCATTGTTAGAAGCTAAGGGCTTAATTAAATTAAAAGATGGCGTCGATAAAACAGCAGCAGAAATAAAAGATATCGCAGAAAACCCTAAAAACTTCAAATTCGATGCAAATACAGCTCCGGAAATGCTTGTACAAATGTATGAAAATAATGAAGGCGATGCAGTTTTAATTAACTCGAACTTTGCAATCGATAACAACATTAATCCATTGAAAGATGCAATTTCTCTTGAAGATAAAGAATCTCCTTATGTAAATATTATAGCTGTACGTGCTGGTGATGAAACAAAACCAGAAATTAAAAAATTGATAGAAGTATTAAAATCTAAAGAAATCCAAGACTTCATTATTGAAGAATGGAAAGGTTCAGTTGTACCAGTTAAATAATTTGAAATTTATCGATAAGGGTATGTAAGTATAAAACTTACATACCCTTTTTCCTTGTTATTAAAAGAATTTTAAAAGTTGATTTTCACTCCGAGTTGGCGCTTTCCCCGGGTTTGGCTTCACTCTTCCCATCGCAGTATAAGTCGACAAGCTGGAATAAAATAGAGTTTTTTTGAGTTTGAAAGGGTATGTAGTTTAAAAGATTACATACCCTTTCTTCTTACTGTAAAAAGGCTGTCTTTTATCAGAAAAATATAACTTTTTGTCAGGGAAGGTATTATTCTGTAGTTTATAGCAAAAATATAATAATATTTTACAAGTAATCGATTTACCAAAAATTTTATATAGAAATTGTTTAGTCATATTTATTACTATAGTTGTTGTGTTTATAAATCAAAAAAATGATAGAAAAATAATGAAGAAGAATACAATGCTTCTTCCATCAACTGGAGTGAACACAAATGAATAAATTAATTGTTGCGGAAGATATCATGCAAGAGCATGAGGTGAAAGGTTATTTTGAAATTTTGCGTGAGAGTGTTATTCGTTCACGTTTAACAATGACTGCAGTCTTTTTTAAAGTAGCGAATTCCTCACAAGAAACTGATATAGATTGTAATCAAGTGAATCATCAAATTTCAGCCTTTCTAAAATCTAAAATACGAAAAACAGATTTACTTTTCCAACTAGCAGATGGCATGCATTGGGGAATATTTTTTCTACAAAGTAGTGAAGTAGAGGTAAAAGCATTTTTAAAACGGATTTTCGCAATTCTAACGCAAGAAAGGGAATTTCAACAAATAGCGTTAAAAGCTTCCGTTACTGAAATAAGAAATAATAATGTTGATTTTGAAACATTGTTAGAGAAAAATAAGCACAAACTAGCTGATGAAGAACAGCCAACTTGGTCAGTAGAACAGGTTACAGATTATCGGGTACAACCGATGGAGCAAGTAAAGGTTAGCATTATTGAACAGAATGAAATCTTTAGAAAGGTGCTAGAAACGACACTCGAAAATTTAGACATTCCTCATTATACTTTTGACGTGTCGACCTATGAGGATGGCTATGATTTTTTACAGTCCGATCACTATAAATCTGGCCATATGCATTTAGTTGTGATGAACGATATTTTACCACGTAAAAATGGCTTAGAAATTTTGCACATTTTGCGAGAAATGCCGAATGAGAAAAAGTTCATCATTTATATGATGTCTGAACGAAACTCAGAGGGTGCAACACTGAATGCTTATGAAGGTGGTGTCGATGAATATATCGTCAAACCATTTAATTTACGTTTGTTAGAAGCAAAAATTAAGAAGACTTTTGCGAGGTTTTGGCTATGATCAAGCTGTCGATTCCTTTTCTTTTAACGGTCAGCGGTGTTTTATTAACAGTTCTATTTTTATTTACGATCTATATACTTGTTCAGCGCAAGCGGGAGATTCGTTTTGCAGAAGTGCGTGATACTTTTTTACAAAACTCCTCACAGCAGTGGTACAACTATTTAATGAATGATGAAATTTTCTCTATAGTGCTTGTACCCAGAGGGAGAGCTCAAGTAGCAGCTATAGAAATAATCTTTTCATCTTATTTGAAAAATATAAGCAATGAAATAGTTGAACACAAAATAAAAGAGTTTTCTAATCTCTATTTAAAAAAGTTTTATGAAAAGGATTTATCCAGTAAACGATGGAGCATTAGGATGAATGCTTTATATCATATTGCTGATTTACAGATAGAGGATTTATTAGAGGCATGTCTTCAATTCGAAAAAACCAAAATTTCGGAGGAGGAATATTTTCAACTGTTAAAAATTTACTCTCTCTTCCGACCTGAAATGTTTATCGAAAAAATTAAAGAATCGAACATTCATTATTCTGAAAGCGAGTATAGAAGAGTATTTGTCTTGTTAGAGGATGACGTATTTATTCGATTATTTGAAGACTTTAATAGTTGGACAACAAATATCCAATTTGCTGCAATTGATACTGCAGCTGTCAAAAGAAATATACAATACATTGATCAGTTAAAACAGCTATTAACGCATGAGGTTCCAGAAATACAAATCAGAGCATTAAAAGGTCTTTATGAAATTGGTGTAATTGATGAAATCGATCCTTATGTCCCATTTGTGACATCAGATATTTGGGAAATAAGATTAATGGTTGCGAAAATCTTTAAGCATGTACCACTAAACTATACCTATGCTTATTTAGAACAGCTTCTTCAAGATGAAAATTGGTGGGTTCGCTCACAGGCTGCTAAAACAATTGCAGAAAATAGAGATGGAATTGCAAAATTACAGCAATTTATGGAGTCCTCAAATGACCCATATGCAATTGACATGGCTCGTGAAACAATCGTCAGAAAGCGAGGGAACAAATGAAAGTATTTTTAGATTTTTGTATGTGGTTCTTTGGTGGATTTATTCTATTTTATATGTTGTTTGTTATTGTTTCGTATTGCGCCATGTTTGTTATCGCCATGCTAGTTATGCGAAAACGCTATAAATTAGACCCCTCAGAGTATGATGATGCGCATACAGATGCCTTTTACTCAAAACCAGTATCCTTATTAGTCCCTGCTTACAATGAAGAGATTGGCGTTGTAGACACAGTCTATTCATTGTTGAATTTACGATATCCACAAACGGAAATTATCATTATTAACGACGGGTCTACTGACTCTACACTACAAACCGTAATCGAGCATTTCCGAATGAAGCCCGTTGATAAAATTGTTCGTACACATATCCCTACAAATCAAGTTAAACAAATTTATGAATCTGAAATCTATAAAAATTGTATTTTAGTAGATAAAGAAAATGGTGGTAAGGCAGATGCATTAAATGTAGGTATTAATGTATCTCAATATCCATATTTCTGCTCTATTGATGGTGATTCAATCTTAGATGAAAAATCATTGCTTCGTGTGATGAAGCCGATTGTTTTATCTGATGGTGAAGTGATTGCGGCAGGAGGAAATATCCGAATTGCCAATGGCGCAAAAATGCAGCTTGGTTCCGTTACTGAAACACACTTATCAAATAATTACTTAGTGATCATGCAAATAATAGAATATGCGCGAGCCTTTTTAATGGGGCGAATAGCTTTAAGTAAATACAATCTTGTGCTTATTATTTCGGGAGCATTTAGTGTGTTTTCGAAGGAATGGGCTGTGGAAGCGGGCGGTTATTCAACGAATATTATTGGAGAAGACATGGAGCTTGTCGTGAATATTCACCGTTTGATAAGAAAGAAAAAAGAAAAGAAACGTATAGAATTTGTTCCAGATCCTGTGTGCTGGACTGAAGCACCTCAGTCATTAGGGGTTTTGCGAAACCAGCGTAGACGTTGGCATCAAGGATTATTTGAAAGCCTATGGAAGCATAAGACGATGACGTTGAATCCTAAGTATGGCTTAATAGGCTTGCTTTCATTTCCATACTTTTGGCTAGTAGAATGCCTAGGTCCACTAGTTGAGTTAGGTGGTTATATTTATATCATAGTGGCATTTTTCTTAGGGAAAATCTATTATGAAATAGCCATAATTCTGTTACTGCTTTTCGTTATTTATGGGGTGATTTTTTCAATAGCTTCTATATTATTCGAAGCATGGATTTTGAATACTTATCCGAAACCGAGAGAGCTACTACGCATGATAATTTTAGCATTTACTGAAATTTTCTGGTATCGACCACTCACTCTTTTTTGGCGATGTGAGGGATTAATTCGGTTTGTGCTAAGAAGAAGCGATTGGGGCAATATGAAGCGTGTCGGCATCGGTGAAAAGGAGAAAAGTGTATGAAGCGTATATATATAGGAATTATAGTCGTTCTAATTCTCGTTATTACACCTATAGCATGGTGGTATTTCAGCGATGAAAAACCGCTCAACGTTGCGATTCTAGATAAAACGGTTCCGAATGAAACTTATCGAGAGCATTTAGGTGTGAACTGGTTTTTAAACCATTATAAATACACGATCGATGAGCATCCGTATGATGTACAAAAAAATTACTTTGGTACACTTCCGAATGATAAAACGAAGAACGTGTCAGAAAAAAAGTTTCCGACTGACTATAGTAATTATGATGTTATTTATTTGGCTGATACGTACGGCGTTTATAAGGATGATTTAGATGAAAAAAAGCGCTTAGGTAAACGTTCAGAAAAAATTGTAGGCGGCTTGGAAATGGATGAATGGCAGTCTATAGTAGATCGTTTAGCAAGCAACAAGAAAAGTATGTTAATTGCTGAATACAATACATTTGCATCACCGACGTCAGCGGAAGTTAGAAAAGAGTTACAGGATTATTTAGGAATTTCATGGTCTGGATGGATTGGGCGATATTTTGATGAGCTTGATTATCATAAAAATACGGAAATTCCACAATGGGTCATAGATGAACATGGTGATAATTGGCCATACAAAGGCGGAGGCTTTCTTCTATTTAATGAAATTACAGAAAAGCTCATTGTGTTAGAGTTGGACAAGCATGTAAACACAGAAGGTATTCAGGTGCAATTTACTGAAGAAGGGAAAAAGTTCTTCAACACCTCTGCTCGTGCAGAATATGGCTATTGGTTTGATATTATCACACCTAAATATGCAGAGGATGCTCTCGCTAATTATGAATGGGACTTAACAAAAGAAGGGGAAAAACTATTAGAGGACAACGATATTCCACAGCAATTTGCGGCAATTGTTTCACAGGATAAACGCTACACGACAAGCTATTATTTTGCAGGAGACTTTAACGATATGTCCCGTGTGCCGACCCTTTACAAAATAAAAGGATTACCGACCATTTATAAATATGCTGAGAAGTATGCAGATAGTTCGTTTTATTGGTCAATTTATATACCAGTCATGCATAAAATTTTCGAAACGTTTGAGCAAAAAGAAGTTCAAGAAACCGTTAATCATGGCAAATTAAATTATAACGCACGTATTAAGGGCGAATCATTTGAAGTCTTACGAGATGGAAAATGGGAGCCGATAGTCTTTAAGGGCGTTAATATAGGTATGGGTAAACCAGGAGCATTTCCTGGCGAGGCTGCTATTACGGAAGAAGAGTACTATCGATGGTTCCGTCAAATTGCTGACATGAATGCCAATACGATTCGTATATATACATTACACCCGCCAGGTTTTTATCGGGCACTTGCAAAATACAATGAAGAAAATCCAGATAAACCACTGTATGTATTGCATGGTGTATGGATTAATGAAGAAGGTTTGGTTGATTCATTAGATGCCTATGATGAAGCTACTCTAAAGGATTTTCAACTTGAAATGAAACGAATGGTGGACGTTATCCACGGTAATACTTACGTGAAGCCAGTAGCAGGACATGCCTCAGGATTATATGATGTGGACGTTTCAAAATATATAATAGGCTGGGTGCTAGGAATCGAATGGTATCCGCAAATGGTTGTTGGTACGAACGAGAAACACGCTAATATAGGTGAATACAATGGGACGTATTTTGAAACGAAAAATGCTGCACCATTTGAACATTGGTTAGCCGAGCAAATGGATCTTATTACTGTTTACGAGAAGGATAAGTATAATTGGATCCGTCCAATGAGTTTCACAAACTGGGTAACAACCGACTTACTAGACCATCCATCTGAGCCTTCTGAGGATGAGGATTTGGTAGGCGTAAATCCAAATGTCATCTATACGAAAGGTGAGATGCAGGCACCAGGTCAATTTGCTTCCTATCATGTTTATCCTTATTACCCTGACTTCTTTAACTACGATCAAAAATATTTAAATTATAAAGATTTCCGGGGCAATAAAAATAGTTATGCAGGGTATTTAAAAGAACTACATGAAGCGCATAAAATGCCTGTTCTTGTTGCAGAATTTGGAATACCTGCAGCTCGTGGTATGACACATGAAAATGTTTATGGCTGGAATCAGGGCCATATGTCCGAACAGCAACAAGGTGAAACGCTACAACATTTATATGAAGATATTATGCATGAAGGCTTGCTCGGAGGCCTAGTCTTTACATGGCAGGACGAGTGGTTTAAGCGGACGTGGAATACGATGGATTATGATGATCCAAACCGTCGACCATTTTGGTCTAATGCACAAACAAATGAACAGCAATTTGGCGTACTAAGCTTTGATCGATTTAAAGTAAAAGTAGACGGCGATACTAAGGAATGGAAAGGTACTCAAATGTACAATACCTCACCTTCTGACTCAACAGATTTTGCTGTCGATTATGATGAAAGATATTTGTATCTCAAATTAAAAAGTGATGTTTTAGAAAAAACATCACCTCGTATTTTACTTGATGTAGTACCAAATCAAGGGAATACTTCAGCTACATCAATAAAAGATATGACGTTTTCAAATGGCGTAGATTTTATTGTGGAATTAAATAAAAGTGGAGACTCTCGAGTGGTCATAGATGAATACTATGATTTCTATGATTATTTTTACGGTCATAATATAAATCTGATTCCACCTCGTATGGCAGTTCCAACAAAAAATAGTGGTAAGTTTGCACCAATTTATTATGTGTTAAATAAAGAGTTGTACTTACCAGAGCAAAACATTACTACTGATTTCAGTCATTATGAAACAGGGAAGCTGCTTCAAGGGAATGCCAATCCAAAAGCAAAAGATTATAATTCGTTAGTAGACTATACGTGGACGGATGATAATGTGATTGAGCTACGAATTCCTTGGCTACTAATCCAAACTAGAGATCCAAGCCAGCGTGAGTTTATGGGGGACTTATATAAAGATGGAGAGACAGCTTCGACGAAAGTCGATAATATTTATATTGGTGCGGTCTTTGTAGATAAAGAGGGCAAAACTGTAAAATCTTTACCAGAGACAAATGGCCAAGTCTTACCGAAACTCTCACCTTATACTTGGGAACCATGGCAAACGCCTAAGTTTGAAGAGCGTTTAAAACAATCATATTATATTTTACAAAAATTATTTAAAGCATATTAAATGAGAGCTTAGGATAGGTGATTTTTTTGCCTATTCTAAGTTTTTTTTGGCTCATTACTAAAAGTTGGGATGTTATTTATTAAAACGTATGAAATATACGTTGATCTTCGTTACGACTGGGCGATTCCTTAGAGATTAGCAATAGAGGAGCGGAGGTTAAAAACATCACATCCTGTAATAACGCCTCCGTGACCAACAACAAATGTTTTAACTGTGCGAAAGCGAAGCGACAGCAGCAAATGTTTTAACTGTGTGAAAGCGAAGCGACAGCAACAAATGTTTTAACTGTGCGAAAGCGAAGCGACAGCAACAAATGTTTTAACTGTGCGAAAGCGAAGCGACAGCAACAAATGTTTTAACTGTGCGAAAGCGAAGCGACAGCAACAAACGTTTTAACTGTGCGAAAGCGAAGCGACAGCAACAACAAAGCGTCCAGTCGGAACGGAAATCAACCCCGCATTATGGTGGGGAACTATTTTTATTTAAAAATACAAAAATATTTTACAATTCCGTCTATTTCGTAAGCTGTATATTCTTGCAACTGTTTATGTTAAATTACTACTAATACATTCGAGAAAGACAGTTGTTTTTTTAAGGAGGACATTTTAGTGAAGTTTAAATTTGGTCTATTGGCAAAAATTATTGTCGCTATCTTTTTAGCGGTAATACTTGGAGGTTTTATGCCAGAGCCATTTGTACGTATATTTGCAACATTCAATGGCTTATTCGGTAATTTCTTAAATTTTGTTGTACCACTTATTATTATTGCATTTATTGCACCGGGCATTGCTCAGCTTGGGAAAGGCTCAGGAAAATTATTAGGTTTGGCAACATTTTTTGCCTATTTCTCAACAATCATTGCAGGCATGTTCGCCTTTTTAGTAGCGCGAAATGTGTTGCCTAACTTCATATCAAATGGTGCTATGGAAAGTATGAAAAACCCAGAGGAATTTTTAGCACAGGCATTCTTTAAAGTTGAAATGCCGCCATTAATGGGTGTGATGTCAGCATTAATTTTTGCATTCATCGTAGGGATTGGTATGACAGTCATCAAAGGCGATGTGATGAAACGTGGTTTTGAAGAGTTTAATGTAATCATTGAAAAGTTAATTTCATTTGTCATTATTCCACTTTTACCATTTCATATTTTTGGGATCTTCTTGAACATGACATATGGAGGTCAAGTAGCAAAAATATTATCTGTCTTCGCAATTGTCTTCGTACTTATAATTGCGATGCATTGGATCATCTTGCTAGTGCAATACACTACTGCGGGAACTTTAAATAAGAAAAATCCGCTTAAGTTACTTCGAACAATGCTACCTGCGTATTTTACAGCATTAGGCACACAATCTTCAGCGGCAGCTATTCCGGTTACACTGCGACAATCACAAAAAACAGGGACTTCAGAAAAAGTAACGAATTTTACAATCCCACTGTTTGCAACTATCCATTTATCGGGTAGTACAATTACAATCGTAACTTGTTCTTTAGGTGTTATGATGATGAACGGTATGGATATAGGCTTTACACAATATATCGGCTTTATATTTATGCTAGGTATTACAATGGTTGCTGCACCTGGCGTCCCAGGAGGAGGAGTCATGGCAGCAATAGGTTTACTGCAAACAATGCTCGGCTTCGATGAAACAATGGTTGCACTAATGATCGCACTGTACATAGCGCAAGACAGCTTTGGTACAGCTACAAATGTAACGGGAGATGGTGCATTAGCCATGATTGTTGACCGTTTCAGCAAACCAACAAATTAATAAATAACAGTGTGAACGGATAGAATCACTAAAGAAAAAAATCGCCTGCTATGGCGATTTTTTTTGTTTAGGACGCGAAATAATGTGGAAATTCTCTTACAGATTAATTAGAGAGTACTACTTTTCAAGATAAATAGCTAATGGAGAATATAAAGCGTTACGGATTTAATGGTTAATTAAATAGCGCACATTTTTTAAGACTAGGAAAAATTTTTAGTGATAAATAATTAAAAATATTTCTTGTTGAAATTTAATAAAATTACATGTTTATGTAGGGATATATCGAAAATTCGTAGTTCTAAAGAAAGGTAAAATGGATTTATCTAGGAGACTGGTTATTGGTAAAATAGTTATTTTTTCATTTAAAAAGTAAATTGTATAGAAAATGTTAAGTTTTGTTTAGTACTATATATGTATTAGAGAGATTCGCATTTTGGAATTTAGGATAATGTTACTTCGTTAGATGTGCGATGAGGGAATACATGTACGAAAAATGAATCATAAATGAAATTACAATTGTAGAGATAATCTTCGAATTAGGCTTTTAACTTTCTTTCAGCAAATGTTTTCGTAGCGAAAGTGAAACGCCAGCTACAAATGTTTTCGTAGCGAAAGTGAAACGCCAGCTACAAGTGTTTTTCGTAGCGACGTGTAGGCCTATGTACAAAATCGATTCTGGACGCAATTTTGCCGAGACATAATTGATAATAACTTAGACAAAGGAGGAATTTGTTTATGGGGATAAAAATTGAGTTAAGGGGATTAGCTTTATCAAAAAAAATCAAAACAAAAAGTGCAACAATTGGAATTGTTGGACTTGGTTATGTGGGGCTCCCATTAGCCCTGGAAATCGTCAATAAAGGCTTTGCAGTAATTGGCCTCGACAAAGATAATGAAAAAATCACCAAATTAAAAAGCGGTAATAGTTATATTGCTGATATGTCTAATGCAGCCATAGAAAAAGCGGTTAATGAACATAAATTTAAGCCGACAAATGATTTTTCTAAACTTGCACAAGTAGATATTATTATTATTTGTGTACCAACACCTACAACTGCAGATGGAACACCTAATATCTCGTATATTGTTGATGCATCAAATGCAATCGTACAGAACGTATCCTCAAATACTTTAGTTATTCTTGAAAGTACAACTTACCCTGGAACAACAGAAGAAGTAGTTCAACCAATCTTAGAAAATGGTAACTTTGTTATTGGACAAGATCTATTTTTAGCTTATTCACCTGAACGTGTCGACCCTGGAAATTTTAATTTTTCAGTTTCGAACACGCCTAAAGTAGTTGGTGGAATAACACCATCTTGTTTAGAAATTTCTAAGCTTTTTTATGAATCAGTAATCAATACAAATGTATTTGCTGTAACAAGTCCAAAGGTTGCCGAAATGGAAAAGTTACTAGAAAACACATTTAGGCAAATTAATATTGCTCTTGTTAATGAATTAAGTCAGATTTGTCATAAGATGGATATTGATGTGTGGGAAGTTATTGAAGCAGCTTCGACAAAGCCTTATGGTTTTATGCCATTTACACCAGGCCCAGGAGTAGGTGGTCATTGTATCCCGGTGGATCCTAAATATTTATTATGGGCTGGCCAGCAACATGGTATTGCTGCAACTTTAATTGAGACCGCTGATAAAATAAATGATTCCATGCCAAGCTTTGTAGTTACAAGACTTGAAAGTTATTTAAATGCGCAAGGTAAAGAGATAAGTGATGCGGAAATTGTAGTGATTGGAGTTTCCTATAAGCCAAATATTAATGATTTTAGAGAATCACCAGCATTACGTGTCATTGACGAATTAATGGACAAGCAATGTGGGCTAAATGTTATTGATCCATTTATTGATACGTTTACAGTTGGTAATTACATGTTGAATACAGTTTCACTTACAAAAGAAATCATTCAAAAAGCAGATGCTGTAGTCATTTTAACGAATCATACAACTATTGATTATTCTTTAATTGATCAACACGCTGCTTTAATTTTTGATACACGTAATACCCATTATTTATTCGAGAATGAAAAATACTACAAATTATAGGAGGGGTTCTGTGAACGCGAGTCGACTAAAAATATGTAGTCTATTATTCATTTTATTTTTAACAGGATGTCAATCGTCTGCTCAAACTAATCAGATTCAACCAGTTGATTCAACAATTGAGGTGAAGGAACATGATGGGACAATGAGTGAAATTTATAGTCATGCGAGTATTCTTAGTCCGAAGATAGCATTAACCTTTAATGGGCTTGCTGACAATGAAACAATGCAGAAGCTATTAAAGGTATTAGACCAATGTAACATGAAGGCAACATTTTTTGTAGAAGGAACGCGAGTGGCACAAGATCCTGAGTTAGTGAAGGACATTTTAGCAAAAGGTCATGAAGTAGAAAATGGTACGCTGACGTTTCCTGATATGACCGATTTAAATTATGAAGAAACCTATAAAGAGATTTATTTAGCAAATCAAGTTTTTGAAGAGCATCTAGGTTATACACCAAAATACGTCCGAAGTCGTTCTGGTGACTCAACTGACAATATGCGTTTAGCAACTAAAACGCTCAATATGCAGGGAGTCGTAGAATCTTCCATTAATCCGAAAGATCGAAATATGCAAAGTGCCGAAGAGATAACGGATTATATTCATCGTTTTATCAACAGTGGATCAGTCATTCATTTAAACACATACATTAATCCTGCAATTATTGATGTTGTACCACTATTGTCTCAATTGGGGAAAGAACAAGGATATGCATTCTCTACATTAACAGACGTATTAGATGAGCAATATATAGTAAAACCCTTAGAGGCAATAGAAGGTTATGACGCGATTAAAGTGAATCTGGATTATGAAAATGTAAAACCAAATATGTACTACCGTAAAAATACTTCTAAAAAGGAAGTTGCTTTAACCTTTGATGATTGGGCGAGTGAGGAGAGACTTAAAGAAATTTTAGATGTTCTTGATAAGTATAACGTTTACTCTACATTCTTTTTAATTGGCAAAGGTGTGGAAAAGGATCCACAACTAGCGCGATTAATTGTTGAGAGAGGCCATGAGATTGCAAGCCACTCCTACAGTCACCTTGATGTTACGACAATGACACCGGAGGAACTCCAAGAGGATGTCGTGAAGGCACATAGGGCGTTAACATACGCCTTACAGGAAGAACCTTTACTGTATTTCAGACCTAATAAAGGTGCTATTAATGAAGAATCAGCGAAAATTATTGCCGCAACAGGTATCAAATCCATTGCTATGTACGATATTGCATCATTCGATTGGAATTTAGAATATAGCGTTTCGGATATTTATAATCGTGTGATGAGTAGGATTGGTCCAGGAAAAGTAATTGTTATGCACATTTTAGATGGTACAAAAACAGTTGAGGCTTTACCAGTAATCATTGAAAAGCTGCAAAAAGATGGATATAGCTTTGCAAAAATGTCGACTTGGATTGAAGAAGATTCAAATAAGAAAGTGAATTGATAATCATGAATAAGAAAAAAGAGATTTTAACGATACCGCGCTCTGATCGACGAATTTTATCGAATATTCCTGATCCAGAAAATGTGCGAAATCTCGTTAATCGACGAGGTGCTTCGTATCAAAAGGAAGAAATCGATCCTACAGATGTCAATGAAATATATCGTTTACAGCTGTTAAGTTTACGCTATGAAACTAATTTTGAAGTACAAATTAAAAGAGTAAAGCAAAAGGTTAGTGACAAACATTATGCGGAGGATATTTCGGTTACAGGTATCCTTATATTTTCAAATAGTCCTACTAATTTTGTAATAGATGAAATTATTACGATGAAATTTACTATACCTGGTGGTGCGATGCCTGAGGGCTATGAATCTAAGGTAAAGGTAAAAGCGAAAGTTGTTCGTCATTTTACGAAAGAAGTAGATGGTGAAACTAGATGCTATTATGCATGTGAATTTCTACAGCCTTTAAATGACTATATGACTAAAAAACGTTGGGGACTATCAATCTTTGTGGCAAGTTTATTTCTATTGATTGTTTCTCTTATTGTGGTATTAATGAGGGCTGAAAGTGTTATTTATTTCAGATTCAATAAATTCCTATATCTATATAGTATTATTGCTGCAACATTTCTTTTAAGCCGATATTTATTCGGTATTTTCTATAGGAATGTCCCGATAAATCCTCAATTTGAACCGGGCGTTTCTATTATTATTCCAGTGTTTAACGAGGAAGAGTGGATTCATAGAACAATTTTAAGCTGTATTAATCAGTATTATCCTGTAGACAAATTAGAAGTTATTGTTGTAGATGACTATTCAACAGATAGAACTGAGGAAAAAGCAAAGGAAATGATTGAACTTATTCATAGTGAGGGTGAGCGCTTTAAAACAAAGAATCGTTTAAGTTTCCATAAGCTACCTCAAAATGGAGGGAAACGTGAGGCTCTAGTTGCCGGAGTGCATCTAGCCAAACACGACTTAGTCGTTTTCGTAGATTCAGATAGTTTTTTAGAACCTCATGCTATTCGAAATATAGTGCAGCCTTTCCAAGATCCTAAAATGGGCGGTGTGGCTGGAAGAACAGAGGTTGAAAATAAATTTACAAATGCTCTGACAAAATTGCAAACCGTTCGCTATTATATAGCCTTCCGGATAATGAAAGCTGCTGAGTCTTGGTTTGATACAGTAACTTGTTTATCTGGTCCATTAGCATGTTATCGAAAAGAGCTTATTTTAAAGAATGAATCAGCATGGTTAAACCAAAAATTTCTTGGACAACCCGCAACATTCGGTGATGACCGTAGTATGACAAACTATATTTTAAAAACACATCGAACGGGATATCAAGACAATGCCGTATGTTCTACAATTGTTCCATCAGATTCAAAAGTCTTTTTATCTCAACAAATGAGATGGAAACGATCATGGCTACGCGAATCGTTACGAGCATTTTTATTTATGTGGAAGAAGGAACCTTTTATGTTTCTTTTCTTCATCATCGGTTTAATCGTACCGATAGCAGCCCCTATTGTTGTTGTTTACAATCTACTTTATGTGCCAATTATGCATGGCGTTTTTCCAACTACGTTTTTAATGGGCTTGTTCCTGATGGCAATGCTAATGAGTTTGGCCCATCTTTTCTTTAGAAAAAGTAAGTTATGGACATTTGGCTTTATCTTTGTACTTTTCTATGAATTTATTTTGCTGTGGCAAATGCCTGTTGCATGGGTTACATTTTGGAAATCAACATGGGGTACGAGAGAAACACCTCAAGATGTCATCGCCAAAGAAAAGAAATTGGAAAAACAAAAATTGCGAAAATCCCGATTTTCGATTCTAAATAGAAAAATGGGTGAGAAGAAATGAGTGAAAAAAATGTTGTATTAAATCCAGCCAAAAAAAATCGAAGGAAAATAATACGATCCATTGTTCAAGCGATTATCGTTATATTTTTAGCGATTATTTTAATCCGTGTAGTGTTTTTAACAGAAAAAAGGGTAGAGGAAACGGTTCCTCTAGAAAATAAAGATGGTTTCATCGCATTATCATATTTTGGTGTGAGCAGAGGCGAGTCTCCTAAATACGTATCTAAAGAGAATTTAAAAAAACAACTAGAATTACTTGAAAGTCAAGGTTATCAAACAATTACTCAGCAAGATATTTTAGATTTTTATCAGAAAGACAAACCGTTGCCAGAAAAAGCTTTGTTTTTATCATTTGAAGATGGACGGACAGATTCTAGTATATTTGCTCAAAACATCATGGAGGATCTAAACTATAAAGCTACGATGTTTACGTACGCCAATAAAATGGATACACGGGACAACAAATTTTTAAAGCCGAAAGACTTATTGCTCATGGAGAAAAGTGGGTATTGGGAGTTGGGCTCTAATGGGTACCGTCTAACATATATAAATATTTTTAATAATAAAGGACAGTCGTTAGGTGTAATAGATGAAAATAATGTGCCAAATAAAACGACTATCGAATATTATAATCATTATTTAATGGACTTCATCCGCAATCAATATATGATACCAAGTGAAACGCGACAGGAAATGGAAAAACGTATCCAAAAAGATTACAAGCTAATGCAAGATATTTATGAGGAGGAATTAGGAGAAGTTCCTAAAGCTTATGCGATTATGCATGCCAACTCACTTTATAATAATATGGATTCGTTAGTTGAACGTGCGAATAATAAAGAAATTAAAGATAAATTTAAAATGCATTTCAATTTGGAGCTAGGGGCATATAATGATGCGGATGCTAATCTTTACAACTTAAGTAGATTGCAAGTTTCTCCTTATTGGTCTACCAATCACTTGATGATGAAAATACGCCAAGCTAGTAAGCAAAATGTAGAATTTGAAGTCGGAGATCCTAAACGAGCAAAAGAATGGTCTGTCATGAATGGTGCAGCAGAATATGAAAATAATGCGATTACTATAACGTCTGCACCCGCTAGTGAAGGTCGGGTAATATTGAAGGAAACACTTCCAGAGCAATATCATATAAACTTTGCCTTTAAAGGGAATGTCGTTGGGCAACAATCTATTTATTTAAACTATGATGAAAAAAATGATAGCTATATTCGGGTAGCATTAATCGATAATGAGATTGTTGTTTTTGAGAAATCACCAGAATCAAGCGTTGTAGAGAAGGGGCGTTTCCCGTTAAATGAAATAAAGTGGAATGAAGAAGAGTATGCATTTAATAAGGCTACTGTATACAATTATCAGGATACGCAAAAAGGCTCTAGAATTGATAAGGAAGAATATCCACGAAACCTAACAAAAACAAGAGAATTTAACATTGCTGTTAATAAGGATAAAATTAAGATTGACGTAGATACGGTATTATCCAAAACAATACAAGTAAATCCTGATATTCAAGGATCACAAATTGGATTTGGTGCGATGTTCAGCACAAAAGAAACTTCGCATGAACAGTATGCAGATGATATTTATGATACATTCATCGAAGATATTTTGATTACAGATAGTAACGATCGTACACTTTTTACTAACCAATACACGAACTTCGATAAAGTAAAGCACAAAACAATGACTTTAATTAATAGCGTTGTGGATTTCTTTATTGAAACCTTCTAAAGCGGGGGGAACTAAATTCAAGTGAAAAAAATTTTATTGTTTATCTGTCTAGCACTACTAATTATCACGGCCTGTAGTAATAGTAAAGAAGAACCTGTGAAGGCGAGAGAACCATTGAAGAACAAAGAAAAGCTTCAACTATCTATTTGGTTACCTGAATGGCAAATCAAATCTGCCATCGAGGATGTAGAAAATTCAGAACATGGCTTACAAGACATTCGCGTTTTTGGTGCTTATTTTAATGAGAATGAACAATTATTATTAACTGAAGATACGATAGAAATGTTGAAACAAACACAGCAACAATTTAATGAATCACATCAAGTGATACTTACGTTAATTAACGACACTGTTACAGATAACGCCCCTTCAGTTCAGAAGGATAGCACGTTATTAAATCGGTTGTTTCAAAATGCGTCATCAAGGCAGCGACATATTGATAATATTTTGCGAGTTGTTGACCAATACAATGTGAATGGTATCGAAATTGATTATGAAAAGGTTACTAAAGAGGACCTTCCTGGGTATGTCCGTTTCCTAAACGAACTTTATAAACAGTTATCAAAAAAAGGTATTTCATTACATGTCGTACTTGAGCCTAGCTTCCCATTTGATGTTAAATTGCCAAATGGACCTAAATATACAGTGATGGCTTATAATGTGCACGGATATCATAGTGGTCCAGGTGCAAAGGCAAACTTTTCATTTTTAAATGACTTAATAAAAAAAATTAAGAAGTCCAATCAAAAACTAGCGATTGCTTTTGCAACTGGCGGATTTGAATGGGTAAATCAAGGCAAAACAGTTGCATTAACAGAGATAGAGGCAGAGGAATTACTGAACAAAACGAAAGCGGTTAAACAACGAGATAAAGCAAGTGGTGCTGTATATTTCACGTATGTAGATGAACAAAAAGTGAAGCATGAAGTTTGGTATGCCGATCAGGAAACACTTGAGAAATGGACAGCACACGTACGAAAGAAACGCTACAATGAGATTGTTTTATGGCGTGCCGGAGGTCTAAGTTCGAAAACGTTACAATGGATTAACGAACAATCAGTGGAGTGACGGATTCGATTGCTAGAGAGACAGATGGCACAGGCGAAATAGTGGATAGAAACGTCAAAGTGGCGGATAGAGTAGCCGAAATCGTGGATAGAATCATTAAAGTGACGAAAAGAATAAATTAGGTCAACAAAAATCAACATTTAAGGTATCTTTTCATAAGGAAGTATTTACGAAAAAGCAATAATGGTCTCATTTGAGGTCATTATTGCTTTTTTCCTGCTTTGATTTACGAGTCATACAAGGTTGATTATTACAACTAGATTGTTAATTGTTACAGCTTACCAATTTTTTTGAATTTAGCATTATTATGAATGTAATGATAGCAAGCAAATACTTTTGATTTAAAAGTGAAAAGAATATTGTTGCTATTTAAGTTCTAATTGTGATTTTAATGCACCTTATTATGCATAGGTGTAATTTAATACGAAGGGGGGATAACTATGAAAAATGTTAAAGTTATCAAAGCGGTAAAAGTTGATGCTACAGCATGGTGGATTATCGTTTAATGATAGCCACAAACCAAAAGCGAGGTTATCTAATAATCTTGCTTTTGGTTTTTATTTAATTAATACGAGAAATAGTCATGTCTGATATTGCCAGTAAATGTGATGTTTCCACATTTGTTTCTTACTTGTTTGGAGCAGTGACATTTGAATGGAAAAGAATTCGTCACGCTTCTGATTTTTTACATAGTCGGATTAATAGGGGGAAATGGAAGATGCTTTTCCTTCGGGTTTTACATGCCTGTTTATTTGTGCTGCTCTACTCTGCAAAGAGAATGGCGAAAGCCCATAACAAAAATATTGGTGTCTACGCAACTGATTTATCAAAACCTACTATATGATTTTTGCTAATCAACACACATCTGAGAAATTATAACATAAGGGAGGTCTTTAGTGTGTCTTTTCAAAATCCACGAATAAAACCGATTTATCCGTTATATCAATTAAATCCCGAAGTATTCAGAATTGGAGCTCAACTGGGAATTACAACAGAATTCGAAGATCCGGAAAAACAGTATTGGGAACTAGCTACAAGATTGGACGGACGACATATAGATGAAGTAGTAAAGGGAATGCAGACCTTGTTTCCTGATTTGACTGAGGAGGACGTTATTGGTGGAATAGAATTACTTGACAGTGAAGGAGTCCTTGAAGAAGCACTACCTGAACAAGAAATTCAAGACAGATACATTGCCAATGTTAACTACTTCAGTAGATTCACGAATACGCAAGGTGATCGATTTAACATTCAAAGAAAAATGAATGATACACGTATCCTTTTATTGGGACTTGGAGGTGGAGGATCAAATATTTTGACCCTTTTAGCTGGATTAGGTCCAAAACAGATTACTATTGTTGACTATGATAGAGTCGAAGCAAGTAACCTTGGGAGACAATTTCTATATAGAGAATCTGATATTGGTAGGTTGAAAAACGAAGTAGCTGAGGAAGCACTCTCTCAAATGAATTCAAACATTATCATTAAAAGTCATAATAAAAAAATTGTCACTGTTGAAGATGTCCTATTATTTACGAATGACGTGGATGTGGTAATTTGTGCAATTGATGAACCTCCTTTTATTATTCATAGAATTGTTAACCAGGCGATTGTGAAGGCTGGATTACCATGTGTATTTGGCGCTTCTCAAGTAAGTAGAGGGCGTGTTTACACAGTGATACCAAGGGAAACAGGTTGTTTCGACTGTTTAAATTTGAACTTCAGTAAAAATGATCCAAAGTTCATCGAACAATTTGTGGGATTTAGAGAAATTAATTTTGATCCCCCATCAATTGCATACGGACCGGGAATTTTTCAATTAACCGCATCGATTGTTGATGAATTAGTCAGATTGGTAACTAATTATGCTACACCTAGAAGTTTAGGAACTCAATACGAAATCAATTATGAAGATGGTTCCTCTTTTAAACATCCTTCATGGCCGAGATTTCCAAAGGAATGTCCAACTTGTGGTGAAGGAAAGGTGGATGATTGGGAAATATTTCAATACTATGAAGGTGGAAAGTGAGTAAATTATGTCGAAATTATTGTCCTTGAATCCAACATTTAGTAGAAAACTAAAGTGCGGGGACTATATAATCGTATCAACTAAATCCGAACCAATTGTTGTTGACGAAGAGATTGCTACTGCTTTATCATCAGGAGTTCTTAATCCAGAAATTTATGACCAAGATTTCATAAATACTCTTACTGAAACTGGGTTTATTCAATCTGATAAACTAGATAATTTTTATTTTTCAGAAGAAAATGTTACGAAAAAATGGACCGCTCTTAGAAAAGGGATGTTGATTATTGGCTTCATTTCTTTAATAAGTATATTTGTTTCAACATTCTTTTTTGGTATTCCAATTGGGAGCAAATTAATCTCTAAACATACAAATATATGGGTAAATATTATTTTTATAATACTCTTCTCCATGGTAACAACTTTTATTCATGAGGTAATGCACATTGTTTTTTCTGATAATTGGAAAAAGTTGAAATGGGGAATGAATTTAAACTTTAAAAAGGCAACCGCTACAGTGGCAATGTCCCATATCTGGGTATGGTCATTATTAGGTAGAGTCACTGCAATTAGTGCGGGAGTAATTTTTGATTTATTCCTTCTTTCGATTTTGACTTATTCTCAGTTCTGGATTAATAGCTGGGTTCTTCCTGTATCATGTTCTATCTTATGGATTAGAATTCTTTGGCAGCTACGCTTTCACAAAAAAAGTGATGGTCAATTTTTAGTGTCTATGAGTATTGACGATCCTTTCGTAGAATTCAGTTCAAAAGCTTCAAACAGCCAGAATCCCTTTCTAGGTAAAATTCGCTTAATAGGGTACTTCGTTACGTTCATCTTAGTTTTTCTATGGTTTATTCCTTTTGTGCATAGTGTCATTAACAGAGTGCACTAATTTTTTTTATAAGAAAATAAAGAGGTGAAGAAATGCAAAATGATTTACGCATCCACTCAATCAGTAAAAGCTATCGAAAAGGCAATATACAAGCAAACAATAACATATCGACTTATTTTTCTGCGGGTGAAGTTGTAGCTCTAACAGGTCACAATGGTGCTGGAAAAACAACATTCCTAAACCAAATAATTGGTGTAACAAAACCGGATAGCGGTTTTATAACTTATCAGGGACATTCTTTGGTTAAAGAAACTAAAGTTGCACGAAGCTTGATATCAATGATGCCACAGTTTCATGCACCGTTGGCTGGGGTGACATTGAGACAATCTATTGAGTCAGTTTTAAGAATAAAAGGTATTAGTGGATATGAAAATAAGCAACTGACTGATGGAATAATTCAGGAATTGCAGATTGAGGAATGGGCAAATAAATCTGGAGAAAAATTATCTGGAGGATTGCAAAGACTTACCTCTTTTGCTATGGCAGTTGTAGCACCTCCACCTATTATTTTATTAGATGAACCTACAAATGATGTAGACCCTGTGAGAAGAAAAATCATCTGGAGATACTTGAGGAAACTTGCTCAAAAAGGACATATTATTGTTGTAGTCACGCACAATTTGTTAGAAGTAGAACAATATACTGACAGATATCTTCTGATGGATCGAGGAAAATTAATTAAGGATTCCCCAATTAGAGAAGTAAATTTAGGATTATCTGTACCAAACGTACTAACAATAACGGTTAATAATTCTTTTAACTTAAATAATTTACCAGAAGCACTAGATATTGTTTTTGAAGATAAAGAAATGCAATATAATTTCAAGCTAACACATAAACAAGTTCCAGATGCTTTAAATTGGGTGTTAAGAAAAATCAATGAAAAAGAAGTAGTCAACTATCGGCTTGCACCATCTTCAGTAAATAATCTATACGGAGAGTTAACAAATGAAAAGTAAACTAGAGATATATTCTGAAGCAATGCCAAAAAACGATAGTTTACTACAGTTTTGGGGATTGATGCGTTGGAGTTTGATTAGGCACAGATATTTATTGCCAACCTTTAGTATAGCTCAAGCGGCTTTAGCTCTTGCCATTGTATATGGACTTGCTTTATTGATACCGGAAATAGATGAAGAAACTTCACTTTATCTATCTTCAGGTGCGATTACTTTGGGGATTATTGCTGTTGGTTGTGTTTTAGCAGCCCAAATAGTTAATACTGCAAAACAAGATGGAATTGTGAAATATCAAAAGACTTTACCGGTTAATCGTATGAGTATTCTGTTTGCGGATATTATCATATGGGGTATCGCTTCAATACCAGGAATATTTATGTCGTGCTTTGCTGCTATGATTAGATTTAATATATCAATCAACGTATCTCTTACAAGTTTTCTTATTATCCTGCTGGCACAAGTTGCAATGATTTCTATTGGCTTTGCGATAGCATATTGGCTTCCATCGAATTTAGTTGCATTGGTGACACAAATTATTATGATAGGAGGCCTATTATTTTCTCCTATTACTTACCCTGCTGAAAGACTTCCAGATTGGATGGCAGTTATATACAATGTACTTCCCTTTGTACCAGCGAGTAATCTGATTAGGGCTACACTATTTGGCCTAGGAGCAATTTCATTTGAGAATATAATTGTGGTTATTAGTTGGGCACTATTTACTTTTGGATTATCATTTTTTGCCCTGTCGAGAAAGGAGTAAGTCAATATGAATCAAATCAGGCTAATAAATTTAAAAAAATATATTAAAGATGACTTAGTGATCAATGTTGAGTATTTGTGTTTCAAACAAGGAGGAATACATGCTCTAATAGGGCCCAATGGTGCTGGAAAGACTACCTTGTTGAAAAGTATCTGTGGGTTGGTTGTTGTTGATGAGGGCGAAATCTGGTTTGATGATAATCTTGTTTCACAAACGGATAATTATAAAAACTTACAGAAAATTGGGACGATATTTACTTCTTTAGACAGTATTTATGAACTTACTATTCATGAGTTATTTGAAGAACATTTTCACTATTATGGGTTAAAAAGGCCAAGTTCATGGCACCCTCTTTTGCAGCAGGTGAATTTGAATGTTTCTCCAGAAGCGGTTATTGGAAAAATGTCTTTAGGAATGAAGCAAAGGCTACAATTGGCAGTAGCTCTGACGCACAATCCGGAAATATTAGTTTTAGATGAACCGTTTAATGGACTAGACCCTGATGGAATCGAAATAGTTAAGAGCATTTTGAAATCTTTAGCGAGAGAAAAAATTATACTTATAACGAGTCATACTTTCGCTGACCTTGAAGATATTTCAACTGATATTGTTTTTATGTCAAATGGTAGAACGAGTGAGATGAGAAAAATTGATGATATCAACCGTATTTATGAAGGGGGAATTTTAGACTATTACAACCAATTAACTGCAAAATAAGTATATAAAATAAAAGTAAAGGAGGTTATGTATTAAATGAATTATTATCACTTTGAGATTTCTAAAATGAAGAAAATTATATTTCCAACATTTGTATTAACCCTTCTTTCTCAATTGATTTTTACTTATTTTTTTGTAATCGTAGGAAAATTTGATGGGGATGATATTTTAACAAGTTACCCAGCAATAGTTAGTTTAGCAAGCACAATAACTATGTGTATTATTTCTGTATATGGGGCTGTAGCAATAAGCCGTTATATTGTTAATAATTATGTTGGTGATAATAGAAATAGAGTTTTTTTATATCCAATAAAGCGGAGTAGATTGTATTTAATCAAGAACATAGTATTTGGATGTATCTTTGGTTTGTCTCAATTTGTAGCACTTCTATTGGTCAACTCGATTTTTTTTATAGGAGAAACTATTTTTCCGATACTGAATAAATCCATTAAAAGTTATTGGTTAGATTTTATTTTTGTTGCAGTAGTTTGTGTACTATTAACTTCATCAATCGTACTCTTTTCAAGTTTTATCGGTATTTATTTTGCATCAACAATGTATACAGTAATTACTAGCATTATTTCTATTGTAATATTAGCTAACGTTTCTGCTCTGTCGTTGATAAACTATCAATTTGCCGCATCCATAGGAGCTTTATGTGTATTATTGGCAATGATGCCTATACTTCGTTATGTCAGTAAAAGAATAGATAAAAGCGAGACTATATAAACCTTGCTTATCGCTATTGGCCTCGTTTGTTGGGAATCGAACGCTTTTCAAAATAAACAAAAATACACAATAAATAGATAATCACTCGGCCTTAAAAATTAGGAACTTGAGTTCAAGTGATTATCTATTAAAAATATTTTGATTAAGAATAGATTGTCATGAATTTGATGAAAATGGTGGATTAGCAAACCGGTTAAGAGATATCAAAAAGTACAATACTTACGAAGTACTTCTTGTTTTCAATCCAATGCTTATATAGACCACCATTCTTATTAACTAAAGCATTTATACTTCTAACACCTATTCCTTCATATTGGCGATTTCTTCTGGATTTAGTTTCTAATGGATCGAAAGTATTAGATATATCAATCAAAAGGTTTTCATTGAACTGTTTAATTACTAGTAATATCTCTTTGTCTTCACTTTTTTTTATTCTAAAGCAAGCTTCTAATGCATTGTCGACTAAGTTTCCAATTATTATTGCAAGAATATCGTTATCAATACTAACTTTTTCAGATAGAAAGATTTTAACTTTGAAATCGATTTGTTCCTTTTTGGCAATTGAGATTTTTTCATTCAATAAATAATTTAGTACACTGTCGTTAGTGTAAAAATTTGAATGTTGGTTTAATCCTTCAATGGAACTCATCAAATAATTTTTTGCTTCTACTGTATCTTTTCGATCTAGCAGACCCAATAAAACAAGATACTGATTCTTTAAATCATGTTTTATGGCTTTGATATTTAGTTGATTTTTTTTAACTTCTTCAATATATTTTATTTCTGATTCAAGTGCTTTTTTTTGGAGTGAAATATGGTTTATTTTTTTTAAGTGTGTGATTAGACTCTTATACAAATACAAAACAACTATGTTCATACATAGAATACCTGATGCTACAGAAAACTCGATTAGTTGTGAGTCAATGTTGATGTTTATCTCGGAAACTAAAAAGCCTAGCAAAACAATTATCGAAATAATAGGGATTGAAATTAGAGCTACTAAAGCAGAATTATTAATGGATTGAAAAAGATTGTCTTTTTTTAGAAATAAGATTTTAATTCCAGAAAAAATTAGTATTCCAATAATCGTAGTAAAACTAGTAGTAATAAGAATGAAAATAGTATTAGAATAATAGGTAGTTGATGAGAATAACTTTTTGAATAATGAAAGTGACAGAGATTCACATATGAAATTAATGGATAATAGTATGATTGTCCAAAAAATAGTTTCTTTAATTGGAACATCATGTTGTTTAGCAATTATCAATATCAATGAAACTGTTAGCATGATATTAACGAAGGGCAAAAAAGTTTCATTTATAATGAAGGAACTTCCTACAGTCAGGAAAAGAAGTAGGATAATTAACAAATTTAGTTTTCTAAACAATTTTCGGGACGGTGACCAGCTTGAGAAAAAAAAGTTAAGTAAGAAGATATAAGTTACAATGCTTAGTAGTCGGATAAATAGGTTGATTATCATACTATGTCCCTTAATTTCATTAGTATTTTATCTCGAGCGGTTTCTTTATATTTTCTACTCAAAGGTACTTCGATAGAGTTATTATTATCTTTTTTTAATATAAGAAAATTATTCCCTATTTCTTTTATATATTTTACATTAACTATAAAAGACGTGTGTACTTGAACAAAACAGTCATTAAGTTTAGGTAGAATTGTAGTGGTAGACATGTTAGAGACATACACTTTATTTAACGTATGAATAATAACTTGGCGACGATTTTTCTCGAAATAAACAAGCTCATTTAATTTGAGGCTATAGGTTTTTTTATTATAGGAAAAAATGAACCTTTCTTCTCCAACATCTAGATATCTTATTACTCTATCTAAAACTGGAAATAAGTTCTCCTTAGTTACAGGTTTGATTATGTAGTCAAAGGTTTGTACCTTAAAGACATCCTCCATATATTCTCTGTAATTAGTTAAAAATATAATAGGAACATTTAAATTGTTTTTGCGAATTATTTCAGCAAGATCAATACCTGTAGTATTAGGAAATTCGATATCTAAAATAAATAAATCAAATTCAGTTTTTTTCATATGTTTGATTAGATTTTGAGGAAAATAGAAAACACTGGCCTCAAATAATTTTTGATTGTATTGTATTAAAAGTTCTTCTACTGCATCTGCCATTTGGGGTATGTCATCACATATAGCTGTCTTAATCATAAATATCCCTCCAATTTCTATTATACAGTTTTCTGAATTTTTAAACAATGCAAGGCGTGTTGAATAGCGAAAATCATATAGTAGATTTTTGATAAATCAGCGGTGTAGAAACCAAAATTTCTATATATGTGTTTGCCATTCTCGTGGCAGAGAAGCATAAAGAAACAGGCGTGTAAAATCTGTGAATGATAGGGCTTTGGAGTGACGGATAGGATAGCAAAAGTCGTGGATAGAAATATCAAAGCGACGGAAAGAACTGCTAGAGCGACGGAAAGAACCACCAGAACGACGGATAGGATTATCAAAGTGACGGAAAGTACTGCTAGAATGACGGATAAAATCGCTAGTGACGGAAAGAACCATCTAAACCCAAAAAAAAATCGCCACATACGGCGATTTTTTTTTATTGGAATTGAGAAAGTCGTGAAAAGAAATTGGTAACGAAGTCTAAAAATATTTTTTCTGATGGAGCAATTTCGCGGTTTACAGGTGAAATAATACCGACTGTTCTTGGAATTGTAGGTGATTTAATCGGTACCTTTACTGTGAAACGAGCGGCTGAATCATATAGGGAGCTTTCTGGTAATAAGCTAACCCCAATGCCCGCAGCGACAAGACCTTTTAGTGCATCTAAGTCCTCACCCTCAGAGATGATGTTTGGTAAGAAGCCGGCAGCGCGACAGGCATCCATAGCTACTTTATGTAGTATATAGCCATCTGGGAATAATACAAATAAATCATTACGTAAATCAGCAAGTTGAATACTTTCTTTTTTGGCTAATGGATGTTTTGCTGGCAGTAATGCAGCGATATTTTCAGTAAATAATATGGTTGAACGAATTGTTTCGTCCTTCGGTGGAAGTGGACCTAAAAAAGCTAAATTTAACTCGCGGTTTTTGACTGCATCGATTAAAAAACGATAAGAACCTTGACGGAGTTGGAATTGCAAATCTGGATATTCACGCTTAAAGGCAGAAATAACAGTTGGCAATACATAACTAGCTAAGCTTGTTGGAAAGCCGATTTTTATCGTACCTTTAGCAGGATCTAAATATTCTTCAACTTGCTTAGCGGCAAAATCAATGGCTTTTAAAGCAGTAATGGTGTGCTCGAGAAATGTTTTTCCAATCGGTGTTAATTTAACATTGCGTCCTACACGTTCAAAAAGTGGTGTGCCTAATTCATCTTCTAAATTAGCAATTTGTCGGCTTATTGCAGATTGAGCAACATGAAGATGTTCGGCAGCCTCTGATATGTGTTCGCGTTCAGCAACTTCAACAAAATATCGTAATTGACGTAACTCCACTAGATATTCACCTCTATTAATCGAAAAATACGATTGATTATTCTTCAATTATATACTATTTAAGATGAAATTTTACCGTAAATAAACAAATGTTAGCTAGCGAGCTTTATATAGAAGGAGATGCTCAGAAACTTCATTGGAGCTCAAGAAGAAAAGTAAAAATGAAAAAGAGAATTAAAGAAATTGCATTATCTTCAATTGTTAATTTTGGCTATCATCAAAGTTTAGGATGATATCTGAAAAATATGTTAAATGAATAGGCTGATTGAGTGGAGGCTGGATGCCCCTAGGTAGCTCTGCTCTGCGCGAAAGCGAAGCGTCAGCAACAAAGCCCCCAGCCGGAACGGAAATCATCCCCCGCGTTATGATGGTAAATCTTTTTTTACGAACTAGAACTCTATAAATTTCTTTCCCTTATTTGATTCTATTCTAATAAAAAAGGTTATAGTATTGGTACTGTTCTTTATACATTTCTGTCACAAAACCGCTACAATTAGCGATTCCTGAGGGGTTTCCACTATGTAGCTAGATGAAATCCATTCTCAATTAGGTTTATTTTATTGAAAATACGGGGAGTTGATTCTCATTGTCAATAACGATTAGCAATATTTTGAAAATGCTTACAAACTCTTTGTTTTTAAGGATTGTTTCAAAGAAAAGTGAAAGTGATTGAAATGGTTTGCATAGAGAACGATTTTCAGTTAAGATTAGAATGATGATAATTAAGGGATGGTTCACCATTCACTGAACACACTATGGAGGTATTTTATGTCAACTTTAGTTATTAAAGATCTTCACGTTGAAATCGACGGGAAAGAGATTTTAAAAGGCGTAAATCTTACGATCAATACAAATGAAATTCATGCAATCATGGGACCAAACGGAACTGGTAAATCAACACTAGCTTCTGCAATTATGGGTCACCCTAAATATGAAGTAACTTCTGGTACAGTTGAGCTTGATGGCGAAAATGTACTTGAAATGGAAGTAGACGAGCGTGCTCAAGCAGGTTTATTCCTAGCTATGCAATATCCTTCTGAAATCGCTGGTGTAACAAATGCTGACTTCTTACGTTCAGCTATCAATGCACGTCGTGAAGAGGGCGATGAAATTTCTCTAATGAAATTTATCCGTGAATTAGATAAAAACATGGAATTCCTTGAAATGAATGAAGATATGGCACAACGTTATTTAAATGAAGGTTTCTCTGGCGGTGAGAAAAAACGTAACGAAATTCTTCAATTAATGATGATTAAACCAACTTTCGCAATTTTAGATGAAATTGACTCTGGTCTTGATATTGACGCGCTTAAAGTTGTTTCAAAAGGAATCAATGCAATGCGTGGAGAAGGCTTCGGCTGCTTAATGATCACTCACTATCAACGTCTACTTAACTACATTACACCAGACCATGTACACGTAATGATGCAAGGCCGTGTTGTTAAATCAGGTGGCGAAGAGTTAGCACAACGTTTAGAAGCGGAAGGCTATGACTGGATTAAAAAAGAATTAGGTATCGAAGAAGAAACAGAAGAACACGAAGCATAAGAGGGAGGACGAACTAGCATGACAGTGGAACTTAACTTGCCTGTAACAGTACAGGACGTGCGCTCGTTCTCAGAAGCAAAGGGAGAACCGGCTTGGTTTACTGAGCTTCGCGCGGCAGCACTAGACAAAGCAACTGGTTTAGATATGCCAAAACCAGACAGAACAAATATTACAAAATGGGATTTCTTAAATTTCCCAACTCATACAGTTGACAGTGAAGGATTTGCTTCACTTGATGCTTTACCAGAAGAAGCGAAAGGTTTAATTGATCTTGAAGCACAAGAAAACCTTTATGTTCAACGCAATAATACACCAGCTTTCATTAAAACATCACAAGAATTAGCTGATAAAGGTGTTATTTTTACAGATATCTTAACGGCGGTTCGTGAACACGGTGACCTTGTTAAAAAGTACTTCATGACAGAAGCTGTTAAAGTTGATGAGCATAAATTAACTGCGCTTCATGCGGCACTTGTTAACGGTGGTGTATTCGTATACGTACCGAAAAATGTAATTATTGAACAGCCACTTCAAGTTATCTTCTTAAACGATAACGCAGAAGCTTCATTATATAACCACGTGTTAGTTGTAGCTGAAGCAAATTCAGCGGTAACATATGTTGAAACATATATTTCAACAGTTGAAGAAGCAAAAGGTCAAGCAAATATTATTGCTGAAGTAGTAGTTCAAGACAATGCACAAGTTACTTACGGTGCGGTTGATGTACTTGCGAAAGGATATACTACTTATGTAAATCGTCGTGGACGTCTAGCTCGTGATGCGAAAGTAGATTGGGCTCTTGGCTTAATGAATGACTCAGATACTATTTCTGAAAACATTACACATCTAATCGGTGACGGTTCTAATGCTGATACAAAAACAGTCGTTGTTGGTCGCGGTGAACAAAAACTTAACTTCACTACTGAAGTTCGTCACTGGGGTAAGAACTCAAATGGTCATATCTTAAAGCATGGTGTAATGAAAGATGCGGCACAATCAATCTTTAACGGTATTGGCTACATCGAACACGGTGCGACAAAAGCGGATGCACAACAAGAATCACGTGTGTTAATGCTTTCTGAAAAAGCTCGTGGCGATGCAAACCCGATTCTATTAATCGATGAAGACGATGTAACAGCAGGACACGCAGCATCTGTTGGCCGAGTTGATCCACTACAACTTTACTACTTAATGAGTCGTGGTATCTCGAAAGCAGAAGCAGAGCGCCTTGTTATCCATGGATTCCTTGCGCCAGTTGTTACGCAATTACCAATCGAAGGCGTTCAAAAGCAACTGACGGAGGTTATTGAAAGGAAAGTTCGCTAATGATGAATAAAGACATTAAAAGCTATTTCCCAATTTTAAATCAGGAAGTAAACGGTCATAAACTTGTTTACCTTGATAGCGCAGCCACTTCTCAAAAACCTATTCAAGTAATTGAAGCGATGAAGCATTATTATGAATTCGATAATTCCAATGTTCACCGTGGTGTGCATACATTAGGTAATCGTGCTACTGACAAGTATGAAGGGGCACGTGAAAAGGTTCGTAATTTTATTAATGCTACTTCAACACAAGAAATTATTTTTACTCGCGGTACTACAACTGCTTTAAATACAGTAGCAGCAAGTTATGGTCGTGCTAATGTGGCTGATGGTGATGAAATTGTCATTACCCACATGGAGCACCATTCCAATATTATTCCTTGGCAACAGCTTGCAAAGGAAAAAAATGCAACACTGAAATATATTGAGCTTGAAGCAGATGGCACACTTAATCTAGAAAAGGTTCGTGCGACAATTACACCTAAAACAAAGATTGTGTCGGTGTCGATGGCGTCAAACGTACTAGGAACGATTAACCCAATTAAAGAAATCGCTCAAATTGCGCATGCTAATGGTGCGGTAATGGTAGCGGATGCTGCACAAGCAGCACCACATATGAAAATCGATGTACAGGATTTGGATGTAGATTTCTTAGGGTTCTCAGGTCATAAAATGTGCGGACCAACTGGAATAGGTGTACTATATGGTAAAAAAGAACACCTTGAAAAGATGGAGCCAATTGAATTTGGTGGCGAAATGATTGACTTTGTTGGACTTCATGAGTCGACGTGGAAAGAATTACCGTGGAAATTTGAAGGCGGAACTCCTATTATTGCAGGTGCAATAGGTTTAGGAGCTGCTATTGATTTCTTAACTGAAATTGGGCTAGATAAAATTGCGGAGCACGAGCATAAGCTTGCAGGCTACGCGATGGATCAGCTTGAAACAATTGACGGACTTAAAATTTTTGGCCCACGTGACCCGATGAAGCGATGTGGCCTTGTAACGTTTAACCTAGACGATGTACATCCACATGATGTGGCAACGGTTCTTGATATGAGCGGTATTGCTGTTCGTGCAGGACATCATTGCGCGCAGCCACTAATGAAATGTCTTCAACAAGTAGCGACAGCGCGTGCAAGCTTCTATCTGTACAACACAGAAGAAGATATTGACCGCCTAGTGGCAGGGTTACGTTCTGCGAAGGAGTATTTTGGCGATGTCTTTTAATAATTTAGATCAACTATATCGTTCAGTCATTATGGATCACTATAAAAATCCTCGTAATAAAGGATCTATAGAAAACGATGCTGTAACGATTGATATGAACAACCCGACTTGTGGAGACCGTATTCACTTAACGCTAAAAGTGACTGACGGTATTGTCGAGGATGCGAAGTTTGATGGCGAAGGCTGTTCAATTTCGATGTCTTCTGCATCCATGATGACGCAGCTCATCAAAGGTAAAAAAATTGATGAAGCATTAGAGCTTGCTGATATTTTTTCTAAAATGATGATGGGTGAAGACTATAGCGATAAATATGACCTTGAGGATGTTGAGGCACTACAAGGTGTTTCTCAATTCCCTGCACGTATTAAATGTGCAACATTAGCTTGGAAAGCGATGGAAAAAGGTGTTAAGGAATAAATAAATCCTAATTTCAAGTGAAAGCATTATTTGTGCTTTCACTTGAAGTAAGGTTATTGAGCATTAAACAAAATAACAATTATTTATGAACGGAGGAGAAAAGATGGCTAAAAAAATGCCTGATATTGGCGATTACAAATACGGATTCCATGACAAGGACGTATCAATTTTCCGTTCAAAACGTGGTTTAACTGAAGAAATCGTCCGTGAAATTTCTAATATGAAACAAGAGCCAGAGTGGATGCTTGAGTACCGCTTAAAAGCACTTGAAACTTTCTATACAAAACCAATGCCGCAATGGGGTGGCGACCTAGGAGATTTAGATTTTGATGAAATTACGTATTACGTAAAACCATCAGAAGCTACACAAAAATCTTGGGATGAAGTACCTGATGAAATTAAAGCTACTTTTGATAAATTAGGTATTCCAGAAGCAGAGCAAAAATACCTTGCAGGTGTATCTGCTCAGTACGAATCTGAGGTTGTTTATCACAACATGAAACAAGACCTTGAAGATCTTGGTATTGTGTTCAAAGATACTGACTCAGCTTTACGTGAAAACGAAGATATTTTCAAACAATACTGGGGCAAAGTAATTCCTTACACTGACAACAAATTTGCTGCACTAAACTCAGCAGTTTGGTCAGGTGGATCATTCATCTATGTACCACCAGGTGTAAAAGTGGAAACGCCATTACAAGCTTACTTCCGTATTAACTCTGAAAACATGGGTCAATTCGAACGTACGTTAATTATTGTAGATGAAGGCGCACACGTACACTATGTTGAAGGTTGTACAGCTCCTGTTTACACAACAAACTCTTTACACTCAGCAGTAGTAGAAATTGTTGTACGTAAAGATGCATACTGCCGTTATACAACTATTCAAAACTGGGCAAACAACGTTTACAACCTAGTAACAAAACGTACAGTTGTTGAAGAAAACGGTACAATGGAATGGATCGACGGTAACATCGGTTCTAAGTTAACAATGAAGTACCCAGCTTGTATCCTTAAAGGTGAAGGCGCTCGTGGTATGACATTATCAATCGCATTAGCAGGTAAAGGTCAACACCAACACGCAGGTGCGAAAATGATTCATATGGCACCAAACACATCTTCAACAATCGTTTCTAAATCGATTGCCAAACAAGGTGGTAAGGTAACATATATGGGTCAAGTTCGTTTCGGCCCTAAAGCAAGTGGTGCACGTGCTAATATCGAATGTGATACGTTAATCATGGACAACCAATCTACTTCAGATACAATTCCATACAACGAAATCTTAAATGATAATGTTTCTTTAGAGCATGAAGCGAAAGTTTCAAAAGTATCAGAGGAACAATTATTCTACTTAATGTCTCGTGGTATTTCTGAAGAAGAAGCGACAGAAATGATCGTAATGGGCTTCATCGAGCCATTCACAAAAGAATTACCAATGGAATACGCAGTAGAAATGAACCGCCTAATCAAGTTCGAGATGGAAGGTTCAATCGGATAAAACTTTTAAAACCCGCCACAACATGTTTGTGGCGGGTTTTTCCATCTTTGAAAAAATTAGAAGAGCTATAGCGACGGATAGAGCTTTGCTTGGATATGTCGTTCTGATGGATCAAGATGACAATATAGAGTTTGAGCCTTTTATTCAACAGCTCAGCGTATTTGTGAATCTAATCCGATTTATCAAATTAGCAATCGAGGGCGAGTTTTTATATTTTTTATAAAATAGTTGACTTATTTTTAAGTTGTAACTATAATGGTTACAGCTGGAGGTGATGAAGATTAAAATTAGCAGTCGTTTTACAATCGCTGTGCATATTTTATCAATCATCAAACAAAATCCATCGACCATTTGCACATCGGAATTTATGGCGGAAAGCGTAAATACAAATCCGGTAGTAATTAGGAAAATAGTGTCCTATCTTAAAAAGGCAGGTATAGTGCAAGTGCGCCGTGGAACAGGAGGAGCTTCTTTGATCAAAGATTTGGATGCTCTTACTTTGCTAGAGGTTTTTCGTTCAGTAGAAGTTGTAGAAGAAGATCGGTTATTTCATTTACATGAAAATCCAAATCCTGATTGTCCTATAGGTGCCAATATACAGGCTGTATTAGAGCTAATTTTAGTGCAAGCACAAGAAGCTATGGAGCAAGTATTAGCCAATATTACTATGGAGCATGTAATTACATCTTTAATCCGTGAGGTGCAACAATCACAATAAATGCATTCCTGAATGCATTATTTATTTGACTTAGTTGTAACTAAAATGGTTACAACTAAAAGAGAAAGGGAGGTTTAAGTGGTGACTCTTAAAATAAAAGCATATTCGGATTTTATTTGTCCTTTCTGTTTTTTAGGGAAAGGGCCATTAGATGAAATTGCAAAAGAAAAGAATATTGAAATAGAGTGGATGCCATTTGAGTTAAGACCTGAACCATATCCGAAAATTGACCCTTGGAAAGAGCCGGCTAAATTAGGATCATGGGATTCCTATATTCTCCCTACAGCCAAAAAGCTAGGGATTGATATGCGATTACCGCGTGTATCGCCACATCCTTATACAAATTTAGCTTTTGAAGGATATCAATTTGCTAAGGTGCTTGGAAAGGGAAATGAATTTCATCATAGAATTTTCACAGCGTTTTTCCAAGAAGAACAAAATATTGAGGATGTAGAAGTGTTAACTCGATTAGCGAATGAGGTAGGTTTACCTGCAGAAGAATTCAAAGAAGCTTTACGTTCAGGTAAATATCGGGAAGCTCATCAAGAAGCTTTAAAGCATGCTTATGAAGAGGCGAATATTACTGCCGTTCCTACCTTAATTATTGGTGATGAAATGATCCAAGGATTAGCTAGTAAAGAAAGACTAGCACAAGTGATCGATCAGCAATTAAAAAAGTAGGTTATGTAAATGATTTAAACAGTAGTATATAAATTAAAGCTACTTGTAAAAATCTGTGTAGATAAATGAATCTTATTAAAATTTGGAGGAATTACAAATGTCAGTAACAACAACTAATTTAAAAGAAGCGATTATTAATCGTCGTTCAATCCGTAAGGTGAAAAAGAACGAAGCAATTACAAAAGAAAAAATTGAAGAGCTATTAAAAATTAGTGTACATGCACCGTCTTCATTTAATATGCAAAGTGGACGTGTAGTAGTTTTAATGGATAATGAACACGAAAAGTTTTGGAACATTGTCAAAGAAACATTACGTGCACGTGTGCCAGCAGAAAATTTTACAGCGACTGAAGAACGCTTACAAGGCTTTAAAGATGGCGTAGGGACAATTTTGTTCTTTGAAGACCAAGCAACAATCAAACGAATGCAAGAAAACGCGCCTTCTTATAAAGAGCAATTCCCATTCTGGTCACATCAAGGAAATGCAATGTTACAATACGCAACATGGATGTCTTTAACTACTGAAGGGATCGGCGCATCTATTCAGCACTATAATCCAATTATTGACGAGGAAGTTAAAGAAACTTGGAATATTCCTGCAGAATGGAGTCTTGTAGCTCAAATGCCATTTGGTGAACCAAATGAACAACCAGGAGAAAAAACTTCTTTACCTTTTGAAGATGTAGTGAAGTTTTATTAATTAAAAATCTAACTACAATTAAACCCCATTAAGTGGACACGGTTCACTTAATGGGGTTTCTAACATATTAGTTAAATGAAAACTCGTATCCTACATAGTTAAAAGCATTGGAAAACCCTGTATTTTCTGCTACAGCGATGGATGCCCAGGATGCTCTGCGCGAAAGCAAAGCGTCAGCAACATAGCCCCCAGCAGGAACGGAAATCAACCCTACGTTTTGCTGATAATCCTATATTTTATCGTATATGTAAATTATGGTAATGTACATATTTACCTTATTTAAGAACTATGATTTTTTTACGATACGTTTAATTAGAAGGTGTATGCTATGATAAATATACATGAAGGAGGGAGTCACATGATTATAGTTGGATTAACTGGTTGGGGTGATCATCCTTCACTTTATAGTGGAGTGACTGCCTCAAAGGACAAATTATTCGATTATACAGGTCATTTTTTAACGGTAGAGGTAGATACCTCTTTTTATGCTATACCTTCTAAAGAGAATGTTCGGAAATGGTGTGAGGATACACCCGGAAATTTCCGTTTTGTTGTGAAGGCTTATCAAGGAATGACTGGTCATTTACGTGGCGACATACCGTTTGAATCGAAGAATGACATGTTTAATGCCTTTATCGATTGTGTCAATGAATTTAAACGTCATGGGAAGCTAGCGATGGTATTGGCACAATTCCCACCGTGGTTTGATTGTCAGACTAAAAATGTACAATATTTATTGTATATTAGGCAGCAGCTTAAAGGCTTTGACGTAGCTATTGAGTTTCGCAATCGAACATGGTATGCGGACAATGTAGTGCAGCAAACAATGGATTTTTTACGAGAGCATCAATTCATTCATACAATTTGTGATGAACCGCAGGCTGGCGTAGGCTCAGTACCTTTTTATCCTACGGTTACTGCAACAAAGGCACTTGTACGTATTCATGGACGTAACATTCATGGATGGCGCAATACTGGGAATGCCGAAAACTGGCGGAAAGTTCGCTTTTTATATGATTATAATAGGGAAGAGTTACAGCAGATGGGACAGCATATAAAACATCTCCAATCAGAAGTGCAGGACCTATATGTATTATTTAATAATAACTCAGGGCTTCATGCCGCTAAAAATGCAAAAGAGTTACAAGGAATTTTAGCGATTAGTGATGTAGGGTTAGCGCCTAAACAATTAAACATGTTTGAAGGGGAACTATAATGGAATTTTTTCTTTTAATTATTATTGCATTATTATCTGGGGTAATTGGCTCATTGGTTGGGCTTGGCGGAGGAGTTGTCTTAGTTCCAGCAACATTATTCGTTGGGTTAAATCTAGGGATGATTCCAGATATCACTCCTCAAAAAGTGGTTGGATTATCTGTTGTCATGATGATTTTCACAGGACTTGCTTCTACACTAAGTTATATGAAATCTAAAACAGTAGATTACAAAAGTGGTTGGATTTTTTTTATAGGGAGTATTCCGGGCACAATGTTGGGCGCATGGGTAAATAAGGGGCTAGATTTACCATCATTTAATTTATATTTTGGTATTTTACTTATTATTTTAGCGACGATATTACTTGTACGTGATAAATTGAAACCAGTAGAATGGTTTGTAAAAAACGGTATGCAACGAGAGTTCGAAGATCAAGAAGGAAATACCTATGTATATGGGTATCCAATTTGGTTTGCCATTGCATTAACGTTTTGTATTGGCTTTGCCTCAGGGTTATTTGGTATCGGTGGAGGCTCGATGATTGTGCCTGCAATGATTATTTTATTTTTATTCCCACCACATGTAGCAGTGGCAACATCGATGTTCCTAGTATTTTTATCGTCGCTTGTTAATTCAGCGAGTCATATTTATTTAGGAAATGTGCCTTGGCTTTATACGATTCCTGTTATTCCAGGAGCTTATATTGGAGCAAAGCTAGGGGCAGCATTAAATAAAAGAATTAAATCAGATACGCTTGTAGTAGCACTTCGAGTTATTTTATTATTATTAGGAATTCGTTCTATTATCGAAGGATTATTGTAATGTTGATATTTATCAATCGATTTTACATTGACGTTAAGGTCCGAAGAGTATAGGTGACTTTGATAGCAAGTCTTTTACAGACATAGAAGCTATTTTAAAGAAGAGGTGGCTTAATTGCTAGAAAAAATTCATATTTTTCATACGAATGATTTGCATAGTCATTTTAAATATTGGCCACGAATGCAAAGTCATGTGAAAGAAATGCGTACTAGACTTACAAACATGGGAGAGACAAGCTATTTATTTGATGTCGGCGATCATTTAGATCGTTCAAATATTTATACAGAAGCAACAGTTGGTAAGGGCAATGTGAAGTTATTAAATGAAGCGGGCTACGATGTTGTGACAATCGGTAATAATGAAGGTATAACATTGTCCCATGAGGAGCTGTATCATTTATATGATGGAGCAGCTTTTGACGTAGTAGTTGCTAATGTAAATGCTTCACATGGAACAAATCCAGCGTGGATGAAGCCGTATGTTATATTAACAACTGCTTATGGCACAAAGATTGCAGTTATTGCAGCAACGGCTATGTTTGAAATTTATTATAAGGAATTAAACTGGGAGATTGAAGAGGCACGAAACTCACTTATTCACTTGTCCTATCAGCTTCGTAAAGAAGTAGATATTATAGTCTGTTTGTCGCATTTAGGGATAACAGAGGATGAACTTTTAGCTGAGGAATGCCCAGAAATAGATGTTATATTCGGCTCACATACACATCATGTTCTCCCGAATGGAAAGCTGGTTAATGGGGTTTTATTAACTGGTGGGGGGAAATTTGGTCAATATACAGGCCATCTTGTGTTAGAATATGACAAAAGTATGAGGAAAATTGTTGAAAAAAAGGATTTCTTAATTCATAATAAAGATTTGCCTACGGTTAAAAATGAACATGAAATCGTTCAGTTTTTAGAAGATGAGGGCAAACGATTACTCGATAAGCCAGTATTCACTACAGAAAAATCGTACAACAAAGAATGGTTCCATTATTCGCAATTATCCGATTTGTTCGCGCGGGCTATTTTAGAGAAAAGTGGAGCGGATTGTGCGTTATTTAACGCGGGTATTTTTTTAGATGGTTTACCTAAGGGAACAGTGACGGCACTTGATTTGCATAGAATATTCCCACATCCTATAAATTTATGTACGATTGAATTATCGGTTGCTGAAATGAAAGAAATTTTCCAGCAATCTAAAAATGAAGAATGGCCTTATATTGAGCTAAAAGGATTAGGATTTAGAGGCGTAATCTTTGGGAAGATGTTAACGTATGGCTTTTCAATGAATGAAGATCGCCAATTACTGATCAATGGGAAGCTTGCAGATAACGATCGAATTTATAAATTAGTTACGCTTGATTTATTTACGTTTGGTTATTTTTATCCAAGCTTTAAATATGCTAAGAAAAAATATATTCTACCAGAATTTTTAAGAAATATTATGATAGATTATGGGCAAAGATTCTTTAAGCACTAATAGATAAAACGCTTTTAGAATGGATTGGGGAAAAGGTCATGCGGTTAATTTCAATCGATGTATTAAAAGAAGGAATGGTCTTAGCAAGAACCATTTGGAACGAGGCGGGACACCCTCTTTTAAAAAAAGATGTAGTTATTAATGAACGTATCATACAAAGACTTCAACAATTAAATACGCATTATTTGTATATTGACGATAAAATTTCTGAGGGTATTGAAGTAGAGGAAACAGTCCCAACTGTTGTTCGAAATAAAACGATTTCAACCATTAAAAATTCTTTCCAATCAATCGATGGTTTAAGTCCAGTAAATGCCTCTTATGTGCTTGACCAACAATCAAAGGCAATTCTCTCAATTGTAGATGAGTTACTATCGGTAGTTAGTGGCAATGATGAAATTTTAACAATACTAACAGATGCGTATTTATTTGATGAATATTTATATCAACACTCCTTTCAAGTCACTCTTTATTCGATAGCGATTGCTAAAGAGCTTGGTTACTCAGCCGAAGATTTACGTATAATTGGAATTGGCGCTTTGTTACATGACATAGGGAAGCTGATGGTACCAAAAGAGATTTTGACAAAACCTGGGCGCCTAACGTTTGACGAGTTTGAAACGATGAAGCAGCATACTCGATATGGGTTTGATTTGTTACGTAATTTACATTCCATATCATTGATTGTTGCACATTGTGCCTTCCAACATCACGAACGGATTGATGGGAGTGGCTATCCACGGGGTTTAGTTGATTTTGAAATCCATCCGTTTGCCAAAATTATTGGTGTAGCTGACGTCTTTGATGCAGTGACGACAAGCCGTGTATATCGTGAAAAAATGCTACCTTCTCAAGGCCTAGCAATTGTAGAAGCTGGTTCTGGAACTATATATGATGTACGTGTTGTCAATGCATTGAAAAAGTCTGTGGTCCATTATCCTAAAGGTGTTATTTTAAAATTATCTGACGGCCGTCGAGGTATCGTATCAAGACAAAATACATTGGATCCAGCAATGCCCTGGATTCGTATTTTTGAAGAGCAAAATCAAATATTAGCAGCTACATATGAAATTAATTTAGTGGACTACCCAAACCTAATCATTGAAAGTGTTGAAGCGGATTACGTTGTCCCATCGAAAATCGAATAAAAATCTTTTCCTGTTCATACGTTATGGAACAGGAGGAGATTTTTTTGTTTTTCCCTCGAAAAAGGATGAAATTACGATCATATAATCAGCATAGTAACTATAGAAAAAGGGGAAAAAAACGCTTGAATCGTATACCCCTTTTAATTGTAAGCGTTATTGTTGGTATTTTTTTATTTATTTATTTTTTGAATGAACGGCTTATGCCAACTTACTTAGAATATGCCGAAATACAAACGAATAAGATTGCATCCTATGTTGTAAGTAATGCCACATCAAATGTTTTAGATATTAATGATGTTCTTGTAGAAGTATCCCCTGGCAACAACTCTGATTTGAAAATTAATACTGAAGTAATTAATCGAGTTCGTGCCGAAACGGTAAAGCAAGTAAAAATGAATTTAGAGCAGGCTGAGGAAGGAGACTTGGCCAACTTACCAAATCTTGATAATGTTGAATACGATTTTAACAAGATAAAAGAAGGCAATGGAGTCGTTTTTTATGTACCTATTAGCCAGGCTGCTAATATCCCTTTACTCGGGAATTTAGGGCCTAAAATTCCGGTACGCTTTCACGTAGTTGGAAATGTGCATAGTGAAGTTACTTCTTCAATAACGGAGTATGGTATTAATAGTGCATTTGTTCAGGTAGGAATTCATTTAGAGGTAAATGTACAAATTATTGTCCCTTTTGCTAGTAAAACAGCTACAGTATCTCAGGATATTCCGGTGGCAATGGGTTTAACGAAGGGGCAAGTGCCAAATGTTTATTCAAGTGGTGATTCAGCAACACAGCCGTCCCTTGAAATACCAGTGCCTTTTAATGAATAGAAATGTTGCTGTGATAGTTGTTGGAGTTCATATATTATGTTACATTGACAACAGTGAAGATAGTTAATAGAAAAAATGCACATTTCTGATAGGGGCGATATCCGTATGACATCTTGTAAACCTACAAGTAAAGACAAAGAAGAATACTTAAGAAAGCCAGATTGGCTAAAAATTAAACTAAACACAAATGATGAATATAAAGGGCTAAAGAAGCTCATGCGAGAAAAAAATCTGCATACTGTATGTGAGGAAGCACGCTGTCCTAATATTCATGAATGCTGGGGTGAACGCCGTACAGCAACAATGATGATTCTTGGATCTGTTTGTACACGTGCTTGTCGTTTCTGTGCTGTTAAAACAGGCTTACCAAATGAATTAGACTTAGCTGAGCCAGAACGCGTAGCAGATTCTGTTGCTATTATGAACTTAAAGCACGTTGTTATTACAATGGTTGCGCGTGATGATTTAAAGGATGGCGGTGCACAAGTATTAGCTGAGACCGTGCGTGCGATCCGTCGTAAAAGTCCGGCTACATCGGTTGAAGTGTTACCGTCTGATTTAGGGGGCGTGAAAGAGAACCTTCAATTATTAATGGATGCGAAGCCAGATATTTTAAATCATAATATTGAAACCGTGCGTCGCTTAACGCCAAGAGTACGTGCTCGTGCAAAATATGAGCGCTCATTAGAGTTTCTACGTTTGGCAAAAGAAATGCAGCCTGACATCCCTACGAAATCATCTTTAATGATAGGTTTAGGTGAAACAGAAGAAGAAATTCTAGAAGTTATGGATGATTTACGAGCAATTAACGTAGATATTATGACAATTGGTCAATACTTACAGCCGACGAAGAAGCATTTAGCTGTTAAAAAGTATTATTCACCAATAGAGTTTGGTAAACTTCGTAAAATCGCAATGGAAAAAGGATTTAAGCATTGTGAAGCAGGCCCACTTGTACGTAGTAGCTATCATGCTGATGAACAAGTAAACGAAGCAACAAAAGAACGTCAATTACAAACAGAACTGTAAAAATAAATGTTGAAATGGAAGGTGGTGTCACTTTGATTACTATTGAAGGATATGAATACGAGCTTATAAATGATTACCGAGAAGCTTTCGAAGAGGAAGTGTTCAAGGAACGCTACTCGGATATTTTAGCTAGATATGATTATATTGTGGGCGACTGGGGCTATAATCAATTGCGCTTAAAAGGCTTTTTTGACGATAAAAATCAGAAAGCCACTTTCGATACAAAGATTAGTACACTACAAGATTACCTATACGAGTATTGTAATTTTGGCTGTGCCTATTTCGTCTTGCGCAAAACCGGTAAATCCACTCAGCAGCCAGTAGCTGTAGTAAGTGAAGATAGTCAAGTGACAAAGCTTGCTGAGAATGAACAAATAGCAGAATAAACATTTAAAACCTGATGCAATTTGCATCAGGTTTTTACTTTGCAGTGATAGGTTTTTTATAAATTGGCAATAATAAAAATGTAGTTTATCAATATAGCGTGAGGTTGATTTCCGTTCCGACTGGGTGCTTTGTTGCTGTCGCTACGCTTTCGCACAGAGCAGAGCTAGGGCGTCGGGGCAACAGGATGTTGGTCACGAAGGCGCTATTACAGGACGTGATGCTTTTAGCCTTCGTTCCTCTACCCGCTTCACTGCAGGGTCTCGGGCCAACAGATGTCTTTTGCGCGAAAGCGTGAGTGCAACGTAGCGGCAGCAACAAGGTTTTGGTTTTGTTTGTGCGAAAGCGCAGCGACAGCGACAGCAACAGCAGGATGTTGGTCACGAAGGTGTTATCACAGGATGTGATGCTTATAGTCTTCGTTCCTCTATATCGCTAATCCCAAAGGAGTCGCTCAGTCTCTGCTCCAATCAACTTATATATTATGGCATAGTTAAAAAGTAATATTCCTAATTTTTGGTGATGAATCAAAAGGGACGGAACGGATTTTAAAAATTATTCCTAGTTTTATATTAAAGGTGTGTGTTGTTTAGATGAAAAAAGCTGTATTTTTGGACCGTGATGGGGTCATTAATGAAGTATTAACGGATCGCGTTAAATTTGTAAATAAACCTAATGAACTCTATTTCCTACCGCATGTTCCGGAAGCAATAAAAAAATTGAATAAATACTTTGACTATATTTTTGTAGTAACTAATCAAGGTGGCGTTGGATTGGGGTTTATGAAAGAAACGCAGCTACAAAAAATACATGAGCATATGGTAAAAGAATTGAAGAAGGAAGGGGCCACTATTCACGAAGTCGTCTATTGTCCCCATAAACCAAAGTCGGGCTGTGCCTGTCGCAAGCCCAAGAGTAAATTAATCGTTGATCTTGGTGAAAAATACAATATAGACTTGGCAAAATCCTACATGGTTGGAGATACGGATACAGATATTATAGCAGGTAAACGAGCAGGAACTAAGGGAATATTTTTAGGTGCAAAAGATCCGCTGGCAGATGCGATTTTTCCAGATTTAATTAGTGCTGCTGAATGGATTATTAAGGATTCAACAGCATAAAGCTAGTGTTGTTGAGATAGAAAGAAAAAACGTATAAATCATTTGAAAGAGGATAATTTATTTATTGGAGGTGATTAATTTGACTAAAGAAAATAAAAAATCGTTAGATCGAGAAGAATATGGATTTGGCTTTGATATTAGTGTTGATGATTTAGGAGTAATTGGGCAAAATCAACAAGCCAAAAAACAAAACGACAATGAAAACAAAGACAAGCCTCGCAATAAGGATAATCCTGCTAAATTAAATAATGAAAAGTAGGCGCACAATACAATGCTCCTCGATTTAGATTTAAGATACTTACAAAAAAATTCCGCCAACCTTCTGTTGCAGCAGGTGCACAAAGTAGAAACCTATGTCCGCAGAAAAGCGGAATTTTTTTGTATTAAATTCTTAATTGCTATCATTGCAGGCACAAAAAAACACCCAATTTGGAGGGTGTTAATTTAATAATTCACGTAAATATTCTCGTAGCTCGACGGTCTCTTCCTCTGTACGATTATAAACGTGTTCAAGATAGCCAGGCTCTTCTACATCATCTGGACCGATTATTGCAAAGCGTCCAAATTGGATGTCCATGACAAGCACTTTCCCAAAGAAACGACCCGATTGCAAAATGGCTAAATCATAACGTAACTTTTCCCCAGCAAAACTAACAAAGCGTGTTTTTGTATCTTCTACATCATCATATAAAAAAAAACGTTCCATCTTTTAATCTCCTTCCAGTCCTATAGATATGGTACTATAGAAGAGAAATGACTATCAACTTTTAAAGATTTTGAATGGGGGCTTTCCTTGTGTATTTTGTAGATCGTAATAAAATCACAAAAAATTTACAGTACTTAGATGGGCTATTAGCTATTTTAGAATCAGAAAATAGCTGGCTTGAAAACGATATTAAGGAATTAGCAATCGAGCGAATTGGTCACAATGTGATGGAGTCAATGATGGATGTTGGAAATTTAATGATTGATGGCTTCATTATGCGTGATCCAGGAAGCTATGAGGATATTATTGATATTTTAATCGATGAAAAGGTCGTATCTACTGAAATGGAAGAACCATTAAAAGCAGTAGTTGGCTTACGTAAAATGCTTGTTCGTGAATTTACAGATGTAGATGTTCAGGAAGTTGTGAATGTATTAACAGCTACTTTACCAGCATTAAAACAATTCTCACCAGCTGTGAATAGTTATTTAACAAATGAACTTGGCCCTGTTTCAGCATTTTTACCAGAGGATCATCAATGAAAACCTACAATGCCTATTGCTTTGATTTAGATGGGACAGTGTACCGTGGAAAGGACGGAATTCCTTCTGCGATAACTTTTATACATCAGTTACAACAAGCTGGAATTGAGCCATTTTACGTAACAAACAATTCTTCTAAGACAAGGGAGCAGCTGCAGGAAGCTTTAAACGCTATAGGTGTGAATGCACCGTTAGATCATATTTACTCTAGTGCATTAGTTACAGCGAAATATGTAGCCTTGAATTTCCCTGGCAAAAAAGTAGCCATGTTAGGTTCTGATGGTATTCGTAAAGCGTTATTTAATGAAGGCATTGAACCTACCGAGGATGAGCCAGAGGTATTTGTTATGGGAATTGATCGAAATCTAGATTATATGGCACTTGCGAAGGCAACGATTGCTGTTCAAAATGGGGCAACGTTTATAGCTACGAATCAAGATATTAAATTCCCAACAGAACATGGATTTCTCCCTGGTAATGGGTCATTTGCCCGATTAGTAGGTGAGGTTGCAGACGTTGAGCCACTCTATATCGGTAAACCATCTCCTGCAATGCTTGAAGTCATTGCAACAGAGCATAGCTTTATGAAAGATGAAATGGTGATGATTGGCGATAATTACGACACAGATATTATGTGTGGGATTCGTTTTGGCTGTGACACAATCCATGTAAATACAGGTGTTACACCTTCAAAGGTTGTACTTGAGAAGGAACAGCAACCTACTTATGTGGTAGAAGCATTAATTTAACTTCTTTCATCCGAAGTCTCACTAGGTGTGAGATGAATTCGGGTTTATAGTTACTTTTCAATTGCTGTCTAAATATCCGTATAAAAAGTTCAAACATAAAAAAAGGATGCTTATGTCGATTTTTTTGGCATAACATCCTTTTTATATGTTCAAATTGAATAGTAAGCGTTTCAACATTATATGAATGAGGTATTAAGCCTTCATTACCATAATGGATTTTCTTCGATAAATTGATAAATGGCATTCGTCAACTCTTCAGGAGAACCAGCTTCAACTAATTCACCATTGACGATTGCATAAAATGATTCTGAACATTTTGTACAGTAACTAAGGCAGCCATATTCCAAAACGTCGATGTTCGGATCGCGTTCTAGTACTTCATATGTTTTTTGAGAGCCATTCGCTAAATTACTTATACAAAATTCAACCATTGGATTCATACGTGTCACCTCACCAAGGTAATGCTACTCGCTTTTAAAACATTCGTCAATAATTTGAGTTGGCCGTGAGATAAAAGCCGATATTCAGTGTTAAAGCTGGATGCATACAAAATGATGACTCGCTACAGTGTTAAACTATCTTTGCAAAAGTGATGAAAGGGATGTAATCATTCAAAAGCCGTTCGAAAAAGGCAAGTTATCATTTATTTTGTGAAATCTTTCACAAAATTGCATTATGATATTGTGAAACTTCTCACAATCGGTTATACTCATTTGTGGATACTTTGTGAACAATTAATATAAGAGATATAAAAGGAGACTATTATGGGAAAATTAGTACTTTTAGGTGGCGGCTACGGCAATATGCGTGTCATGCTTCGACTATTACCAAACCTTCCATTAGATAAAGAAGTTGTAATAGTAGACAGAGCCCCTTTCCATAGTTTAAAAACAGAATTTTACGCATTAGCAGCAGGGACTGCAACAGATAAAGAAGTTCGTGTATGCTTCCCGGAGCATGAACGTTTAACAGCTGTATACGGAGAAGTTGTTGAAATTAATCGTGCGGAAAAAGTAGTCATTTTAGAAGATGGACAACGTATTGAATATGATGATTTAGTAGTTGGTCTTGGCTGTGAGGATAAATATCATGGTGTACCAGGTGCAGAGGAGTACACATATAGCATTCAGACAATGGCGAAATCACGTTCAACATTCCAAGCACTTTGTGGTTTACCAGCAGGCTCTTCAGTCGGAATTGTAGGAGCGGGTTTAAGTGGTATTGAGCTTGCAAGTGAGCTACGTGAAAGCCGTTCAGATTTAAAAATAAAGCTATTCGACCGCGGTCCACGTATTCTAAAGGACTTCCCAGAAAAGCTAAGTAAATATGTAAAAGACTGGTTCGTAAAGAATGATGTTGAAGTGATTGCCAATTCAAATATTACAAAAATCGAACAAGGTAAAATTTACAATCACGATGAAGAAATTGCACTCGATACTGTAGTATGGACTGCTGGTGTACAGCCAGTCAAAATTGTTCGTGATTTGGAAGTTGAGAAAGATAAACAAGGTCGTCCTCTTGTAACACAATATTTCAATCTTCTTGATGACGAGCATGTATATATTGTAGGTGACTGTGCTGCTTCAGAATTACCTCCAACTGCGCAGTTAGCAGAGGAACAAGCAGAACAAATCGTAAAAGTACTTCGCATGCGTTGGAAAGGCGAAAGCTTACCTGAAAAAATGCCTGATATCAAGTTAAAAGGTTTCATGGGAGCGCTTGGTAAAAAACAAGGCTTTGTTTATTTAGCAGATACAACAGTAACAGGACGTATCGCACGCTTAATGAAATCAGGACTATTATGGTATTATAAACGTCAAAATGATTAAATTAAAAAGGGATTGCTTCGAAATTTACTTCGAAACAATCCCTTATTTTTTTATCAATTATGCCTCGACGTAACTGCCGCTGTCGCTACGCTTGCGCGCACATAAACAATACGGCCAGAATAGGCTTTGTGCTTAGATTAAACAGTTTCATCAGGTGTGAAACCCAGCTTTTCAAGTGCAGTAAATACAGGCTTTAGTTGCACATAGCCCTCGCCCACTACTTCATTGTTTATAAGGACAAGCGGATAAAAAAATTCATCTTCTTGAATGCGTACAGCATAATCTTGATCGCGCTCATTCTCAATTGGTCCTTCAATATCGATATAGCGAATATCATATCCTTGGTTTGGATATTTTCGATCTATGGCTGCTTGTAGCCATTCATATGTATCTTTTGAAGATGGTGCATTAACACAACTGGCGCAAATTACCTCTGTTCCGTAAATTTCAATCTGTGGTTTCGTTTGACTCATAGCATTTCCACTCCTCGTGATTCAATATTGGATTTTTTCTGTTGCTAACATTATAATCATTATAAGGAAAGGAGTCGAGACAAATGGCAGAAGCAACAATTAACGATCAAGTTCAAGAGGTATTAGATAAATTACGCCCATTCTTACTACGTGACGGTGGAGACTGTGAGTTAGTAGATGTAGAAGACGGCATCGTAAAATTACGTTTACTAGGTGCGTGTGGTAGTTGCCCAAGTTCAACAATCACACTTAAAGCTGGTATCGAACGCGCATTATTAGAAGAAGTACCAGGTATTATTGAAGTAGAGCAAGTATTCTAAAACGACTAAAAAAGTTCTAGCTGATTCATTCACGCTAGAACTTTTTTTCTTATACTTGGCGAGCTTGTTCTTTTTCTTCTCGAATAATCGCCCATTGTTCCTTAGCCATATCAATGATCTTCGCTTCTCCACCGATATTTTGCTTTTCAATGACCTTTGAGAAAAAGCGAGTAGCATTTTCTAAATCACCGATGCGTCGTGATAGTTCTGCAATCATATACATAATTCGTACATCTGACATTTGAGTAGAGCTGTAATCCTCAGTTGAATAAGAATCCATATAGTAATCTCGGGCCATTGTCATAAAACGCTGCTCTTGGCCTTCGTTTTTTAGTGAACGATATAGCCATGCAAGACGTAATGTAAGCCCGGCTATAGCAACAAATTTCTCTTTTTTAATCGTACCGCAAAGGAACGCTAATTTATAAGCTTGTATCGCTTGGAATACAGTACGTTCTCCCTTAAAATCATGGTGTACCCATTTTTCTGTAATTTGTGTGCGAATTTCATCTTGCGTGCCAGGGGCAAAATATTTTGAAAAGTCTTCTGTAAATGAAAAGCCGCAATGTTCACAAACAAATACATTATAATAAAGGGCATTTACACCGTCTGCATAAATTGGTTGAAAATCTGTTTCTGTATGATCTACTTTAATGAATTTAGAGCGTACTTTTAATGTAGGAAATTCTTTTTTGCAATGAAGACATTGAGTTTTTTTTTCGTAATAAGGTGAAATCTCCATATTTGATACCTCTTTCATCGAGTCATTACAACTATTATACCAATGTTAATCTTATAAACATGAATATAAATTACTATTAATGTGAAAAATATTAGAATTTTTACTAATATCAGCTTTGTCATATTAATGTGAGGCTGATTTCTGTTCCGACTGTGCACTTTCCTGGGAGCGTCTTAGAAAAGTGATCGGGTAACCATGGAGTTATACAGCCACCACTCCAATCAAAGCTGAATATTTGTCATACAATAGTCAAAATTGATATGATAATAAGTAAGAAGGAAGGTGATTGGGATGACAAGTTTAAAGCAAGTAATTGAAATTACTGAAGCAGCTGTCTTTCATATTAATGAAATGATGGAGCACAATGAAGAGCAAGGAGCGTTTTTACGTGTAGTTGTTAATGGTGGCGGATGCAGTGGTCTATCATACGGCATGCATTTTGATCAAGAGAAAAAAGAAGAAGATTTTGAAGATGTACAACATGGTTTAACAATTCTTGTTTCCCGTGAAGATGCGCCGATTATAATGGGGACAAAAATTGACTATAAACAATCGCTAATGGGCGGTGGCTTCACGATCGATAATCCAAATGCTATCGCATCATGCGGCTGTGGCACGTCTTTCAAAACAGCAAAACGTGAAGGTACGCCTGAAATTTGTGATTAAAAAGTAAATGTTTAAATGCTGAAGTAGGATAGTAAATAACGGTTAGAAATGATTCGTACACAATCCTTAAAATGTGTAAACACAACCTTAAAAAGACTGATTTAGGGTTAAAGATACCGAGCCTTTTTGATTTGTATGTTGCTAAAACATAACGAATTAAGGAGGCTTTTTTTATGGTTTAAGAGATTCAACTTTACCGTAGGGAAAATAATGATAAGGTCTAATTCACTTTTCATTGGAGTGAGATTAATTTTTCAACGAGCCTTCAATCGTTTTAGGGCGTAACAAAAGGACTTGCAAATCTGAAAGTTAATTATCAATGCAAGTCCAATTCTGAAAGATCCAGTTAGTTCAATCATATTTCTTTTTTTTTCGTTGAGAATGGTAAATCAGCTAAAACAAAAATGAATGATATAAATGATGGTTTAAGTACAATATTGTAAAAAGTTATTTTTGATGGTTCTTTTATATAGTAAAAAATAAAGGTACAACTACTAATTAGAATGAAATGAATTATAAGAAAAAAGTATCTCTTTCTTTTAGCCATCTTATTTAACCTTATAAAATTAATTATTGTTACGGTTACTATATAAATAATGAATAAAACAAGAAAAATTAAATAATACAATATAAACTTAGCTGCAAATACACTTCTAATATCCTTATACGCAATAAATAAAGAAATGATCATACCTACAAAAACAACCATATATATAATGCTTGTAAAAATGCTTTTCTTCAATTAATTGATACCTCGAAATTCTTATGTATTACAACTATTTTCTCAAAAATTTGGAAGTCTGTTAACTGGTAAAATAATATAATTGATTTTGCCACAGGCTATTCTATGTTCATTGATTCATATAAAAAATTCATACAAATGAATGGTTCAAGGGAAGCCAATACAATCAAGAAAGATAACGATTGTTGATGGAGCAGAACCTTTTTATATTTCTTTTTAAATGAAAAATAAGGCCACGATATTTCTAATCGTGGCCCTATTAATGTACCAATATCTCACTGCTAATGAAGCTGTGTTAGTACATAATCATAAATTTCATCTGAGGATTTATTAAGAGCTAATGAGAACTCTGAAAAAATGTTCTCTTGTAAAGATTGCAGTAATTTCTCTTCTTGGTTAGGGAATTTTTTTTCGCTTTCACTATATTCAATCTTTTTTCGTAACAATGTGTTTAAAAGGTTTGCTTGTTTTTGGCGATTACCGGATTTAAATATTTCTAGATAAAATCTAGATCGATGAGTGTTTTGTTCAATCCATTCTACGCCAGGAGATGTGAATGAATGTAAAATATTGAGTGCTTCTTCTTTTTTAATAATGTCTCTAAGGTGTTTTTTTGAATTGTCAATAGGGGTACGAATGACTAATTGTGGTTCATTTAGTGGTTGTAAAACGTAATATGTTTTTGTAATGTCGTTAAAGGTTTGTTCACAAATATCTTCAATAGAACAAAGTCCATGTGATGAATAAATGACTACATCGCCAACATTGTACATGTATATTCCCTCCAACAAACTATATTGTCAACTTGGTTGACTAAATTAATTGTAAGCAATTATAAGAATTTTGTCAACTTGATTGACGATTGCGGTTGTTTTTTTGTATATTAGTAACGAAAAATAGGGAATGAAGGTGAACCAGTTGAAGGACGAATTGCAGAATCGAGATGTAATTGACTTGTTGAGCGAACGTCACGAACTACTTCGACGACTTGCTGAAGAGAAGTGGAATAAGCATCATAATATTTATATTTCTAACTCTGAATGGTGTATTTTAGGGATAATTTATAAAAAACAATTTATGATTTCAGACGTTGCTAAGGGTGTTGAATTTACAAGACAAGCAACCCATAAATTTATAAAAAGTTTGGAAGCAAAAGGATTAGTGAAGGTTACTGATGTCGAACATAGTAAAAAACATAAAGCAATTCGTATGACTGAATTTGGTCAAGAATGTTTTGAAAAGAACGAATGTTATAAAGCTGATATTGAACAGCAGCTAATTAATACTATAGGAGTAGACCAAGTAAACAATTTAAAAAATATATTAAAACTTAATTGGGATATGGAGCAGCTGGAAGCGTAAATATTCGTAGTTTAGGTATGGAAAATGTTTGGAACATATCTTATAACATAATAAGGTTAGGCGACCATTTAGCAGGTAGATGCATAGAAAAATTTCACAAGCCACTTTCGTTCTACTCGAAAGTGGCTTCTTTTTAACTTCTTTCAGCAGGTGTCCACACACCTGTACCTATTTCATACTCATAAATGACTTCATTTACTATCCTGCCATTCATATGTTTTTTTTTGGAGATATTCTTTGAAAACAATTTGTGTATTCTGTATAGCGATATAACTTAAAAGAGAAAAATAGCCTAAAATCAGACCGCTCACAATTGTTATAATCGTAATCAAATAGGTATATTTTTTTTTTGAAACCTTTAAATAGAGTGAATATTCTACGTTTTATCTAGTATAACATATTTACAAAATTGGCGTACATGTATACTTTATGTTTGAGAGTGAGTAGTAATCATAAAATTCTGAATTAATACTTCTATATATGGAAAATTGGCCGTTATAATAGTGATATAGAGGTGAAGATGATTATGAAAAAAGACAGAGGAAAAGTTTGGTTAGGTGTTGCAGGAGTTACAGTAAATGAGTTAGGCCAATGGCTAGTTGTTAAAAAGGCCTATAGCGGATTAAAGGGAAGATGGTCATTGCCGGCTGGTTTTGTCAATGCTGGTGAAACAGTAGATGAGGCTGTTGTTCGGGAATTAAAAGAAGAAACGGGTATTGATTGCTATGTATCAGGCTTAATTGGTTTTCGAACGGGTGTGATTCGTGGTGACATTAGTGATAATATGGCGATATTTTATTGCCGGATGAAAGATGAGCAACAGAAGATTTGTCTTCAGGAAAAAGAATTATTAGAAGCGAAATGGATGTTTCCAAAGGAGCTAGCTCAAGATGAGATGACATCAGTGATGTTAAAGGAAATGGCATCTAACCAATTTGAAAAGCACCAATTAGAGGGGATAGAAGGTATTAATCCAGGAGATGTCTTTGGTTATTCCTCTTATAAATTGTTCTTTAAAAAATAGAGCGATAGAGGAGGGGGCATATGATGGAGCTATTTTTGTTTATGTTAGAGCGAGTAGGGCTAATCATTGTGTTTGCCTTTTTAATGTCAAGGTGGCGCCTCTTTCGGGGCATGCTCTTTCAGGATCAAGGGATTCAGGAAAAGGTTTGGCTTATTATCATTTTTAGTGCTTTAAGTATAGTGAGCAGCTATACAGGGATAAAAATTGAAAGTGGTACTATTTATCCTTTAAATCAAATGATACATAGCACTATAAATGCAGAGGAGGCAATTGCAAACACGAGGCTAATTGGCGTAGCAATTGCGGGTATTTTTGGTGGGCCACTTGTTGGCGTTAGTGTGGGGATTATTGCGGGGATTCATCGTATTACCCTTGGCGGATTTACAGCGGTTGCCTGTGGTGTTTCGACTATACTAGCAGGATTCATAACAGGTGGTTTAAGTAGGCAATTAAAAATACGTCAAACCTTCTCCTATAAAAAGGCTGTTATGATCGGAATTTGTGCAGAGACTTTACAAATGATTGTTATTTTAATAATAGCAAAGCCTTTTGAACAAGCTTTGCAATTAGTTTCTTTAATCGCGCTACCAATGATTATTATGAATGCCCTTGGGATTTTAATATTTTTCATTATTATTAAGACGTTTATTGATGAGGAAGAACGTACAAAAGCATTACAAACGCATCAAGCCTTTTCTATTGCGCAACAAACTATCGAACATTTTCGTAAAGGGTTAAATGAAGAATCATGCCGAACTGTTGCGGAGATTATTAAAAGAGAGATTAAGGTTGAAGCAGTCGCGATTACAGATACAAATGGAATTTTAGCACATGTAGGAGTAGGCGAGGATCATCACGTCATTCATCAAGAAATAATAACAGCTTTAACGAAGAGAGTATTAGTAGAAGGACGCATTATTACAGCGACGTCCGCAAAAGAAATCAATTGTCCATATGAAGATTGTCCGCTAAGTGCTGCGATTGTCTTACCATTAAAAGTACAGCACAAAACGGTAGGTACCTTAAAGCTATATTTTATCAATGTTTCTTCATTAACAGGAGCGAAAAAGGAGCTAGCTGAAGGACTCAGTCGACTATTTTCCTCGCAGCTTGAATATGCTGAAATTGAGCAGCAAAGAAAGTTATTAAAGGATGCCGAGATTAAAGCGCTACAGGCACAGGTTCATCCTCATTTCTTTTTTAATAGTCTCAATACTATTTCAAGTCTGATCCGAACGGATGCTGATGAGGCTAGAGCTTTATTGATAAAGCTTAGTACGTTTTTCAGAAGTAATTTGCAGGGAGCTCGCCAAATGCTGATTCCGTTAAAAAATGAAATTGACCATGTAGAGGCTTATTTGTCGATTGAACAAAAAAGATTTCCAAACCGCTATAATGTGAAGTTTCACTTGGATGAATCACTGTTTGACGTACAAATCCCCCCATTTACCTTACAGCCACTTGTTGAAAATGCCATTTATCATGCCTTTAAAAATCGCAAGGAAGGCAAGATTGACGTTAAGGTGCAGCGAATCAATAATAAGTTAGTACTGTTAACAGAAGACAATGGCTGTGGGATGAGAAAAGAGCAGGTTAAACAGCTTGGCAAAACGATCATGCAATCCGAACAAGGAACCGGGACAGCTTTATGGAATATTTATCAGCGCATCCATGAAATTTATGGAACTGATGCAGATTTTCACATTTCAAGTACGTTGGATGTTGGCACGAAAATTATGATACAGCTGCCATTAAAAGCCACAAGATGGGAGTAGAGAAATGTTAAATGTCTATATTGTAGATGATGAACCGTTAGCAAGGGCTGAATTGCGATTTTTATTGGAGCAAACAAATTTAGTGCAGATCATTGGTGAATCGGAGGATCTGGAGGAAATACTGTTGGATTCACAGTTTGAGCAAATTGATTGCGTGTTTTTAGATATACAGCTAGGCGTAAACAATGGCCTTGAATTGGCAAAACAGCTGCAACTAAGCATACGTAAGCCTGAAATTATTTTTGCTACTGCTTATGATGAATATGCATTGCAGGCATTCGAAGTGAATGCCTTTGATTATATTTTGAAACCCTTTGAGCCAGAGCGTGTACAAAGTGCTGTTGAAAAGCTGGTGGCTAAAAAAAGAACAACACAGGTTAAGACGATGGAAAAATTAAAGGATATACAATTGGACAAGCTTGATAAATTAACAGTTTATGTGAATGATCGAATTTTACTTATTAAAATTCAGGAAATTTTATATTGTACATCTGAAGATAGTAAGACGATTGTTGTCACGGAGAAAGGGAAATATTTTGCTTCAGAGTCATTAGCAGCTTTGGAGAATAAACTTACTTTAAAAGGCTTTGTGCGGGTCCATCGGGCATTTATCGTTAATTTAGAGCATATTGAAGAGCTCGAGCCATGGAGCAGCTCAAAATACAATTTGATTTTGCATAATAGGGATTCGATTCCAGTCAGCAGGCTTTATATGAAGGATGTGCGAAAGATATTTCAGCTATCAAAATAACTGCATTTCAACAGTAGAAAACACCCTTTCAGCTTGGAATTCTTGCATTTTGGTGAATTTTGTGAATAATTGTTCAATTCATTTGCTATGATGTGGAAAAAGTAAAAGGAGTGATAAAATGAATGCTATTACAATTGTGATAGGTTCTATTTGTGTACTGATGATAAGCTATCGTTTGTATGGCATATTTTTCACAAAGAAGGTACTTAAGATAAAAGATGATACGCCCACCCCAGCACACGCTATGGAGGATGGTAAAGACTATGTTCCGACGAATAAATGGGTGACATTTGGGCATCACTTTGCTGCAATCGCAGCAGCTGGACCGTTAGTCGGACCTATTTTAGCTGCACAATTTGGCTATTTGCCTGGGCTCCTTTGGCTGTTAATTGGTGCGGTAATCGGTGGTGCGGTTCATGATGCAGTAGTGTTATTCGCTTCAATGCGCCATGGTGGTAAGTCTTTATCTGAGGTCATGAAGAAGGAATTAGGACCTGTTGCAGGATTCTGTACAGGCCTTGCCATGCTTTTCATTATTACTATTACAATGGCTGGGCTATCGATGGTTGTCCTTGGTGCGTTAGAGCGAAATCCATGGGGAACTTTTGCAGTAGGGATTACTATTCCAATAGCGATGCTTGTTGGTATTGCTTATCGTAAAACAGGAAATTTAATTGTTACATCGACAGTTGGCTTTATTTTGTTGATGATCGGTGTATTTCTTGGACCGATGATTCAAGGAACAGCATTTGGAGATTTTTTAACGTTTGACCGTGATACTTTAGCTATTATTTTACCGATCTATGCATTTTTTGCAGCGGCATTACCTGTTTGGCTCTTATTAGCGCCGCGTGATTATTTAAGTAGTTTCATGAAAATTGGTGTATTTATTGCTTTAATCATCGGGGTCTTTTTCGTTAATCCAGTTATTCAATTCCCACCAATTACCGAGTTTATTCATGGTGGTGGTCCAGTAATTGCTGGTCCAGTATGGCCATTCGTCTCTATTACAATTGCTTGTGGGGCTATTTCTGGCTTCCATGCTTTTGTAGGCTCTGGGACAACACCGAAAATGATTGATCGCTGGGAAGATATTCGCATCGTCGGTTTTGGTGCGATGCTCGTAGAATCTTTAGTAGGTGTAATGGCTTTAATCGCAGCAACAGCCCTTCATCCAGCAGATTATTTTGCGATTAATTCAGCCCCAGCAGTTTTTGCTACATTAGGAATGGAGCCTGTTCATTTACATGCTTTAGCTGAAAGTATTGGGATGGATTTAGAAGGACGTACAGGAGGAGCGGTAACGCTTGCAGTTGGGATGACTGATATTTTCACAGGAATTCCTTGGTTTGCTGAACTCTCTTCTTATTTCTATCAATTCGTAATCATGTTTGAAGCGGTCTTTATTTTAACGGCTATTGATGCTGGGACACGTGTAGCGCGCTATTTAATCCAAGATTTTGGTGGTAATGTATACAAGCCACTGAAGCGGACAAATTGGATTCCGGGTACAATCTTTGCAAGTGCACTTGCATGTTTCATGTGGGGCTACTTATTGTATTCAGGAGATATAAGTTCAATTTGGGTATTATTCGGCGTTTCGAATCAGTTGATGGCAACAATCGGTTTAGTATGTGGTGTAACAATCGTATTAAAAGTTGCAGATAAGCGAATCTACGCCTTAACATGCTTTATCCCATTAGCCTATTTATATGTCACTGTAAATGTAGCGGGCTTTTGGATGATTAAAAATGTGTATTGGAATACAGCGGCGGCTGGTTACAATATGTTAAATGGTATATTGTCTGTCATTATGTTAATGTTAGGCTTTATCATTGTTATTGCTGCCATTAAAAAATGGGCAGAGCTTTGGAAGTCACCAAAGTTTTTATTATCGCAAACAGCTTCATAATGAAAAGCGAGAAACTATTGAAAATTAGTTGTATACTAGTTTTCAATAGTTTTTTAATTTTCTATGTATGGAGGATGACCATAGCGTGTGGTTGATTTCCGTTCCAACGGGGTGCTTTGTTGCTGCCGCTTCGCTTTCGCACAGTTAAAACATTTGCCGCTGCCGCTTCGCTTTCGCGCAGATAAAACATTTGCCGCTGCCGCTTCGCTTTCGCGCAGATAAAACATTTGCCGCTGCCGCTTCGCTTTCGCGCAGATAAAACATTTGCCGCTGCCGCTTCGCTTTCGCGCAGATAAAACATTTGCCGCT